>JBIJBP010000044.1:0-34716 GCA_044345155.1 Prosthecobacter sp. | reverse complement strand
GAGGACATCGCCACGGCCATCCCGCTCATCCACCGCCTCTGCGCGGCCATGAACCTGCCCCTCATCACCAAGGACGGCCTGGAGGCGGACGACATCATCGGAATCCTCGCCAAACGAGCGGAAAAGGACGGCTTTGAAACCTTCATGGTCACCCCCGACAAGGACTTCGGCCAGCTCGTCTCCGATCACATCAAGATCTACAAGCCCGGCCGCCAGGGCAGCGATGTCGAGATCCTCGGTGTGAAGGAAATCTGTGAACGCTGGGGCATCGAACGCCCGGAACAGGTCATCGACATCCTCGCACTCATGGGGGACGCGGTGGACAACATCCCCGGCATCCCAGGCTTTGGGGAAAAGACCGCCACCAGCCTCATCCAGCAGTTTGGCAGCGTCGAAAACCTCATCGCCGGCGTCGCCCAGCTCAAAGGGAAGCAGAAGGAAAAGGTGGAGCAGCACGCCGACAAGGCGGTCATGTCCAAGAAGCTTGCGACCATCTTCACGGACCTGCCTGTCGATGTCACCCTGGATGATCTCGAGCTGAAAGGCCATGACTCCCCCGCCCTCAAGGCTCTCTTCACCGAGTTCGAGTTCAACGCCCTCGGCCGCCGTATTTTCGGGGATGAATTCAAGGCGGGTCGCGGCCGCATGATGGCAAGGGATGAGAAGCCTGCGGAAGCGGCTGAAGGCGGTGACCTCTTTGCAGCCAGCGAAACGACGACACAGGCGGCCCCTCACCTGCGCACGATCGCCGACACCCCGCATCAATATCACCTGGTGCGCTCCGCAGAGGAACGCACCCGACTGATCGCCGAGCTCGAAAAGCAGCAGTCCTTCTGCTTCGACCTTGAAACCACCTCGCTGGATCCACGCGACACCGAGATCGTCGGCATCGCCTTTTCCTGGAAGTCCGGCGAGGGCTGGTTTGCCTTCTTCCCGCGCAACCAGGCCGACTCCGCCGGCGTTCTGGAGGAATTCCGCGCCGTCCTCTCCCGTGATGGGGTCGAAAAGGTCGGGCATAACCTCAAGTTCGACATCTCCGTGCTGCTCGCCAAGGGCGTCGAAGTCGCCGTCCCCTTCTTTGACACCATGATCGCCCATTCGCTGGTCGAACCCGACCAGCGCCATGGCATGGACTACCTTTCGGAGACCTACCTCGGCTATACGCCCGTGCCGATTTCCGCCCTCATCAACACCGAGAAGGAAAAGGATCTCTTCAGCCCGCAGAGCATGGCCGATGTCGCCGCGGCCGACCCGCAGAAGATTTCCGACTACGCCGCCGAGGATGCCGACGTCACCTGGCAGCTTGCGGACAAGCTCCGTCCGCTGCTGCCGAAGCACGGCGCCGAACGCGTCTTCAAAGACATCGAATGCCCGCTCATCCCCGTGCTGGCCCGCATGGAGCACATCGGCGTGAAGATCGATGTCGCCGCGCTGCGCGATTTCGGCCTTCAGCTTGAAAAACGCGCCAGTGAACTGCATCGCAAGATTCAGGACCACGCCGGAACCCCCTTCAACCTCAACAGCCCGAAGCAGCTCGGCGAGGTGTTGTTTGAAAGGCTGAAGCTCATCGAAAAGCCCAAGAAGACAGCCACCGGCCAGTATCAGACCAACGAACAGGTGCTGCAATCGCTTGCCGGCCTGCATCCCATCATCGGTGAAATCCTGGAATATCGCGAGGTCACCAAGCTGAAGAACACCTACGTCGACGCGCTGCCCGAATGCGTGTCCAGGATCGACGGCCGTGTTCACACCACCTTCCACCAGCTCATGGCCGCCACCGGCCGCATGGCATCGAGCAATCCGAACCTTCAGAACATTCCGATCCGCTCGGACTCCGGCAAGGAGATCCGCAAGGCCTTCGTCCCTGGCCTGCCCGGCTGCGTGCTGCTCAGCGCCGACTACAGCCAGGTGGAGCTGCGCGTCATGGCGGCTCTCAGCGAAGATCCTGCGATGATCGAGGCCTTCCAGCAGGGCCAGGACATCCACCAGGCCACAGCCGCCCGCGTCTACGGCGTGCCGCTGGACGGCGTCCTTCCCGAGATGCGCCGAACGGCGAAGATGGTGAACTTCGGCATCATCTATGGCATCAGCGCCTTCGGCCTCTCCCAGCGCCTCGGCATCCCGCGCGGCGAGGCGGCCACCATCATCGACAACTACTTCAAACAGTTCCCGGGCGTGCACCGCTACATGGAGGAGATCGTCCTGGATGCCAAGAAACACGGCTATGTCGAGACCATCACGGGCCGCCGTCGCGTGATCCGCGACATCGCCAGCGCCAACGCCACCATCCGCGGCGGTGCGGAACGCATGGCGATGAACACCCCCATCCAGGGAACCGCCGCCGACATGATCAAGCTGGCGATGATCCGCATCGACCATGCCCTGCATGAAGCAGGCCTGAAAACCCGCATGCTGCTCCAGGTGCATGACGAACTCCTTTTCGAAGTTCCCGAGGCCGAGATCGAACAGGCCCGCAGCCTGATCCTCCGGCACATGCGCGACGCCCTTCCGCTCGGTGACGTGCCGGTGGAGGTCGAGGCTGGAACAGGCACCAACTGGCTTGAAGCCCACTGATCATGAACGCCCTGCTCATCCATGCGGACGGACACGCCGAAGTGGTCTTCGGCAGTTTTGACGGCGACCTCACCAAGGTGGCAGTGCTCACGCAGGCAGCAGTTTCCGCCCTGGAGGAAGATGGCCCCTGCCAGGGCCTGCAGTGCCGACACGGGGATCACTGGATCACTCTGCTGAAACGCGGCCAGGATGCATGGCTGAGGGTTCAGCACGAGCCCGATGTCTCCCTGGAGAACATCGAGGCCTGGGTGGACAGCCTGCCCCCGCCCCAACCTCAAGTTCGTCCAGCCCCAAGGATCCAGTCCATCGCCGATGCACTGAACGTGGCGATGCCCTGAAATCCCTCCTCAGGGCTCCGACCACACCTTCTCCGCCATCGCTTCAAACTCCCGCTCCCTGGCGGAGCCGGAGCCGATCTCGCGATACACGTCCCAGGCCAGCTTGTGCACACCGTTTTCATCAATGAGACCAAGGCGCAGCCCGCCCTCCCCGGCCGGCATGTCCTGATAGCGATGCAGGTGATACGCCTCGACCTCGGGAAGGGTCTTCAGCTTGCGAAACACATAGACCAGACCAGCCGCCTGACGCCGCTGGTCCGCCTCGCTCAGGGTCGGTGAGTTGAAGCCCTGCTCGCTCAGCAGCAGGCCGCGGACCTTGCCTTGAAACCGCAGGTGCTCCTGCTTCAGGTAGGCGGGCAGCACCTCCAGGTTCTTCGGTGTGATGTAGGGCGTGTCGAAGCCCCCGGTCAGCTCGGCGTCCTTCCACGTGTCCGGATTGCGCAGGTCTCGGGGATAGGGATGATAGGCCACGCCCCATTCAAAATCCCCCTCCGCCCGGGCCATCTTTGCAAACATCTCCAGCATGTCCCGCACCACATAAGTACCTTCGCCGTGGCTCTGTTTCGTCCAGTGATGCGTCAGCGACATGAAGACGCGGCTCTGCCGGTCAAACAGCCGCACAGTATGGTGGACAATGCGCGCCGATCGCTGGTAGCTCTCCAGGTAGCGCGCCAGCGGCTGGTCGCCCATGTTCGTCCAGGTGCCCGCCTGATCGACCTCGTTGTGCAGGATCCAGTTGCTGATCCTCCCAGGGCTGCGGGGGCTGCCGTCATAGCGTTCGGCAAGAAGCCTCACCGCCGCCCCGTAAAGCCGCACCCCGGCCTCCGTGGTCAGGTTCGGCATCGAGAAGATGCCGCGCACACCCGCTTCAGGATGAGTTAACAACGAGTGTGGAGTGCCATCCGCATGACGATGATTTCCAACCAGCAGGATGCAGGAGACGATGATCTTCTGCGCCTGCAGATGCCGCAGGGTGGCGTCCGTGCTGTGCACCAGGGCCTCGTTGTAGAAATACTCCCGCCCCTCGCAGGTCCATGGCGCATGGCCTGGAGCCGGGCTGTCGCGCAGCATGGCGTTCAGCACCATGTTCAGGGTCACATGCCCGATGCCGAGCTGAAAGATCTCATGGTCGGCCCGGTGCAGGGGCGGCACGCCGCCGAGTCCCTTCGGGTGCACTGATTCCATCCTTGGCAGGCTGCCACCGAGTTCAGCGCGTGTTTCGGTGGGCCAGCAGGCGGCAGACAGCCATTTCCCGCCCTTGTCATCTGCAATCCGCCAGCGCCACAGGGCGCGGTCACGTTGGGTCTCCGGCTCAATGCGCGGCAGCCCGGCTTCGAAACGGCCTTCGGCATCGGCCTCCACCGTGATCCCCGCCCCGCGCGGCGGAGGCATGAGCGCCGCCACCTTTTCGGGAGGCAGGCCAAGGATTCGCAACTTCCCCGGCGGCGCCTTTCCAGAAACCCGGATGTCCTGCGCACCCACGCTGACCTTCATCCCGGACACCGGCCAGGAGGATTGCACATAACTTAAAATTTGTTCGGCTTCGCCGTTCCTCTGCCGCACAATCTTCTGACGACCCGCCTTGAGGCGCAGTTCCTCGGCGTTCATCTCACGAACCCTGAAATTGCGCACCCGGATCACCGTCCCCGCCCTGCCGTTCAGGGCGACATGAAACCGCATCTCCGGATGACCGGCGGCGGGCATTGTCTTCATCTGGCTGAGGTCCACCACCCAGGGCTGCCAGGCCTCGCTGAGAGGGATCGGCTGCGTGTTCACCACCGCCATCTCCCCTCCGGCGACACGGGCCCTCAAGATCGCTGACTCCACACCGGCCGGGGCAAAGCAGTCCATCTCAAACACCTGATGCCTGCCCGGCTGAAACCCCTTCGGCACCACGCCCGTCCAGAAGTGCGGGTTTCCTTCTCCAAGAGTGATCTCCACACCTCCCCCCTCGGCAGGCTTCGCCACCAGGTCACGGTGCGGCCCCCAGGCCAGCGGCAAGGGCTCAAGCGCATCCAGCTTCGCAACCAGGATCAGGCTCAGTAGACAGACAGGGACCAGACGAATCATCAACATGGTTCATTCCAACGCACCGGCACCTTCGTGTTTGACGGCAAAGTTGGCCGGCTCAATCCCACACGATCAGGCTGCGGGCCACCTCGCCACGCTCCAGGGATTCATAGGCTTCGTTGATCTGATCAAGCCTCCAGGTCCGGGTCAGCAGCTCGTCCAGCTTCAGCGCCCCGGTTTGATGCAGATCCATCAGGCGAGGCAGGTCTATGCGCGGCCGCATGGATCCATAGAGCGTGCCCTTGAGGGTCTTCTCGGCGTACAACAATTGGTTGGTGTTGATGCGCGCACGCGCATCGGCCCTGGAGATGCCCGCCACGACGCAGGTGCCGCCCTTGCGCAGGCTGTCGAAGGCCTGCTCGATCGGCTCCGGCAGGCCGACGGCCTCGAAGCTGAAGTCCACCCCCAGTCCTCCGGTCAGGTCCTTCACGGCCTTCACGGGATCACAGGTGCTGGAGTCGATGAACTGCGTGGCCCCCAGGCTGCGCGCAAACGTTTCCTTCCCGGCGACAGGGTCGATCGCGATGATCTGACGGGCGCTCACCATGCGCGCCCCCTGGATGATGTTCAGCCCAATTCCGCCGCAGCCGAAGACGGCGACGGTCGCGCCGGGCCTGACCTGGGCCGCATGGGTGACGGCACCCACGCCCGTGATGACGCCGCAGCTGATCAGCGCCGCCTTCCACAGAGGGAAGCCACCCTCGATCTTCACCACCGCCGCCTCGGGCATGGTGGACAGGCTGCTGAAGGTGGAGACGCCCGCATAATGCCGGATGCTGTCACCTTTTTGGTTACGGAACCGGGTCTTGCCATCGGGCATCAGCCCGGTGAAACGCATGGCGGTGCCAAGGTCGCAAAGCGCAGGACGGCCCTGCTGACAGTAGTCGCACCTGCCGCAGGAGGAACGCCAGATCGGCCAGACCGCATCCCCCGGACTGACGCTGGTGACGCCCTCGCCCACAGCCTCCACGATCCCGGCTCCTTCATGACCGGGAATGATGGGCGTGGGCATCGGCAGGTCCCCCTTCATCACATGCAGGTCGCTGTGACAGACGCCGGCGGCCTTCATCCGCACCATCACCTCGCCCGCCTGCGGCTCCGCGACTTCCACCTCCTCGATCACGAGCGGCTTCCCGGATTCATAAAGGACGGCGGCGAGGGCGATGGGCATGACCCGTCAGTGAAGCGAAGGACCGCCGCCCCTGTCAAGACGGGGCTGAAGGTCCCGGCTATTCCTTGAACTCCTCCATGTCGGGAATCCGGGTGAAGGCGATCTTGGTTCCGGAGAAACCCTTCACCTGGTCGGGCATGAAGCCCAGGGCGATGCTGTCCCGGCCGTATCGTTGGTTCAGCCGGTCCATGATGCCGGAAAGCTTGTCATACCGTTCGACGCGCCCCTGACCTTCTTCCCGTCCCAGAGGATCAGGTGCAGGAAACAGCTCCAGCTGCTCGGGAGCGGAAACGGGCACGATGTCGTGCAGAGTGACCGCCACCTTCTTGACCCGTGCCCAGCGCACCTGCCCCATCACCACCGGCCAGAGATCCTGGAGCAGATGCATGAGGGTGAAGGTGTCTGAAACCGGCTTGGGCAGCCGCAGCCCGGCATCTCCTCGGCCACGCTCCTCGGTGCGCACGCTCAGGCTGACCGCCCCCGCCCGGTAGCCCTGGCGCCTCAGCCGGCTGGCCGCCTTGAAAAGCAGGCGCCGGGCAACAATTGCGGCCTCGGGAGGATTTCTCAGTTCCGGAGCCAGCACATGGCTGTGTCCGACGCTGCGTGACTGCGTGGCAAACTCACCCAGGTCCCCTCCATGCAGTTCATGCCAGAAGCGGTCGCCACCCACGCCGCCCCAGACCTGATGCAGCACTTCCGGCGGCGCATTCCACAGATCCTCCACCGTCAGGATGCCCGCAGCCCGCAGCCGGGGCTCCATGCGCCGGCCGATGCCAAAAAGGTCCGTCAGCTTCCAGTGGGCGATCCTGCCCGGCATGTCCTCCAGTTTCAACACCACCAGACCGTCAGGCTTCTGGATGTCGCTGGCCACCTTTGCCAGATAGCGGCTGGGGGCGATGCCGATCGAGCAGGTGATGCATTCGCCAATGTTCTCCCGCAGCCCCTTCTTCAGGCGTCTGGCCAGATCCAGCGCCACCTCTTCAGACTGCCGTTTCGAATCCAGCAGCAGCGCCACTTCATCAATCGAGGCCACCTCCTCGATGGGATAATGCCTCTCGACCTCCTCCTTGATCCGCTCATGAAACTCAACGTAGCGGGAATGATCCGCCGCCACGAGCACCAGTCCGGGACACATGCGCCGGGCCTCGCCGATGTTCGTGCCGGTCTTCACCCCGAACTTCTTCGCCTCATGACTCGCCGCGATGGCGCAGGTGGCGTCCGAAACCATGGGCACCACCGCCACCGGCCGCCCCCGGAGACGAGGATCCATCTGCTGCTCCACGCTGGCAAAGTAGCTGTTCAAATCGAGGAACAACCACCGCAGCGGACGAGATTCAGGAGCGCTTTTCACAGCCCTGTTTTAGATCACCTTTCAGAAGTGTTCAATAGAACATTAACGAAAGATCAGACCTGTTCAGGACACCGTGTCAGGAACAATTCCCGCCTAACCATTGGCTCGACCTGAGCCACCCGCTCACTTATCCCCATACAACGGCGGCTGCCAGTTCTTGGGCAACTTGCCCTGGGGTTTGACCCCGGGTGAACTGGCGGGAATGGGGTGGTCCTCGACCTTCAAAAGCGGCAGGTCGTCGGGCAGATGCTGAATTTTGAAGTCCTTGAACTGAATCTTCATCGCCGGCCCCACATGCACCTGGACGCCGAGCACGCCGTCCAGCGAACGCCCCTTGGCGTCGCAATCGACCAGGTCAGCGGTCATGTGACCGTCGATCCAGTGCTGGTGATGGTTGCCACGCACCAGCACGCGGTAGTCATGCCACTCATCCGGGGCGAACTTCCTGACCTCCATCTTTCCGACAATCCAGGGCTGGCCGTCAGGCGCCACGACGACCTTCTCGCCCGTGTGCGAAAGGATGCGTCGGCCGCGCTCCTCGTAAATCATGCCGTTGTAGTCCGGGTTGTTGGCCACGATGTCGCACTGATAACCGCTGACGATGTCGAGCCCGACCTCGGGCAGCATGGCGCCGCGATATTGCAGACCACTGTTGCCGCCTGCCGTCACCTTCACTTTCACACGCAGGTCAAAGTTTCGGACCGTGAAACCGGTCCAGCTGAGGAAGCGGTTCATCTTCAGCGAGCCATCCGTCCGGCCGGTGATGGCGCCATCTTCGACGGACCAGTACTGCGGGTCACCATCCCAGCCGTTGAGGTTACGTCCATTGAACAAGTTCACCCACCCATCCGGGCCCGGCTTCACGGTGACGGCGGCGGAAGCGACGGGATGTGGATCCGTTGATTTTTGAAACTCGCCCTTCAGCGGCGGCAGTTCGCCACCATACTGCGCGACGAGCTCATCAGTGCGCTGCCGCAGCTTTTTCAGAGTCTCGGCATGAGCCGGATCGTTGGCGAGGTTTTTCAGCTCATCGGGATCCTCCTGCAGATCGTGCAGGTATTCGTAGTTGTGATCAAAGTAACGCGCGTATTTGAAGCGCCCGGTGCGCAGGCCTTCATAGGCCGGGATGCGATTGCGAACGGCGTAATGCTCATGGAAGGTTTCCGTGCGCCAGTCGGCGGGTTTCTGTCCTTCCACCACCGGCCTGAGGCTGCGCCCCTGATAGGACGCAGGCACCGCCACGCCCGCCAGATCGAGAAAGGTGGCCGGCAGGTCGACGTTGAGCGCCATCGCATCGCTTACCTTGCCACGCTGTGGCTTCCCCAGGCGCGGGTCGGCGATGATGAGCGGCACGCGCAGGGATTCCTCGAAGTGTGACCACTTGCCCGTGAGTCCGCGGTTGCCCATGTGGTAGCCGTTGTCGGCCGAATACACGATGATGGTGTTGTCAGCGAGTCCTGCCGCCTCCAGCTCCTTGAGGAAGCGTCCGATGGCGTTGTCGATGCCAGTGACCTGACGCATGTAGGCGCGCATGTTCGTCTGGTATTTCTCCGGCGTGTTCAGGCTCCAGAAGTAGCGTTCGCGGGTGATGCTGGTCTTGAAGAAGTCCGGCAGAGCTTCAAAGATCGCGGGATCATCAAGCCGCGGGCGGTACATCTCCTGGTCGGCATACAACCCATTCGCGGATTCCGGCCAGGCGTAATGCGCCCCGGGACGGCGGTCACTGTCTTCCGCATGGCAGGCGTTGAACCACAGGTTGAGCGCGAAGGGCCGGTCCTTCGGCTGCTGCTTCACGAACTCGATGCCCAGGTCGACGATGAGGTCCGTCTCATGTCGCAGCGAACCATCGGGCAGTCTTTTGAAGTAGGGGTTGCGGCCGATGTCCTCGAAAACGTCAAAATGATCCGCAGGCAGACTGCCCTTGGGCAGCTTCGTGTGCCACTTGCCATAGTGGCCGGTGCGGTAGCCCGCCTGGCGCAGAAGGTCGGTGTAAAAGATCCTGGCATTGTCCGGCCTCAGCTGCTCCGGAGCCTCCTTCGTGCCCTGGCTGCGTCCCATGAGGCCGGTGAGGAGGGTGGTGCGGCTCACCCAGCAGATGGAATGGCTGACGAAGGCGTTTTGAAAACGAGTGCCCCGCGACGCGAGGGAGTCCAGGTTCGGCGTCTGCGCGACCGGATGGCCGTAACAGCCCAGGGAGCCGGAGGTCTGGTCATCGGTCAGAAAGAAAACAATGTTAGGCCTCCCGGACGCGGCGGCAGACTGGCCGCAGCCGAGTACCGCGAACAGGGAGAAAAGGAACAGCTTCATGGTTGGCGTCTGATAACGCCTCGTCGACGGCCGTTCTGCCCGCAAAGATTGTGTCGCATCCGGCAACCTTGGTTTCCTCGCCCTGAAAGCCCGGCTTCACTCCTTCACCCGCGGCAGCGAGCCGGCCATCTTCGCTCCGGTGCGCTTCAGCTCGGCAACGGCGGCGTCGCGAAGTCTTCGCAGGAGCCCGCTGTGCTCGGGACGGGCGGCGAGATTGGTCAGCTCTTCAGGATCGGCCTGAAGGTCGTAGAGCTCCTCCGTTTCGCCAGCCTCCAGGATGCGAATGTATTTATGACGGCCTTCGACGATCATCACATACCAGGGCACGCCGCTCTTGTGCAGGTTGCCAGGCGGTGGCGGGACGGCATCACAGTCGGCACCGAACTTGTCCGCCGTGAAGGGCATCATCGTCGTGTGCGGCCAGGCGGCATCCGGGTTCTTTAAAAGCGGTGTCAGGTCATGCCCATGCATCTCCCACGGAAGCTCCAGGCCAGCGAAGCTGAAAAATGTGGGCGGCAGATCCGCCCCGCCCACCGGGGTGCGGCACACCCTGCCCTCCGGCAGCGTGCCCGGCATGGAGATGATGAGAGGGCTGCGGATGTTCGCATCGTAGGGTGCAAGCTTGGCCCGGAAGCCGTGATGCCCCCAGGCATAGCCTTGATCCGCCGTGAGCACGACGAGGGTGTTTGCCAGCTGACCGGTTTCCTCAAGAGCCGCGAGCACGCGGCCGACGCCCTCGTCCAGGGCGCGCACGGCCTGGTGATACTGGCGCGACCACTCGGACAGCGTGCGCCCGCGGTCACGCCCGATGTCATCGCCCACCTCGCTGCCGATGGCCTTGTCGCTCAGCACCGGCTCGCCCTCCGGCCCTTTTTCCCAGGCCGCCATCCTCTGCATGTAGCCGGGCTTGCCGGAACGTGGCGGATAGATGTCGGCCGGAGTGGCGACGCGTACGCCGGGGTAATCCTTCAGATGGCGCTCCGCCGGGGTGTAGGGGGCGTGCAGGCCGCCGTAGCAGAGCCAGAGGTACCAGGGCTTCGCGGCATCACGGTTTGAGCCCTTGATGTAGTCCACGGCCCAGCGTGTGTAGTTGTCGGTGGAATAGCCCTTCACCACCTGCGGCTCGCCGCCGTTGAACGAGATGAGCTGGTCATGGTAATAGTTAGGCGCGTTGTCGGGATGGCGAGGGCGGTTCCACACGACCTGATGGTCCCAGTCACGGCCGAATCCAGCGTCGTTGCCCGCGTGCCACTTGCCGATCTGCGCGGTGTGATAGCCCTGCCGGCGGAACACCGAGGGCCAGAATCGGCACTTCACCGGGTCATAGGCCGCGCCGGGATAGGGCGGCTTCATGCGCATCGTCTCGACACCGTAAGAATGGCGGCCGGTGAGCATGGTCGTGCGAGATGGCATGCACCAGGTGCCGATGTAGGCATGGGTGAAGCGCACGCCGCGCGCGGCAAGCCTGTCCATGTTGGGCGTCCTCGCCCATGGCTCCGCGCCCTCGTAGCAGGACAGTGTGCGGAACGAGTGGTCATCCGTGTAGATGAACAACAGGTTGGGCTTTCCAGCCCCGGCGGCATGGAGGTCCGGCTGCGCAAGGCAAACAAGGCCGGGGATGCAAAGCCATCGAAGCAGTGTCTTCATAAGTTTCAGGGGTGAGTGATTCAGAGCTCGGCATTCCCTCCCCTGCCCTTGGCAAGCTCATCGGCACGTGCCGGATCATGCGCAGGATTTGGCACCGGCATGAGCGCACCGACCTCCCGCCGCCATGCGGCAAGCGCAGCCTGCAGCTCCCTGGCGCGCCCTTCCTCGCTGGCGCTGAGGTTGTTGAGTTCGCCGGGATCAGCATCCAGGTTGTAGAGTTCCAGCGCTCCCGTTTCAAAAAATTCAATGAGCTTCCATCCGCCCCGCCGGATCGCACCGGCCGGTGTGCTGTGATGATAATGCGGCAGGTGCCAGTGTAGCATGTCCCGGTTCAACATGGCGCGCGGATCACGCAGCAACGGGGCAAGACTCACCCCATCCAGCGGCTGCTTCGGCATGGGCGCACGCGCCAGCTGAAGCAGGGTCGGGTAAAGGTCGATCGTGATCACAGGCGTCTCGCACAGGCTTCCAGCCGGTATTTTCCCAGGCCAGCAGGCGATGGCCGGCACGCGGATGCCGCCCTCATAGAGCGTGCCTTTTTCACCTCTCAGGGGCTTGTTCGAAGTGACCACACGTCCGCCCTGCTCATGCTCGATGCCGCCGTTGTCCGAGAGGAAAAGGATCAGCGTGTCCTGGGCGACCCCCGCCTTTTCCACAGCCTCGACAATGCGGCCCACGCTCTGATTCAGCTCCTCCAGCAAACCGGCATAGGCGGGGTTGCACAGTTGTCCCGGCACCGGCTTCTTCGACTGGTATTTCGCCAGCAGTTCGGGCGTGGTGGAAAGCGGGATGTGGACGGCGGAATGCGAAACCTGGAGCAGGAAAGGCCGCGCCTTGTTTGACTCGATGAAGGTCAGCGCCTTCGCGGTCAGGAACTCCGCCGTGCGCCGGGTTTCGCCGCCCGTGACCTTGGGCGGCTGGATGTTTCCCTGGCATTCAAGCACTGTCTGCCAGCCCTGGTCACCGGGGCCGTGTCCTTCCTTGCCCAGATGCCATTTGCCAAAGTAACCGGTCGAGTAGCCAGCCGCTGAAAGCCGCTCTGCAAAGGTCTCGACCTCCAGCGGCAGCTGCCGGGGAACCGCCGGATCAACCAACTTTGCAAAAGGCCGGCGATGGCCGGGGATGTGCTGGGTGATGCCAAAGCGCGCCTGGTCCTGTCCGCTCTGCAGGTTGGCTCGTGTCGGTGAGCAGACAGGCCCGGCGTAAAAATGCGTGAAACGCATCCCGTCCCGGGCCAGGCGGTCCAGGTGGGGTGTTTCATGGAAACTGTTGCCATAAGCGGGGAGATCCGACCATCCCAGGTCGTCGGCCAGGATGAGGATGATGTTAGGCCGGTCCGCGGCAAGCACCGGACCGAAAACTGAGCAAAGCAGGATGATGAAAAGACGCATGGAGCGGGAACGGACGCATGCAGGCCAAGTTTCATGAAGTCCTTCGTCAACGGCGCCCCTGAAGGCAGGATGCCATCCCAGGCCGTCGAGCAGGCAGCCGCGGCACAGGAAATCTGTCGTGCGGCCTCGGTGGGTGAAGGGCCTGCCGACTGTAGCCCGGAACCTATTTTTTCGCCTTCTTCCCTCCGGCCTTCCACTGCGGCTCCCACTCGGGGAGCGGCGTGCGGGCGGTGTTGAGATAAGCTCCGATCCTGGCGGCGATGTCCGGATGCTTTTCAGCAACGTTGGTTAGCTCGGCGGCATCATTCTCCTGGTCAAAGAGCTGCACGGGGGCATCCGGGCCGCCCGAGCGGATGCCTTTCCAGCGGCCCTGGTAAAGGGCGGCCTGCCTGAAGCCGCCCTCGTGAAACTCCCAGTAGAGAAACTCATGCCGCCGCTGGGCATCCGCCTTTCCGCTGAGCAGCGGCACGAGGCTGACGCCGTCAGTTTGTTCCGGCGCGGGCGTTCCCGCCAGTTCGGCGGCGGTGGGCATGAAGTCGGGAAAGTAACCCACATGGCCTGTCTCGCCCGGCTTCACCCTGCCCGGCCACCAGACGATGAACGGCACCCGGATGCCGCCGTCGGTGAGGCTGCGCTTGATGCCCGTGTACGGTCCGTTCGGATCAAAGCGCTCCAGGTCGTGCCTGCTTTCATTGTGCGGCCCGTTGTCACTGGTGAAGATGACCAGGGTGTTGTCGGCGATGCCGAGGGCCTTCAGGTGCTCCATCATGCGGCCGACGTAGCCATCAAGACGGGTGATCATCGCCGCCTGGCCCTTGTCCTGCTTCGGCCAGTCTTTGTCGGCATAAGGGCCATAGTCGGGCACATGAGCGCCGTCCCCCAGGTCACGGGCACGTTCGTTATTGGCGTGCGGAATGACCATGCTCCAGTAGAGGAAGAAGGGCCGCGCCTTGTTTTCAGAGACAAACTTCAGCGCGTCATCTGTGAACAGGTCATCCGCATAATGCACCGCCTCCGTGGCATAGCCCGCCCCGTCCTCGCCCACGGGCACGATCACATTGGAAAGAGGCTCCTTCGTCTCATTGCGCCAGAGGTAGTCCGGGTAATGGTTGTGGGCGTGATGCTGGCTCAGGTAGCCGTAGAAGTAATCAAAGCCGTGCTTTCGAGGCAGGCCGCTCTCAGCCTCGCCGACATTGCCAAGCCCCCATTTGCCAATCAGCGCGGTCCGGTAGCCCGCCTTTTTCAAGACGTCCGCCACGGTGATGTCGCCTTCCTTCAAAGCCTGCGCGGCCGGGTTGGTCTTGCCGGCGTTGCCGCGGATGCGGGTGTGCCCATGGTGCAGGCCGGTCATGAGAACGCTTCGCGACGGGGCGCAAACCGTGGCGCCGGCATAGAAATGCGTGAACCGGAGGCCCTCCTTCGCCATGCGGTCGATGCTGGGCGTTTGAATGACCTTCTGGCCATAGCAACCGAGGTCGCCGTAGCCAAGGTCGTCGGCCATGATCCAGATCAGGTTGGGCTGCGCCGCCTTAACGTTAAGTGAGATGACGGACAAGGAAAGGAGAGCAAGCAGGTGCGACAGCTTCATGGAGCCTTTGAAAACGGACGGCTGCCGCCTGCTTTTCGCTTTTTTACCACCCCTGTGAAGTGCTCCTTGCGGTCTGGCTCCTCAGCCTGGGGACCTTGACCCACCCCTCACATCTGCCGCGTCCACGGCTCGAATTCCGCCGGAATGGGAGCCTCAAAATTCATGGGCTGGTCATGGATGGGGTGATGCAGGCTCAGCCTCCAGGCGTGCAGCATGAGGCGGCCAACCGTGACAATCTGCCGCTTCGGATTGCCATAGATGGGGTCGCCCAGGATGGGGTGCCCGAGGTTTTCACGCATGTGCACACGAATCTGATGCGTCCTGCCGGTGAGCAAGCGGCAGCGGATGAGTGCGCTGCCCTGATGCGCCGCCACCTGCTCCCACTCCGTCACGGCCTCCTTGCCCGAGCCATCATAGAGCACGGTCATCCGTTTGCGATCCACCGGGTGACGCCCGATCATGTTCTGCACCCGCCCCGACGATTCCTTGGGCAGGCCGTTGATGGCGGCGAGATAAATCTTGCCCAGACGACGCTCTGCGAACGCCTCGGTGAGCCTTCGATGAGCGATGTCGTTCTTGGCGACCACCATGCAGCCGGAGGTGTCCTTGTCGAGCCGGTGAACAATCCCGGGACGCATCTCGCCACCGATGCCGCTCAGGTCATCGCAGTGATGCAGCAGGGCGTTGACCAGGGTTCCATCCGGGTTCCCCGCCGCCGGATGCACCACAAGCCCCGGGGGCTTGTTCAGGACCAGGATGTCACTGTCTTCAAAAAGCACCTCGATGGGAATGTCCTGCGCCACGACTTCCGTGGGCGTGGGGTCCGGAACGTGCATCGAGAGCCTGTCCCCAGGCTTCAGCGTCGCGCTCGCCTTGGCGGGACGGCCGTTCAAGGTCACATGCCCCTCCCGGATCAGGTCCTGGACCCTGGATCGGGACAGGTCGGAAAAGCGTTGGGCGAGATGTTTGTCGAGGCGAGTGCCAACATCGGCTGGCTCGGAGATGCTCCAGTCCACAGTAGATAGTCCAGTTTCGAATTAATTTAGCAATCTGTAATTTCTGGCATAAGGCAAGCGTGAACAATGTGTCGCTTGAACAGTCCAAAGACCGCCTTCTTCTGTCACCTGCCCTGTCGAATAACTCAAACCATTTCCCCATGACTGCCAGCCCTGCTGGCTAGAAAAACGCCTCCGTGTTTCCCGTCCCTGAACAATCCTATTTGAGCACCTGCCCGGTCTGCCAGAACCAGGTCGATGTCACCTCTTTGGACCCGTTCACCAAGCTGAAGTGCCCGTTTTGCGGCCAGATGGTGCGTGTGCGGCGGAAGTTTGACCATTTCATGATCGTCCGGCAGATCGGCGAGGGCGGCATGAGCCGGGTGTTTGAAGCCGAGGACGAAACCCTGGGACGGCGGGTGGCCCTCAAGATCCTCAATCAGCGCTACAGTCGGGACGCCACCCGGGTGGAGCAGTTTCGCCAAGAGGCGCTGATCACCGCCAACGTCAACCATCCCAACGTCATCAAGCTTTACTCGGTTGGCTATGACCAGGGTTATTTCTACATCGCCATGGAGCTGGTGACCGGGGGCAGCCTGGAACAGCGCATTCGCAAGGAAGGCCGTCTGAAGGAAAGTGAGGCCCTGCGTATCGGCCTGGAAGTAGCCGAAGGCCTGCGCGCAGCCCAGCAGATGGGTCTGATTCACCGGGACGTCAAACCTGCCAACATCCTGTTCACCGAGACCGGGACCGCCAAGGTCGTGGACTTCGGCCTGGCCCTCTTTGTCGACCGGGGCGGGGATAACTCCGGTGAAATCTGGGCCACCCCCTACTATGTCGCGCCCGAGAAGGTGCTCGACAACCGCGAGGATTACCGGAGTGACATTTTCAGTCTTGGCGCCTCCCTTTACCATGCCATGACCGGCAGGCCGCCGCACAAGGCGGACACCGACAGCATTGAGCAGCTGCGGATGATCAAGTGCCGCCGTGTGGCCCTTGAGGACAGCGGCATGCGCTTCGCCCCCAGGACGCTTCATGCCATCAACCGCATGCTGGCTTTCCGTCCCCAGGAACGCTGCGCAAATTATGATGAAACAGTGGACGAACTCCGTCTCGCCGAAGGCCTGCTGAACCAGGGTTACGCGGCACGCTGGAGGCTCACCAGCAGACGTGTCCGCTGGGGGCTGGCTGCAGCTGCCGTCCTGTGCCTGACCTTCCTCGTGGGCTGGATGATCCAGTTTGCCAACGCCCGCAGGTCGGCCTCAGTCACGCAGAAGATCGACACCAGCCGCCAGGATTTGAACGGCGAAGGCGTGATCGTCCAGTCCGACGACAAGCGCACCGTGGCAGAGCGCTTCATCGCCGCTCGTGAGATCATGCTTCAACGGCGTCAGTTTGCCGAAGCACGTCATCAGTTTGAACGCCTGATCAGCGGTGATCTCCGCCAGCCAACCCTCAACTGGGCCCGCATCAACGCATCCATCTGCGCGATCATGCTTGCCAGAAAGGACGATGCGGCCAGGCACCTGCACATGCTGGCCCAGGATTCCATCACCACCAGCACGCCCCTCCTCTCACCTTCCCTGCTGGACTTCTTCAAGTCCCTGGGAGCGAGCTTTGAAAAGCGGTTCCCGCCGGGCACGCCACTCAGTCAGATGAACTATGCCACCTCCAGCGAGCCCCTCCTCGGCTACCTGGTGCATGGACTGGCCGAATGGCAGTTCGGCGACCCCCGGCTGGGCGCGCAGGCCCTGCTCCATTTCCAGGAGCACCTCGATGACCTGCAGGACGACCGCAGCCCTATTTCCCTCGACTGGATTCCCGCTTACGCCACCGGGCTGGTCAAACCCCTGGAACCCCATCTCCGCATGGCCCTCAGCCTCGGTCCGCCAGCCACCCCGACAACGCTGGCTGAGGCGAGGGAAATTCTCGCCACCCTGCAAAGGCAACTCAACGAACTCGGCGACGCGCCACGACTCAGGGCACAGGTGGATGCCTGGGTGGCCCAGGCACGCCGTGATGTCACCCGGCTCACCATGGAGGAAAAACGCACCCAGATGGCGCGTGACCGTGAGCTGCGGGAGCGCGACCTCGCGCAGTGGACTGAAATCACCGCCACCTTGCCCGGGCTCATTGATGGCTACGACAACACACGCGTGCTCGACCTGCTGCGAGGCATGATGTTTGACTCACCCGAGGTTCAGGCCGCCCTGGATGGTCAGCATTACCTTCACCAGCAGGCAGCCGCCTTCCTGACCCGGCTCTTCAACGACCTTGCCGACAAGGGAGGCTACTCCGGGCGGATCGACCGCAGGACGGGCGCGCCACTCACAGGCAAGCTGGCTGGGGCTGACCTCAAGGAGGCACGTATCGCACTCGACAGGGGCACCTTGACGATTCCCCTCAGCGACCTGCCCCCCCAGACATTGCTCGATACTGCCAGGCACTTTTCCTCACAGACAACCGACAGCACCGAGTACTATCAGCGCCAGGAGGAGACCGCAGCCTTTGCCCGGGTCTTTGGACTGACCGAACTGTCCGCCACCGTGGCCGCCCAGCTGATGGAGGAAAACCGTTCCTTCCGTCAACGCTGGCTCAAGGTCACCAACTGACGCGTGAGCCGACGCGGCCGGGCGCATCCGCAGCCAGGGCCGACCGGAAATCGCGGCATCATCGAAAGTCCCGGAGTTCAGACGCGTTGGAAATGCCTTCATGCGACAGTTCCCTCTCCTACCGCTTCTTTCCGCCTGTCTCACCCTCACCTGCCTTGCACAACCTGTCGCCCAGCAGGCAGGATTGGGCCTGAAGGATGGCGACCGGGTCATCTTCATCGGCGACTCCATCACCCACCAGTGTCAGTACACCCAGTACGTGGAGGATTTCTTTTACACCCGCTATCCGAAACTCAAGATCCACTTCCGCAACGCTGGAGTCAGCGGCGACCGGGCCGCCGACGCGCTCAACCGGTTTGACGATGACATCGCCAGCTTCAAGCCGACCGTCGCCACGGTGCTTCTCGGCATGAATGACGGAGCCTATCAGGATTTCTCCCCGGACATCTTCAAAACTTATGCCCAGGACATGACCCGGCTTCTCGACCGCCTGGACGCGCTGAAGGTGCGCGTGTTCCTGATGAGCCCCACCATGTTCGACCACCAGGCCTTCGAACAAATGATCGCAAAGGATCCCGCCAAGGCTAAAAACAAGAATCCCGAAAACTACAACGCCGTGCTCGCCTACTTTGGCAAATGGGGACAGGAGCAGGCCCGCAAGCGCGGTTATGGCTTCATCGACCTGTTCGGCCCTCTGAACAAGCTGACGGTTGAAGGCCGCCAGAAGGACCCGAACTTCACCCTCATCGCCGACGCCATTCATCCGGCAGGTGACGGGCAGTTTGTGATGGCCTACTCCATGATCGAGGCATTTCAGGAGCCAGGATCTGTCTGGAATGTCAGTGCCCAGCCGCAAAAAGACGGATGGAAGGTCAATGCAGGGCCGGGGAACACGGTTGGCAGCATCTCGGGCACCCCGGGCCAGTCCTTGAGCTTCACCCTGCAGCCGAAATGCCTGCCCTGGGCCGTGCTCGAAGAATCCAGGCTGGGAGCCACACTGACGGCTGCCGGACATCGGAAAAGCGGTGAAGTCCTGACCGTCAGCGGCCTGAAGCCCGGCCGCTATGACGTGCTTGAAAACGACCAGGTGGTCGGAACCTGGGATCACGTCATCCTGGGCAGAAAGATCGAGCTCCAGACAGATCCAGAATCCGCCACCCTTCGACAGGCGCAAAAGGTCATCGCCCTCAACAAGCAGCGCAACGACGAGGCCATCCGCCCCCTGCGCAACCTCTACGGCCAGCGCAAGGGCAAGCTCCGCAGCCTCGACAAGGCGGCGTTTGAAGACTGGTGGAACAGCGAAGGCAGGAAGCAGGAAGCCGCCCTCCTGGAAAAGGCCGCCGCCTTCGAACAGCAGATTCATCAAGCAAGCCAGCCCGAACCGGTTAGGTTTGAAATTCGCCCCAGTTCCAAATCCACCTCCTCGGCCGCCAAAGCCAAAGGCTGACCTGCGCTGCAGGGGAGCCAGGCGACGGCCCCCGGCCTTGCTTTACTCCTGCTTGAAACCCGTCAGCTTGGTCGTGACCTGCTGGCGAACAGGGAAGCTTTTTCCGTCAACTTCCAGCTGAATGTCCGCACGAAAAGCAGCGAAGGAAACCGTGCCCCGCTCCAGGTCAAAGAGGACCTGGCCAAAGACCTTTGATCCGTCTCCAATCGTCACCCTGCGGCTGCCGACGCCGTCATCGGCACGTTTCATCTCCCCTTCAAAGCTGATCTTGGCGTGGCGACGGGTGTCGTAGTCCATCACGGCCTCCAGACGGGACCTCAGTTCAACTCCGACGGGCCCGGCGCTGGGAAAATCCAGCTTTTCCTGGGTAGTCCAGCGGTCAGCCACCTTCACGGCAGTCTTGGGCAGCCCCATTTCCAGGGAACGTTGATAAAGCTTCGCCACATCACCGGCCTCGGCAATCGCCTCCAGGGATGGGGAAGGTTTGTTGTCCAAGGAGGCCATGTCCGCCGTGTCCTGCACCCCCACAAAACGGTCCCTGACGTCATAAAGCAGACCGAAAGACCTGCCCACGCTCCTGCCGATCGAGTCCTGGATCATCGGACTGGCATCGCTCAGATGATCCGAGTCGAAGGCCTGCTTCATGCCATTGAGCATCACCTCCCCCTTCATCGACCGGAAGGTGACCCGTGCCAGTTTGCCGCCGTCCGGCTGGGACTGAACCCGGATTTCTGTCGTCTGCACCACCCTCATTTTCTGGTCCTCCTTCCCGAGCGCTGCCAGGACAGAGGTGGTCTCCGTGGTCGTCTCCTGGGTGTAAAGGTGTCCAGGCAGCCAGGTCAGCCGCAGCGCCAGCAGGTTTTCCTGGGCAAATCCAGGCAAGCAGGCCAAAACAGCGCCAAAAACGGCCCCAAACAGCGGAATACGACGAGACAAAAACATGAAGCGACCTAGGTCAGGAGGTACGCAAAAGCAACCATGGCCAGCATGTTCACAGGAAATGAGACTCCTGCAAAAATATTCACGCAGAAACTTGGCACGCTTTCCGCTTTTGGTTATTTCCGCAGCAACAACCTCGGGAAAATCACTTTCGGTCTCCTCTGGGCGTTGCAAACCGCCAAACCACATATCTAATTGCCTCAGCCATGAAAAAAGTCGAAGCGATCATCAAGCCCTTCAAACTCGAGGACGTCAAAGAAGCTCTCTCCGAAGTCGGAGTGGAGGGGATGACCGTCGTCGAAGTCAAAGGATTCGGCCGTCAAAAAGGCCATACCGAAATCTACCGCGGGTCCGAGTACACCGTGGACTTCCTGCCCAAAGTCAAACTTGAGGTGGTGGTTGAGGATTCCCGCAGCGAAACCGTCGTGGATGCAATTGTGAAGGCTGCCAACACTGGCAAGATCGGTGACGGCAAGGTTTTCGTCAGCGATGTCCTTGAAGCCGTTCGCATCCGCACGGGCGAGCGCGGGGCCGATGCCGTCTCCGGCTCCTGAGCCAGCGTGCTTCCATTTAAAAAAACCCGCCGCCCCTCGGAACGGCGGGTTTTTTTCGCCAACTCGTCTCCTAGCAGGATTGTGTGTGGCAAAACCGTCGCAGACCAGGCTTGTGGGGACGGTTGACGCGGAGGCTTTCGATGGCTCCAGCCCCATCCCAAATCCCGGCTGTGCGTTTTCAACAGACAGTTTAGCGCGCCCCTCGCTCGTCCGCCGACTGGCGTGACGGATACAAAAACTGAACCGCGCGACGCAACTCCGGTGCCTGCAGGGACGCAGAATGAATCCTGTTCGCACTCCCCCGGTGGCGCGCCAGGAGATGATAAGCCCCAAGAGTCTCAAAGCCCGCATTGAGCGAACCCACCATGGGCAGATAGCTTCGTCCTTTAACATCAATGGTTTCAACCATGCCCCAGGGTGTGAAAAACCCAGCCTTCTCCATCCGTTTCAGGAGGGCATATGTCTCCTCAGGGTTTACCAGCGAGCCCGCCATCAGGATGAAATGAGGATGAATCATCGTCTGACCTGGCAGGTCAGTCCCTCCCACATGGTAGGCATCCCCATGCAGGCTCTCCCCTGCCGAAAGCCCATATAGCCCAAGTTTGGCCGCCATGCTACCCGGCCAAGTTCTGGAAATGTACTCCTTCTGGGCGTTGAGCATCCTGCGGCGGACATCCAGCCATCTGACACCATCAAGGGCATCAGGCTTGTCACTGTCGAAGTCTGGATAAAACAGGCTCTGAATCTCTGTGATGAAGCCCGTCCCCTGCCAGGCCTGCCCGGGCCGCTCCATAAGTATGCGCGGAGCATTTTCATTGACCATGTTCTGCAGCATCATGACTAGGGCTGTCTCACCTCCCCAGTCCTTCCATCCATGTGGCAGCAAGGTGCGCCCGTCCTCCTTGAGCCCATGGCTGACCTCCCCCCCGGGCAGGCGCAGACGGGCGAAGTCAATCTGGTCCACCTCCGACAACAACTCCGATTTAAGCTCCTGATCCTCCAGCATTTCCGAACCCAGTAGCAGGCTGTGAAAGTAAATCGCCGTATCGACGCTGCTGTATTCCGTGCCCGGGTGGATCCTGTGGCCGGATGCCGCCCTTCTGACAAAATGTGGCAGAAGCCCGTAAGGACGCTCCAGTCCGCTGACCGTCTTGTGCACCTGGCGCAGGATGGCAGCAGCCCGGTCTGGACTGACGAGTCTCAAAGGTGGAGCGGACACGGCCGCCGTCGCCAGGGCGAAGAGCCCCGTTGAAGCGAGGGAGTCAAAGGCGCCGTTTTCCAGGTGCGCCCGGTCCTTCACCAGACCAGCGTCCGCGTCGTAACAACGTGCCAGCTTTGCATAGGAGGCCGCGAGCACGTATTCATCAAACGGCACGTCAGGAGCCTCCACCCCCAGAAACAAGGCTTCAATGCAGAGTTCGGAACCAGGCTCGGCCACCCAGGTGAGCAGCTTGGCCCTGGCGCATGCCATGGGAGGCACGGCTAGCACCTCCACACCGGCGCTTTCCTCATCCAGAACGACTTGCGCAGTCCAAAGGGTCTCCTGGGATTCTGACTTGATTTCCAGCTTCAACCTGCCCCGTCCATGTGCATCCAGTCTAAGGCTGGAAATGCGCGGCTGGTAACGCGGCTCGATGATCGTCGGCCAGGCCGCCATGAAGTTGAGGGGCTCCCCGGCCGCCCGTGCCAGGCCAGCCAGGCTGTGCCACATGCCCGACCAGGCTTCCGGCTCCTGGCCAAGATGCACGCAGATTTCATCCCGCTGCCACTCAATGTCATGCTCGGCCGGGCCCATGAAGCCAAAGTCGGTGCCAAGATGCGTGTAGGCGGTGAATGAATTAAGCCGCTTTTTCCCTTCCACGGGCACGGGCTTCCTGTCTGGCCGGACGTGAATGAAGTACTCCTGGACCGGCTGCCAGACCAGCCGTGCCTCATTTTGAGCAGGCAAAGACTGAGGCAACAGCATGAACGCAACGGCCACGATGGAAAACAGACGCATGAAATCTCAAGCTTATGGTGGAGTTCCAGGCTGGCGGCAAGGATGTTTGTCGACCCGGAAGCGGGGTCTTCGGCGAGTCTTTGCCACCCCGTGATTCACCAATGAAATTACGCAACTTCCAGGCACCTTGGACGTTCCAGTTCAGCTCGCATCACCCGCCTCATGTCCATCGCCGCCTCCACGCTTCTGCTTCCAGCTCCTGATGCCTCCTGGCGCCTGTGGAAGCCCCGGGCGACCAGCGTCATCCAGTCTGTGGAATCACCCGCTGAAGTTCAGCTGAAAGGCAAGCCGCTCGTCATCGGTCTTCCCGCCACCGCCTGCCGGAGCATCGGCCTGGTTCTGCCTAACGCAGACCACGATGTCTTGGAGCAGATCATCATCACGCAGCTGGAACGCAGGGGACTGAAGCTGACAGGCGGAGCAGAGCGCAACTTTCGCTGGCACCTCCTTGCCCAGACCGCCTCCACCGCCACCGTCAGCGTTGATGTTCTCGCCGATCCCTTTCCTGATGACCTGGCCGTGACCCAGGCATCGGACTACACGGCGGCGCTGCGCCTGATGGCGCTTCCCGCCGGCGCGATTGTCATCACCGAGGAACAAGGCACCCTGGTTCTTGCCATCGGCTGCCAGGGAAAGCTCTACCAAAGCCTGATCATCTCACCTTCCATCGCCATGACTCCCGAGGCCCTGGCCCAGGAAGTCACACTGGCACGCATGACCTTCGAGTCCGAGCTTGGCGAAGGCCTCGTTTCCAGCGTGGTTCTATGCGGAAGCGGCTCGGATCCCACCCTGGTTGCAGCCTTGGAGGAGCAAACCGGCCTGCCTGCGCGGGCCACCGCCCAGCTTGCTCACCATCCAGATCTCGACACCCACTCCTGGCCGCCACTCCTGCCCTCCGTCGTCCGGCAGTCCCAGCAACTCTCCAGACGACGAGCCAAGCTGCTTCGCTTCGGCCTGCTTGGCGGTCTTCTGGCGGTCTCCCTTCTGTTCCTGGCCTTTGCCTACCTTCGCTACCAGGAAACCCAGGCGGCACGGCTTCAGGCGGATGTGGATAAAACCTCTGCTCCCGCAGCGCAGGTCCGGAAGACGGCCGAAAACTGGAAGGCACTCGCACCCGCCATCGAACCCAGGCGCTATCCCATGCTGCTCCTCGCCGAGTTGACCAAGCTCATGCCGCCCAGCGGCCTCGTCATCAGGCGTTTCAACCTCAAGGACAACACCATTGACCTTCAGGGAGATGCGAGGGACGCCCAGACGGCGGTCCAGTTCATGGAGGATCTTCAGAAACATCCCATTCTGGGCCGCTACGAATGGTCCAAACCCAGCCCCAATGTCCGCGACGGAACCGCCCAGTTCCGCACCCAGGGCAAGGCCCTGTAAATCCACCCATGGCCACCAAGCTCACCACCCGCGAAAAAAACCTGCTGCTGCTTTGCGTGGCAGTCCTGGTCCTTATGGTCGGCATGATCGCCACCAAGCAGTTCCTCGACCGCAGGAAGGCGGCGCTTGAAAAGATCGTTATCCTTCAACGCCAGAAGGCCGAAAACGACGGCTGGATGAAGGAACAGCCCTTCTGGGAAAAACGCCGGACATGGCTGGTCGCAACCATGCCTTCCACCGAAAGCCTCGGGCGCGCCCAGGGCCAGCTTCTGGAAGATATTCAAAACCAGGCCCTGGAATGGGGCATCATTGCGGAACAGCCCACCCTCCCCCCGCTGACCACCACTCCCAGCCCAAGCTATCGGGAAGTCACCGTCTCCGTGCGGCTTCGGGGCGATCAAAGCACTGTCTTGAACTGGCTGGCTACACTCCAGTCTCCGGAAAAGTTCCAGGCCGTCCGCGAACTTCAGATCGAAATCGACACCCGCGCCCGGGAAAAGACTCCTCAGGTCATCTGCAACCTCACCCTGGCACGCTGGTTTAAGCCTGAAACCGGAGTCTGACCATCCACCTCGCACCAGCCATGAAGTTCCTGACCTGCCTCGCCTTCCTCCCCCTGCTGGCCCTGGCTGCCGAACCCGACCCCGACCTGCCGCAGCCCTTCGACCCCACCTCCGTCGCCTCGGTGACCTCCAGCTCCCCCTTCACCCGCATGGTGAACATGTCAGACAATCTGGTCCTCACCGGCATCGCCTACATCGACGGCAAGCCCGTCGCCACCATCTTCAACAAGGAGACCAAGGAAAGCCACATCGTCTCCAACGAACCCAATTTCCAGGGCTGGGTGCTCAATGAAGCCCTGCCGGCACCGGACATCACCCGCAGCCGCGCCGTCGTGACCATCGGCGGCGAACAGGTCAGGCTCAACTACGCCGCCATCTCCGCCGATGACCTGAAGGGCGGAAAAAAAGACAAGGACAGGGATCGCAGCGACCGACCACCGCCTCCGGGCGGAGATGGATTTAAAGGTGAACGTCGCGGCCCAAGTGAAGAAGACCGCCGTCGCTACGAAAGCCTCTCCGAAAAATCACGGGAAAAGTTCCGTGACATGATGCGCAGCAAGTTCAGCGACGAAAAATTCCGCAACGCCCCCGAAGAGGAGCGGCGCAACATCATCCGCAAGGAGTTCGAACGAATCGAAAAAGAAGACAAAGGCGGCAAATGACACGCAAAGCAGCAGCAAGCCGAACGTCCCTTCCCCCCATTTCCATGCATCATTCCGTCATCAAAGTCGCAGCCACTTTTTCAGTCATTCTCGCAGCCCTCGCCCAGGCTCAGGAGCCTTGCCCCCCCCCCCCCCCCCCCCCCCCCCAGGCACCAGCGACCACGCCTGCTGAAACCGCCCCGGATTCCTCCCAATCCGCCCAACCCGCATCTCCCAACGCAGAGAAGCAGCCACCAACACCTGCTCCCAACGCAGGTGAAGCACCACCTCGCCCCGGGGGCCCCGGCCCTGGAGGCCCTCCCGGCATGGGCCCGGGTGGCCCAGGAGGTGAAGGCGGCTTCCGCCGCCGTTTCGGAGGCGGCTTCGGAGGCCCTCCCGGCATGGGAGGCCCCCCAGGAAACGACCCGGCAAGCAGTCTCTCCCAGACCATTCGCATGGAGGGCGAAAAGATCGTCCTGCAATTTCCCAGCAACCCCGTCATGGACATGCTCAGCATCTACGAGCTGCTGACGGGCGTCACCCTTATCAAGGACACCAACATCCTGGAAGGAGCCCCCGTCAGCCTCGCCACTCCGAAGGCCGTGGACAAGGCTGAAGCAGTGAAGCTGATCGAGGCCACCCTCCTCACCAATGGTTACGCCATCGTGATGGAGCCCGATGGCAAAAGCGCACGCATCCTTCCTGCCAGGAATCAAAGCGCCAATGCCGTCCAGTTCTCCCACGGGGTCAAGTTCTACACCAACCCGCAGGATCTGCCGGCCGGGGAAACCATCGTGACCTACTTCATGAAGCTGGAGAACCTGGATCCGGAAACCGCCGGAACCATGTTGTCCGGCCATGTCGGTCTCGGGGTCTATGGCCGTATCACGCCCGTCCTCACCCCACCCGGCCTGCTGATCACGGAAAGCAGCACCGTGGTCAAACAGCTCATCAGCATCCGGGACGCCATCGACATTCCGGCCACGGCCGCATCCCTGGTCACCAAGTTCATCCCGCTTGAGCACGCGGATGCCGGCACGGTGGCGCAAATCATCCAGGCCACCCTCACCGCACAGGCCCAGGAAAAGGAAAGCAAGGGCGTGAACACCATCCGCGGCAGCGCTGCCAGCGACGGCAGGGAACGGCGGGAAGGCGACAACAACAACAGCAGCAACAACCGTGATCCCCGGGAAAACGCCCCCCGGGTGAACCCGATCTTTGTCAACGGTCAGTGGGTGATCCCCAACTCCCCCTCGGAACCGACAACCACGGCGCAGGTCGTCGCTGACACCCGGCTGAATCAGATCCTGGTCGTCGCATCCACCGCCGACTACACCTACATCGCCAGCATGATCGCCGAATTCGACAAGCCGCTGAAGGTGGACATTCCCTTTGAGCGCAAGCTCAAATACGCAGCCGCCGTGGACGTGCTGGCCGCGGTCACCGATCTTTTGACCGAACCCGTAAGCAGCGCCACCCAGCTGCCCGGAGGCGGCAGCCTCCAGCAGCAGCGTCAGCAGAGCTTTGCCTCCACCAGCAGCCAGCTGCTGAGCGGACGCAGCACAACAGGAACCCGTGGCGGCCAGGTCTTGAGCACGTCCGGCAGCACGGGAAGCACTGACGACACCGCGTCGGCCACCAGCGGCATCGGCTCCCGTTCCGACCTGATTCAAGGCCCCACCGAGGACAACGCACCCATCTCCGTCCTGGTCGGCAAGACACGCGTCGTCGCCGACCCCATGGCCAACAGCATCCTGGTCGTCGGCCGACCAAGCGAAATCGAAAAGGTCAACGGGCTCCTCGACAAGCTCGACCGCAAGCCCTCCCAGGTCTATCTGGCCACGGTGATCGGCCAGCTGACACTGGGTGACGGCTTTGACTTCGGCTTTGATTACCTCAACGCCATCCAGGACAGGGATGGAGGATCCAACAACTTCACCGCAGGTCAGAACGTCACCGGACTGCTCGGAAGCGGCACCACAGCACGCGTACCCAACATCCAGACCAACATCGCCAACGCCATTCCAATGGCCAGCGGCCTCAACTTGTACGGGCATATCGGGAATGCACTCGACGTTTATGTCTCAGCCCTGGAAACCACCGACAGGTTCAAGGTGCTGTCACGCCCGTCCGTGTTCGCCTTGAACAACAAGAAGGCGGTCATCACCTCGGGCACCTTGATTCCCGTCCCTGCACAGACCGTTCAGAATCTCAACAACAACAACCTTGGAACCTTTACGACCACCATCGAATACCGGGATGTCGTCCTCAAGCTCGAGGTCGTGCCTCTCATCAACGAGGATGGCGAGGTCAACCTGACCATCGCCCAGATCAACGACACGGTTGTGGATGAAACCGTCATCGCCCAGAACACCGTCCCCATCATTGCCACCGAGCAGATCGTCACCTCCGTGAACGTGCGGGATGGCAACACCATCGTGCTTGGAGGCCTCATTTCTGACAGCGACAAGAAAAGCACTTCCGGCACACCCTTCCTCAGCCGCATCCCGGGCGTGGGCAACCTGTTCAAACACAACAAGAATGAAACCACCCGCAAGGAGCTGCTGATCTTCATCCAGCCTCAGGTCGTCACCGACGAAATCGACCTGCGTCAGACCTCCATCAGGGAGGATTATCGCACCAAGATCGGAGCGGAAGCCGCCGGTCGCTTCCCCCAGGACCCAGGCATGGCTCCGAATGCTGCGGCCCAGCCGGGGAATGAAGCCACAAAAAAGCCGGGCTTCTTGAATCGGATCTTTAACCGCGAGGGCAGGCCGCTCAAGGCTTCTCCACCTCCCAGCCTCAAGCATCCCTGAAAACCAACCCCGGCGCTTACTGACCCGTCTGCTGGTTTTTGATTTCGGCAGCCGCCCAGGCGTCCCACTTGGCCCAGTCCGTCCCAAAGTCCTCGCCTGCAAGAATGGTCAGGACGTTGCGGACCTGTTCGTTCTGCGGATGGGCCGGATTCTTCAGCATGTTCATGAACAAAGGCATCTGCAGCACACGGTTCCGGTTCATCAGGTCGGAAAACAGCACCTCGATGACGTCAGGGTTCATCTTGGCGTCCGTGAGAAAACCGGCGATCAATCCATAATCCTGGTCGCTCGTCAGGTTCACCAGATGCCTGCTCGCATTCACCTGGGCCTCACCGTTCAGCTTCTTCACAAGTTCATGCAGGTCACGCGCCATCTCGGGAATCTCCTTTGTCGACCGAAGGATTTCATCAATCATGAGATCACCTTCCTCAACGGTGTAAAGCCTGTCGCCTCCCGGAGCCATCGCCGGCTTGCCATCCTTGGAACTTGTGCCGGGCGCATCCGCGGGCTTCACCGGCTGCGGGCTGCCCTTGGCGGCGGCCGGGGCGGGAGCTGGCTTTACAACAGCCTCCTGTCCCGCCCATTGCCAGCCAAAGTACAAGGCGACGAGGAGGGCGGCGGACGAACCGAGGAGGATGATCTTGCTGCGGGGAGATGAGGCGGCTGACATGGCGGCTTTGACAGTAGGTTTGACAGAATGTGTTCAATCACAGGCTCCAGGCGCTGCACCGGAACGGCGGGCACCCGAAGCCATGCCAGGAATCAAGGCCTGACGTCCTCGCCAGTCTGGGCGCTGTTGATCTTGATCTCCTCGCGATGAAGGGTCGGGTCGCTGCGAAACGTCAGACGCGCCTCGTACTTCCTCTCCAGGGCGACCAAAAGCTCGCCATCCTCCGTCTTAAGCCGCTGCATGACCTCCGGATGCACCACGACAATGAGGTTCTTGTGTTCAGGACGCCCCCGCCCGAGGATCGAGCTAAGCGCACGCTGAAGCTCAACGCTCATGGTGGTGGTCGTCTTGACCTGGCCATGCCCCTTGCAATACGGACAGGCCTCATAGAGGGCGCTGCTCAGGCTTTCGTGAAGACGCTGACGGGTCATCTCCATCAGGCCAAACTGGCTGATGGGCAGGACCTGTGTCTTGGCCTTGTCCCTCTTGAGATGGTCCTGCATGGCCTTGTAGACCGCCTGCTGGTCCTTGCGATGCTTCATGTCGATGAAGTCGACGACAATGAGCCCCCCCATGTTTCGCAGCCTGAGCTGCCTGGCCACCTCGGCGGCGGCCTCCAGGTTCGTCTCCACGATGACCCGGTCCTGGTCCTTGGCGCCCTTGTTGCGGCCCGTGTTGACGTCAATCGAGACCAGGGCCTCCGTCTGATCCAGCACGATGTAGCCTCCGCAGGGCAGCCAGACCTGGCGGTAAAAGGCGTTGTCGATCTGCTTCTGAATCCCGTAGGCCTCAAAAATCGCCACCTGCCCCTGATAAAAGGTGATCCGGCGCTTGGCGCGCGCGGAAATCTGCGCCGCCATCTTCTGCATGCGCTCCACGGTCTCACGATCGTCACAGGCCACTTCATCGATGTCCTCGGTGAGAAAGTCCCTCACCGTGCGCTCGATCAGCTCCGGCTCCTGGAAGCAGCAGACCGGGGCCGCCTTGCTGTCACGTTTCGCCGTGATCTCGTTCCACTGCTCGATCAGCAGGCTCAGGTCGCGGATCACATGACGGGCGCGCTTGCCCGACGCCTCGGTCCTCATGATCAATCCCATGCCCTCGGGCATGTTCACCCGCTCGATGATCTTGCGCAGCCTCGCGCGCTCCTTGGGCTCCTCGATCTTGCGCGAGATGCCGAACTGGTCGTTCTGCGGCATCAGCACCAGCAGCCGGCCTGCGAGTGAGATGTTCGTCGTGACACGCGGCCCCTTGTTGCCGATCGGCCCCTTGGTGACCTGCACCATGATCTCCGACCCGACAGGATACAGCTGCGGGATGTCCTCGGCCTTGATTCGCTTCTGCTTCTGCTTGGCCGAGCCGCCGCGGCTCACCTCCTCCATGCCCTGGTTCGACAAGGCCTCAGGTATGGCGTCCCAGAAGTGCAGGAAGGCATTCTTGTCGAGGCCGATGTCGATGAACATCGCCTTGAGCCCGTGCTCGATGTTCTTGACCCTTCCCTTGAAGATCGAACCCACGATGGTGCTCGTACCAGTTCTCTCAACTGTGTATTCCTCCAGCGCGCCCGAGTCGAGAAGCGCAACGCGGTTCTCGAGCTTTTCACAATTGATGACCAGACGTGTGCCGGCCTTGATGTCCTTCTTGCCGGTGATGAACTCCTTGACTCTCTGAACGAAGCTTAGTGCCATGATGGGATGAATGTTGAAGGTGGTTAATTAGGTGAACGGAACAATCTACGGAAAAAACCTCCGGCCTTGGGAGCGGCGTCAGTCTGACCGGCCGGAGAAGCGGCGTCCTCACGGGCTGATCGTGGCGGCCTGCCGGAAGGACCTCTTGAGGAAGAACGGACGGCACCCGAGGAAGACGACCCTGCACGGTCCGCCTCACGCCGGATGTTGGGAGCATTGCGAGGCTGCGCCGAGGAATCGCTGCTCTCCCGCTCAGGGGCATCGCCGCCAGTGTCGCCATCCTCATCCGCCACGGCGAGCACAGGAGTGTCCTCGTCCGGATAGGTGACCGCCTCGATCTTGTTGAAATTACCGGCGACTTCCGCCAGCCGGGCGACTCCTGGATTGTACCCCTGCTCCAGGGCAAGCGACCTTTCAAGCACCCGCCTGGCCACCGGGGCGGCGCAGCCACCGCCCGACTTGCCTCCCTGCACGATGACGCAGACGGCGTATTTGGCATTCACATAGGGGGCGAAGCTGATGAAGAGCGTGTGGTTGTCCTCCACCCTGACATTTCGGTCATCCCGCCGCCAGTTCTGAGCGGTGCCCGTCTTTCCCGCCACCTCCACACCCGGGATCCTGGCGGCCTTGGCAGTCCCCCCGGCATCGTTGACGACCTTCCACATGCCGCGTCTCACCAGTTCCAGATCTGAAGCCGGAAAGTGCTGGCCCAGGTCGGCACGCAGCACAGGCTTGTGCCCCTCGACCACCTCGGCACCATCCATCACCTGATAAAGAAGGTGAGGCTTGAAGGATTTGCCGCTGGCCACGGTCCCAGCCACCGACGCCATCTGAAGGGGCGAGGCCAGGACCATGCCCTGTCCGATGGATGTGTTGGCCGTATAACCCGCGCTCCAACGCTCCTGCGGGCTCCGCAGGCGCAGCCACTGGGGGTTTGGCAGGATGCCGGCGTCTTCCTCGTCCAGCTCAATGCCGGTCTTCTCCCCTAGGCCGAGCATCTTGCCCACACGGGTGATCTGGTCGATGCCGGCCGAGTTGCCATACTGGTAGAAGAAGCAGTTGCACGAACGCATCAGGGCGTCGCTCAGCCCGAGTGAACCGTGCGAACCACCGCTCTGGCGCTGGATCCAGCACTGCATCGCCTTGGTGCCGTAGGTGACGCTGCCACTGCAGTTGAAGCTCTGCTTCTGAATGTGCGCCAGGCAGCCGGCAAGCGCGATGGGAACCTTGTAGGTCGATCCGGGCGTGAAGCCTCGCGTGGCCCGGTTGAGCAGAGGCCAGGTCTTGTCCTTCGTCGTCAAGGCATCCCAGTCCTCCTGCTTGATGCTCGGGATGAAGCGGTTGGGGTCGAAGTTCGGCACCGAGGCCATCGCCAGGACCTCTCCAGTGTCGGGCTTGACAACGACCACGGACCCGCGGCCGATGTTGCCGTCCCTCAGGGCCATTTCAGCGATGTATTGAATTCGGGCATCAAGCGTGAGGAACACGTCGTTGCCCTTGCGGGGTGGGTCAAAGGCCGCGGTCACCTCTCCGACGATGCGCCCGCGCTCGTTCTTCTGCATGACCCTGACGCCGGGACGTCCTCGTAGGTAATGGTCAAAGCTCTTTTCAACCCCGGCACCGCCGTAGTCGTCCGGCACATAGTAGTCCCAGCCCTTCCTCTCCTCGGCGGACACGCGCTGGTCGTCAGGAAGCCGAACATAACCAAGGATGTGACAGGCAAGAGCGCCAAGGGGGTAGACACGGCTGCCGCGCTCGGCCACGGTGACCCCGGGAAGGGAAAGGTTGTGCTCGGCAAAACGACTGAACTCGGAAAAGCTCAGGTTGTCCCTGTAAACCCATGGAATGACGCCGCCGAAGCTGCGGAAATGCACCCGCAGGTCCTGCTCCGCGTTGAAGGCCGCCGCGAGCCCAAGGTCGGCAAGGCGGGACTCGATCAGCTCCTTGAACATCGTCACGATATCCGGTTCGTCCTTCTGGCGGATGATGCCCCGGTCGCGGAACTCAACCTTGATCATCGGCACGTCCACCTTCTTTACCCGGCACTGGCGAACGTGCTCGTCGAGGACCTCCTTGAGGTTCACCCGCACCTCGAAGGTCGCCTTGTTGGTGGCGAGCACCATGCCGTTGCGGTCCTTGATCTCGCCGCGGACGCCCGGGATGCGCGCACGCTCGCGCTTGGCCTCAGGCACCTTGTTCACAAACTCCCTGTGATGCTCGATCTGCAGCCACCAGAGCCGGTAGACCAGCACCCCGAAGCCACAAAGCATGGCCAGGGTGAAGACATGGAGCCGGAAGCGGTATTTAACGACCATCGAAAGAGTACCTTAGGCCTTCATAGCGGATCTCATAGCGTGAGAGACCGGCCAGTGAATATAACAAAAGAAACAACAGCGGAGACGCCAGCATCGCCAGCATGGTGTCCGTGACCAGCTTGATCCAGACCGCCGCAGGAAAGAACAGGGCGCCCCTGAAAAAGGTCATCAGGAGATATTCGATCAGGAGCCAGCAGAACGTGGTGAAGCCGACCAACAGCACGGGAAGCTCCACCCTGCCCCGCTTGAAAAGGGGCCGCACCCCCTGGAGGAAAACCCCGATCAACGCGAACAGGATGATGGAGACGCCGAAGAGCATCCCCATTCCACCCGCCATTTCCGGGGTGTCCAGGGCTCCGCCCACCAGGCTGTCACCCGATGACACGGCCGCCGAGGAACCCACCACAGGCAGGTTTCTGGCGTCCCATAGAAAGCCGGTGACAAACGCCAGCAGCAGCATCATTGGAAACGGAACAGCCACGGCGGCCGTGAAAAAACAGACAGGCGGCAGCAGTAGCGTCGCATTGTAGGCCATCGGTATGCCGGGCATGAACTCCTGGACCGCAAAGGCCAGCAGCAGCAGCAGCATCGTGACGGGATAGAATATCATCTTCTCACTCCTGGTTGCTTGCTCAGCGGCCTGCGGAGGCCTCCACCTCATGCGTTTCCAGCACGAAGACATGCCGGAGCTGTGAAAAATCGACCGCAGGCTCCACCACGGCCTCACCGGTGATGTCCTTGACTTCAAAACGCTTCACCCTGCCGATCAGAAGCCCGGCGGGAAACACGCCGCCTTCGCCCGTGGAAACGACGGTCGCCCCCGGTGAAATCGCGGCCGCACGGTTCAGAAACCTAAGCCGCAGGTCCGGCCGCAGGTCCAGGCCGCCGCGCTCACCGGAAAGGATGCCCTGCTCCAGGGTACCGTCGATCCTGGCGGAGACCCGGCAGGCTTCATCCGTCAGCAGGATCACCTCGGCCATGTGCGGTGCCATCTTCCCTGTCTTGCCTATCAGGCCCGCGGAACTGATCACGGGCGTGTCAGTGGCCAAGCCGTCGAGCAGTCCCTTGTCGATGATCATCGTGTTCCACCATGTCGTCGACACACGCCTGACGACCCGCGCCGCAGTCATCCTGAACGGGGAGGCTTTCTTGAACTCAACCAGCCCGCGGAGCTGGTTGACCTCCTCCAGGGACTGAAGGTACTTTTGCGAGATGATGCGCAGCCGTTCCACCTCGACCTGCAGCCTTTCATTTTCCATCCTCAGCTCCCGGGTGTCCACGACAGGTCCTGCCGTGTCGCCAAGCTTCTCCTCGACCGCCGCGCTCGTATGGATGAAGGGCGAGAGCACGGCCATCACCCGCGATTGAATCTCCCGCGTCGTGGGCGTGTCCAGCGTGAACACCAGCACCAGGCTGGCGACGAAGATCAGCAACGCGAGTATGTTGAGCTTTTTCATGGGCGTGTCCCAGAAGGGGCTTGCCTGGACGTTGGTTGGACTGATGAACGCCGCCTGCGGCAACATCAGACTTCTGTGGTGCTCACCTTCTTGAGAAACTCCAGTTCATTCAGGACCCGCCCGGCCCCTTCCCCGACTGCGCTGAGCGGATCTTCGGCGACATGCACCGGCAGAGCTGTCTCCTCCTGGAGGAGCTTGTCCAG
>JBIJBP010000159.1:0-11031 GCA_044345155.1 Prosthecobacter sp. | reverse complement strand
TTTCCGAGGCTGTTGCCAAGGCGCTTCCCGGCCTTGCCGGCGCGACGCCGCAGTCCCAGGCGCACTGGCTGGTCAGCTCCGACCCGCGCGGGGAGGGTGGAATCATCGCCGAGGCGGCCTTCCGCCTTGAGCAGCGGGCGCCCTCCCCGCTTCGCATCCACCGTGCCAGCAAGGACCTTTCCACGAGTGACTGGCTGGGACGCGGCTACGAGATGGCGGACCGAACCGAGGCACAGATGCTCGCCCGGCTGGATTCGCTCGGGGTGAGCACGGTTTTCCTCGACCTGTCCATGCGAGACACTCATCGCGTCGATCATCATGACCTTCTGGCCCGAAGCCTTGCCTCTGCTCCGGAAGTGTGGAGTCTCATGGCGACCGTGCCCGTCACCCGGCTGAGCTGGGAGAAGGGGGAGATGCGGATCTACCAGCGCCAGTCCCGCGCAGCTCCGTTGAAATGAGGCTGGCCGGGCGTGTTGTCGGGGCGAAGGGTCGGAGAAAGCCTTCGTTTGGGCGAAATGACGGAGCAATGGGTCGGATAAACGCCTGGATGCCGGCGCCGATGGTCGGACAATCGGAGCTGGTGGCAGAGTTGGTTGGTGGAGAAAGGTGTTGCCAGTCTGGAGTTCCGTGAACCCTGATGCCAATCCTTCAGAACCGCCGTCGTCCAGGATGGTCGTCCACCCGCCGGATCCGGTGAAGCTGTTGAAGGCGGCCGCCGACCCGACCCGCTGCAAGGCGCTCAAGGAAATGGCGGGAAGGGAGAGCTTCAGCGTGGTGTTGCTGGCCTGGATCTTCCGGGTTCATCAGGATACCATGGGCAAGCATCTCAAGGTCCTGCTTGAAGCCGGGGCCGTCGCACGCATTCAGCCGCCGGGGGCGGACCGCCGTCTGCAGATCTACGAAGTGCCGGAACGCTGCCGCAGGAAGGGTGAGGACGGCTGTCCGATGATCGACCACGGGGCCTGTCTGCTGAGGTTTTAGGCGCGGTCATCCTCATGTTTCCTGTGGCAGGAGGCGTTTCCCTCGGTTGAGAGGCGTTCATCATCCTTTCCCGCCATGAACCTGAATCTCTCCGGCCAGCACGTCGCCATCTTCGGCTCCTCCAACGGCATCGGCCGTGCCATCGCCGAGGGCTTTGCCGCAGAGGGCTGCCACGTACGAGGCTTTGACCGCGCCCTGCACCCGACCCTGGAAACCTGTGTCGGCGACGTGACCTCGATGGAGCAGGTGAGCGCGTTTGCCGACGGCTTCAGCCAGGTGGACCATCTGGTCTATTGTGTGGGAGTGGGCTCGGGGAAGTTTGGTTTTCCGTTCTGGAACGTCGATGCCTCCGAATGGGCGCGCGTGCTCGACATCAACCTGACAGGGGCCGTGCGCGCCGCCCAGGCCTTTGCCCCGAAGATGATCGGACGCGGCTCCGGTAGCATGCTCTTCCTGGTCTCCGTGGCCGGCCAGGTCGGATCGCAGACGGATCCGCCCTACAGCGCCTCGAAGGCCGGCCTGATCAATTTTGCCCAATGCGCCGCGAAGGACCTGGCTCCCCACGGCATCCGAGTGAACGCGCTTTCCCCTGGCATGGTGAAGACGGACCTGAATCATTCCATCTGGGCCGCCGGCCAGAAGCTGCTGCCCGAGGACAGGCGCCAGACCTTTGATGAATGGGCGGCGGAGAAGATCCGCAAGGTCTCCCATCTCGGCCGCTGGCAGATGCCGGAGGAGTATGCGGCGATGGCCTGCTTCCTGGCCTCCGATCATGCAAAAAACATCACCGGCCAGACGATCAACATCGACGGCGGTCAGGTGATGCACGCCTGATTCGCGAGAGAGGTGCGCGGCGGGTGGCGTTGTTCACGGCCACCATGAACCGCCGTCGCTTCCTCCAGCAGTCGCTCGCCACCACGATCTCCGCGCCCACCATCCTCAGCGCCAGGTCGCCGAATTCGATGTTCCAGGTCGCCTCCATCGGCGTCGGCGGCATGGGCGGAAACACGATGATGAGCGTGCTGCAGCATCCGAAGGTGCGCATCGTCGGCATGTGCGACGTGGATTCCAGGACGCTGGAACTGGCGACGCGCGGCATGTCGTCACGCAGGAAGGAGCTGCAGGATCCGGCGGCAAGGGAGAGGCTCGGGGATGCGGCGACGTTTCGTGATTATCGGGAGATGCTCTCAAAGCTGGGCGGCTCCGTCGACGCCATCACCATCGGCACACCGGACCACATGCATGCCGCGCAGGCGGTCGCCGCCCTGAGGATGAAGAAGCATGTCTACCTGCAGAAGCCGCTCACGCATCACCTGCATGAGGCGCGCATCCTGGGGGCCGAGGCGGCGAAGGCGGGTGTGACGACGCAGATGGGCACGCAGGGGCATTCGAGCATCGAGACCCTGCTCGCGGTGGACCTGATCCGGAGCGGCGCGATCGGCAAGGTGAAGGAGGTCATCTGCTGGGAGAACAAGAAGGCAAACTGGTGGCCCAAGGTCACTCAGCGCAAGGCCGAGGCCGATCCCGTGCCGGCAACCCTGGACTGGAACCTCTGGCTCGGCGTGGCCGAAGAGGTGCCGTATCTGGAAGGGGCCTACCATCCGTCCATGTGGCGCTCCTGGGTGGATTTTGGCGTCGGCATGATGGGCGACATGGGCTGCCATTATTTTGACGTGGTCTTCGCCTGCCTCGGCCTGAAGGCGCCGAAGCGCGTGCGCTGCCTCGATGAAGGCAGCCGGGGCGACCTCTATGCGATGAAGCGCCACCTGGAGCTGGAGTTTCCCGGCACGCCGCTGACGGCGGGCGACACGCTCAAGATGACCTGGACCGATGGCGGCTACGCCCCGGACAGCCGCGTGGTCAGGCCTGCCGCGCTCACCAAGGAGACGCCGAGCGGCATCTATTTCATCGGGGAGAACGGCGGCGTCTTCAAGCCGCACAGCCAGCGTCCCTGGCTGGTGCCGGATCAAAAGTTCAAGGGAGCGGCCTATCCAAAAACGCGTGTGGCCAATCATTACACCGACTGGGTGGACGCCTGCATGAACGGCACGAAGGCGGCGACAGATCTTCCAACCTACGGCTGCCCGGTCACGGAGGCGGTGCTCCTCGGCGTGCTCTCCGAGCGCAATCCCGGGGACTGGATCGAATGGGACGCAGCCGCAGGACGGATCACCAACAGGCCTGAGCTCAACGCCGCCCTCGCGCGCAGGTACCGCGACGGGTGGAGCGTCGAGGGCCTGGGCTGAGCCGGACAATCCGGTGGCGCTGAATGTCAGACGCGGCGCCAGCGCTGGAAGGTCTCAATCGCCTCGTACTGGGCCAGGCCAAGAGCGTCGTAGTTGGTGGCGTTCTGCCGGTTCGACTCAGGGGAGCTGCGTTCGAGTGAAGACAGTGCGCCGTAGCGGCCGAGGGCGCGGGCCTTGCGTTCGAGCTGAAGCGGGCTGAGCGGCACGGCCATGTCGATCTCATGCGCTTCAAGGGCCTTTTCCTTGCCGCGATAGAGCCAGAGGCTGCAGGCGCCGGCCCACTCCTCGCCTTCACAGGCCTTGAGGGCGGCTTCGAGCACCTTGAAGCAGACGCCCGCGACGCTGCTCGGGTCGGCGGCGTCGCCGGTGAGGTAGACCTGATGCGGCTTGTGCTCGCGCAGCAGGGTGGCAAGGGCATCCACGTCGGCCTTGCCGCTCTTGAAGCGGCGGTAGCGGCCGGATTCGTAGAAGGGCAGGTCAAGGAAATGCACCTGGTCGTTGTGCAGGCGGCAGGCGTTGGCGGCGTCACGCAGCTCGCCGCGGAGCACGAGGGTCTTGAGCTGGCGCAGCAGCGGGGTGTCCTCTCCGAACTCTCCCTTGTCGGCGAGCATTTTTAAAACCTGTTCGGCATAGGCTGTCTGCGGCGCCCAGGCGGCCGGGCTGCTGACCACGCCGGCCAGCTCCCTGAGCGTCTCGGCAAACTTGTCGGCCTCGCTGTCGGGCACGCGCAGGTTGCCGCTGGTGAGGGAGACAAGCCGGACGTCGTGGCCCTGTTCGGCCAGGCGCTCAAGCGTGGCACCCATGGAGACGACGGCGTCCTGCGGTTCAGGGCTGAGGACCAGGCAGCGCTTCGGATAGGGGGTGGCTCGTTCGGGGCGGTAGGTGTCGTCCTCGTTGGGCTTGCCGCCGGGCCAGCCGGTGATGGTGTGCTGGAGCTGGTTGAAGATGCGGATGTTGAGCTGGTAGGCGGGGCCCTGTTCGCTCAGCAGGTCGCCGAGGCCGTGCTCGTTGTAGTGCTCGTCGGTGAGCTTGAGCACCGGTTTGTGCAGCAGGCTGCCGAGCCAGCAGACGGCGCGACGGGTTTCACGAGGTGTCCAGGAAACCGGGCCCACGAGCCAGGGCAGCTTGACGCGGGTCAGCTCGCGCGAGGCGCCGGTGTCGATGTAGAATTGCGCGTTGGGATGATCCTGGAGGAAAGAGGCCGAGATGGCCTCGGTCACCGGGCCTTCAACGGCCTTGGCGACCATGTCCGCCTTGTTGTCGCCCCAGGCCATGAGGACGAGCTTCTTGCCGCGCAGGATGGTGCCGACACCCATGGTGATGGCAAAGTGCGGCACGTTTTCCTCACCGCGGAAGTCGGCGGCCGCGTCCTGGCGAGTAACGCGGTCAAGCGTGATGCGGCGGGTGAGGGACTCGCGGCTGGAGCCAGGTTCGTTGAAGCCGATGTGGCCGGTGCGGCCGATGCCGAGGATCTGCAGGTCGATGCCGCCCACGGCGTCGATTTTCTCCTCATACTCGCGGCAGTGGGCGAAGACCTGATCGCTGGGCACCTTGCCGCTGGGGATGTTGATGTTGGCCTTCGGAATGTCGATGTGGTCGAAGATCTGGTCGGCCATGAAGCGTGCGTAGCTTTCCGGATGGTCGGGGCCGAGGCCGTAGTATTCGTCGAGGTTGAAGGTGATGACGTTCTTGAAGCTCAGTCCCTCCTCCTTGTGCAGGCGGATCAGCTCTCGGTAGAACGGCACCGGCGTGGAGCCCGTGGCCATGCCGAGCACGGCGTGCCTGCCCTGCTTCGCGCGCTCCTCGATCAGCGTCCGCACCTCGGCGGCGAGCTCCCTGGCCGCGGCGGCGGAGCTGGGGAAGATGCGGGTCGGGGTTTTCTCAAAGGCTTCAGCGGCGGAACGGCGGGGGGTGGACATGACGTGAGGCGGGTTGGAACCTGCATCGTGGCGCAGTTTTGCGCAGGCTCAAGACCGCTTCCGTGCCGTGAATTGATATGAAACAAGCTTCGTTAGGCCAGGCCGTAACCGCCGCCGCCGGGTGTTTCGATGATGATGCGGTCGCCGGGCCGCACCTCCAGGCTGACACAGCCGTCCAGGATCGTCTGCACGCCGTCTCGCAGCAGGCGCTGCCGTCCCTTTTGTCCGGGCTGCCCGCCCTCCAGGCCGTAGGGAGCCTCGACACGATGCTGGGTCAGAAGGCTGACCGTCAGCGGGGCGGTGAACTCGAACTCACGCACGACTCCGTCACCTCCGTGCCATTTTCCCGCGCCGCCGGACCCGCGCCGGATGGCGAACTGGCGAAGGCGCACGGGATGCCGCTGCTCCAGGATCTCGGGGTCGGTGATGGCGGTGTTGGTCATGTGGGTGTGCAGGGCGTGGGCGCCCGGAAAACCGGGGCCTGCTCCGCCGCCTCCTGCGATGGTCTCGTAGTAGCCAAAGCCGGGGCCTCCGAACAAGAAGTTGTTCATGGTGCCCTGGCTGCAGGCCTGCAGGCCGAGCGCCTTGAGCAGCGTGTCGACGAGGCGCTGGGAGACCTCGACGTTACCCCCGACCACGGCGGGATCGATGGCTGGGTCGCCTGTGAAGGCCGGGCTGAGCAGCGAGACGGGCAGGACGATGTCCAGCGGCTCCATGAGGCCTTCGTTCAGGGGCAGGTCCTCCTGAAGCATGAGGCGCATGACATACAGGACTGCGCTGCGGACGATGGCGCCAGTGGCATTGAGGTTGCGCGGGTGCACACCGGAGCTGCCGGTGAAGTCGAGCACCAGCCTGCCGCCGGCCTTGCGCATGGCGACGGCGATCACGGAGCCGTCGTCGAGCCTTTCCGAGGCTTCACGGAGCCCCGGCAGCCGTTCGATCTGCCGACGCATCACTGCTGCGGAGTGCGCGAGAATTTCATCCATCCGACGCGGCAGCGTGGCATCGGCCAGAGATCGCAGCCTTTCCACCCCATGCAGGTTCGCGGCAAGCTGGGCGTGCAGGTCGGCGAGGTTGTCCGCCAGGTTCCGCGTGGGATGCGTGGCGGCGGTGAGCAGGCGGCTGACTTCATCAAAGCAGGAGACGCCGGCGCGGATGAGATGGCGCGGGGCGATGACGACGCCCTCCTCGATCAGGCGTGTGGCGTTTGCGGGCATCGATCCCGGGGTGATGCCGCCGATCTCGGCATGATGGGCACGGTTGGCGATGTAGCCGAGCAGGGTTCCTTCATGAAACACTGGCGTGATGAGCGTCACGTCCGGCAGATGGGAGCCGCCATAGGCCGGATGGTTGGTGATGATGGTGTCGCCGGGCTGCATCGGCAGCGTTCTGGCCACCTCGCGAACGCAGACGCCCAGGGCGCCGAGGTGCACGGGGATGTGCGGGGCGCTGGAGAGCAGCCTGCCCTGCGGGTCGAGCAGGGCGCAGGAGAAGTCGAGCCGTTCGCGGATGTTGGTGGAGATGGCGGTGCGGCAGAGCAGCGCTCCCATGTCGCTGACGATGCTGTGGAAGCGATGGCGGAGCAGCTCGCGGTCGACCACGGGAGGAGCGGTGCGGATTCCTTCAAAGCGCAGCACGCGGCCTGTGCCCGGGACATGCTCCACGCTCCAGCCAGGTGCGACGACGAGGGTGCTGAAGGCGTCCTGGATGAGTTGCGTATCAGTGGTGGGAGGAGTGCGGACTCCCGTCGGCGGGAAATCATGCAAGTCATGTTTTCCACTGCGGACGAGGGTGCGCAGGGAAACCAGCTCGACCTCGCGCCCGGCAGGCGGGGCGTAACCAAAAAGGCGTTGATAGGAGTCGCGGTAGAGCCGGGGGAGATCCTGAGGGTCGGTGAACTCGACCTGAAGGGGCGTGTCCTGGCCCTTGAGCCGGAGCTCGGCGATCCGGGTGAGGGAAGTGTGTCCTGAAATCAGGGCTGCATCGAGGTGAAAGGGCTTTTGCAGCGGCTCTTCCGCGTTGGAGATGTCGTCGGCGGCTTTCAAGGCCTGCTCCAGCGGCAGGCGGACCTCTTTTTCGAGGATGGTTTCCGGCTCGGCCTCCTGAAGGCCGACGGCGCTGAGGATGCCGGCTTGCTCGGGGATGAGTACCGTGCTCATGCCGAGGGCCTCGGCAACGGCGCAGGCATGCTGCGGTCCGGCTCCGCCAAAGGCCAGCAGGGCGTGGTCGGAGGGGTCGTAGCCTTCGCCGATGCTGATGCGGCGGATGGCGTCGGTCATGTGCTCGACGGCGAGTCGAAGCAGGGCGTGCAGGAGTTCGTCCTGTGTCAGGGTTCCGTCCGTCTGTGCGTGCAGTTCATGCAGGCGTCGCCGGGCTGCCTCGACATCCAGCGGGATTGGAGCACGCGTGGGATCGAAGCGGCCGAGCAGCAGGTTCACATCGGTGATGGTGAGCGGGCCGCCCTTGCCATAGCAGGCGGGGCCGGGGCTCGACCCGGCACTTTCAGGTCCGACGGCGAGTCCGTGATGCGTGACGCGGCAGATGGAGCCGCCGCCTGCGGCCACGGTTTCAATGTCGATGCAGGGCGCGAGCAGCCTCATGCCAGCCACGTCCTGACTGAAGCGGTAGCCGGGTCGTGTGTTGATGCGTGCCACGTCGGTGCTGGTGCCGCCCATATCGAAGGTGATGATGCGGGTATGGCCAAGGCGGCGTGCGGCGTTGGCGGCGCCGATGGCCCCGCCGGCGGGGCCGCTGAGCAGCATGTCCTTGGGCCGGATGTCCTCGGCGGAGCTGAGTCCACCGGCACTGGTCATCACCTGCATGTCAGGGGCGGTTTGGCGGATGCCGTTCAGAAAGGACTGCACCGGGGCGTGAAGATAGGCGTCGGCCACGGTACTTTGCGTGCGCGGCAGCAGCTTGGCAAAGGCGGCGGTCTGGTGTGACAGGGTGAGGTGGGTGAAGCCGGTCTCGCGAAGGATTTCAGCGACGCGCCGTTCATGGCCGGGATGGGCATGGCCGTGCAGCAGGGAGACGGCGGCGGTGCGGATGCCACGGGCCAGGCATTCTGTGGCGGCGGTGCGGACGGCGACCTCGTCAAGCGGCTCCAGTTCCGCGCCTGAGGCATCCATGCGTCCAGGCACCTCGCAGGTGATCTCGTGAAAAACGGCACGTGGCTCGTGGCGGAGCGCAAAGAGGTCGCTCCGTCTCTGGTCCCCGATCTGGAGGAGATCGCCAAAGCCCTGGGTGATGAAGAGGGCGACGCGGCCTCCCTTGCGTTCCAGGAGGGCGTTGGTGGCGCGGGTGGTGGCGATGCGCAGGCGCAGGGGAGGGAAGGGCCTGCCCGGCGGCGTGTGAGTCAGGATGCGTGCGCCAAGGATGGGCGCCTCCTCGCTGGTGCTCAATTCGAGCAGGCTGCCGGCGGGCCAGGCCGCCGGGGAGTCGAGCGTGATCTCATTCGTGGTTAGGTCGAAGCCGGTGACGAGACGGGAATCAGAGCCGTTGAGGGTGCGGACCTGGAATCCTGTGAGAAAATCCGGGGCAAGGGCCGGCAGTCCGGAGAGACGGACATGAAGCCCCTGGCAGAGGACGACCGCGGCCCGCAGGCAGCCGGTGGAAAGTACTTTGCAGCGGGTTTCACGGCCCTGGGGGTCAAGGGCGTGGCAGTCGGTGAAGGTGCCGCCGGTGTCGGTGGCGATGCGCCAGCAGGATTCGGGTTGGGCTTCGACGGGATTCACAGGATGGGGGCGGCAAACAGGATTCACGCCAGGCGTGGAGCCTTCATCCTGCGGTTTTGGAAAGCTCCTGCCAGCGTTTTTCCAGGGAGGGTATTTGGCAGGCATGAAAAACCGGCTTCGCCTGGTGGACGAAGCCGGTGTGGAATCCGAAGGATGGAGGGTGCTGCGGCTTATGGCTTCGGCTTGGTGATCATGTCGAAGCTGTCACTGCGGAAGGGGGTCACGGGCAGGCCGTCCTTGCTATAGAGGTTGCAGACGGGGTTGTCGGACCAGGCGTAACGAACGGCGACGGGTCTGGCGACGCCGGGAGCGCTGACCTCGACCTTGTCATTGCCGATAACCTTGGCGGTGGCCCAGGCCCACTTCCTGTCCTGACCGCAGATGGCGAAGCCTTTGACCTCGGTCACGTCCACGGTGCGCAGGCTGGAGCCGAAGGTGTCGAGGGTGACGACGGCCTTGCCGTTGGCGAACTGAGCGTCCTTGAATTCGGGGCTGCGATAGGGAAGCTGGAAGCCGTAGTCCTTCACGAGGGCCCAGCGGGCAAGGCGCTCGGCGACGTCGCGCTTGTTCTTGGGATGGATGTCGTTCGATTCGCCGAGGTCGATGATGACGGCCTGGCCGCCGTTCTTGATGGCGTTCTGGGTCTTGGTCTGGCTTTCGCGCAGCTCGGCCCAGTCGCTGTCGCCGGGCAGGGGTTGTTCGGCTTTGTAATCAGCGAGCTGGACCCAGTAGAAGGGGAAGTCACCCTGCTGCCACTCGCTGCGCCAGTGGCTGATCATGAGGGGGAAGAGGTAGCTGTATTCATAGGCGCGGTTGGCATTGCTTTCACCCTGGTACCAGATGGCGCCCTTGATGCCGTAGCCGATGGTGGGAAGGAGGACGCCGTTGTAGATGTTGCCGGGGCGGCTGTTGCCAGAGAGCTGGGCCTGCGGGCCTTGAGGGGCGCGGGCGGTGAAGGGCTTTCCAGCCTTTTTGGCGTCGTCGGCCTGCTTTTTCCAGGCAGCCAGGGCAGCTTCATAATCCTTCTGCGCCTTGTCGGAGGTCAGCAGCTTCTCACGCTGCACCCAGTTTGCGATCAAACTTTTGAAGCGCGCATCCTTCTCCAGCACGTCGCGGCGCACCCAGGCTTCGGCGGCGCTGCCACCCCAGGCGTTGTTGATGAGGCCAACGGGCACGTCGAGCATCTGATGGAGGACGCGGCCGTAGAAATAGCCGACGGCGCTGAAACCACCGACCGTCTGAGGGGAGCACTCCGCCCAGGCACCCTTGAAGTCCTTCTGCGGTTCCTGGGTACCCACCTGGGGCACGGAGATGAGGCGGATGTTGGGGAACTTGGCCGTGGCGATCTCCAGGTCGGCGTCCCAGGAGGCCTGCACGCTCCACTGCATGTTGCTCTGCCCGGAGCAGATCCAGACTTCGCCGACGAGGATGTTCTTCAGCTCGCGGGTGCTGGTGCCCTTGATGGTCATGCCGGCGGGCTTGGCGTTGGCGGGCACGGGGTCAAGCTTGACCGTCCATTTGCCATCGGTGCCTGCCTTGGCGGTCTTGGTCTGGCCGGCAAAGGCAACGCTGACCTCGGTGCCGGGAGCGTCCCAGCCCCAGATGGGGTTCGCCAGCTTCTGCTGGAGCACCATGTTGTCGCCAATGATGGCGGGAAGCTGGACTTCAGCCTTCGCGGTCAGGGCCAGGAAGGAAAATGCGGGCAGGAGGAGTCGTTTGTACATGATTGAGAATGAGTTGAAAGGATGGAACAAACGCATGCCGGCAGGGTATCTTATGGTCTAATTGATTTACTGCGAAAGCGATCAAATGTGACTCCTTTCTGGACACCCTGGCTTCTTTGCTCTCCAATCCGGCTCCCATTCCCATGATCTGGAAAGCTACTCTTGTCACTCTTGCCCTGGCCGTGGTCGAGGCTCGTCTGGTCGCCCAGGAAATCACTCCTCCGGCCGCCGAGGTGACGAAGACCGCCTTTGCTTTCCAGGACGGTGACCGCCTCGTGCTGCTGGGCAACACGGTCTTTGAGCGTGAGCAGCGCTACGGAAACTTTGAGCCGCGTCTTGCCCTGGCCCTGGGTGAGACCAAGGTCAGCGTCCGCAACCTGGCCTGGAGCGCAGATACGGTGTTCGGCCATGCGAGATCCTATTTTGG
>JBIJBP010000158.1:0-11109 GCA_044345155.1 Prosthecobacter sp. | reverse complement strand
CCGATGCATGCGGATGAGGCGATTCTTGGAGTGAAACTGGCGGAGTACTGGCAGAGCGGGCACTTTCAGTATGATTCGAAGGATTATCATGGCCCAGGGCTGCACCAGACGTCCAAGGCCTGGGGGTTGCTGACAGGCTGGGAGTCGGATCCTTCGGCCTGGATGGAAGATGATTTGAGATTTGTCGTGGTCCTGACCGGGCTCGGCGTGATGCTGAGCGTGTTCTTGTTCGCAGATGTTCTGGGACGGCTGGGCACGGCGCTGGCGCTGATGATGACCGCCGTCTCCCCGATGATGGTTTATTACAGCCGCTATTTCATCATGGAGATGCAGCTGACGCTGCTGATGGCGCTGACTTTGGGCTGCTTCTGGCGGTATTCTCAGGCAGGCGGCCGACTGTGGCTGGTGCTTGGCGGCATGGCGCTCGGCTTTGCACACGCGACCAAGGAGACCTTCATCATCAATGTCGCGGCGGCCCTGGCAGGCTGGGTTCTGGCCCGAATCTTCGTGGGTGAGTTTTCGCCGCGTCAGTCAAATTCGCTGAGCCTCATGTCACGGTCGAAGAAGCGCGAGATCTCAGCACCGTGGGCCTGGGTGCTGGTGCCCGCCTTGCTGGTCTCCGTGGTTTCATTTTCCGGTGGGTTCAGGGATTGGAAGGCGGTCCAGGACAGCGTACTCACCTATGCAAACTATCTTGAGCGCAGCGGCGGCAGCGGCCATGAGAAGCCCTGGCACTATTACCTGACCCTGATCTTCTGGAGAAAAGACGGGCTGGTCTGGAGCGAGGCGATGATTGGCGGCCTGGGACTGCTGGGCATGCTGAACGCGTTCCTGGGGGAGCACAAAAGCTCGTCACGCCAGGCCTTCCTGGTCTTCCTGACGGGCTACACGGGGGTGACGTTTGTCATTTACTCCTTCCTTTCCTACAAGACGCCCTGGTGCATTCTGACCGCGCAGCACAGCCTCACGCTTCTCGCTGGTGTGGGTGCCTCCTGGCTCTGGAGCGCCTGTCAGGGAGGTGTCGCCCGGCTCATCTATAAAGTGGCCGTGGGAGTGGGCATTTATTTCCTCTGTGGCCAGAGCAAGTTTGCCAACGAGGAATACCGTGCGGATCAGCGCAACCCCTATGCCTATTCGCACACCACGACGGATTTGATCCGCCTGGTTTCGGAGGTGGAAAAGGTGGCTGGAGACCTGGGCTCCGGATTCAGCGCCCAGGTGATCAACCGTGATTCGGGCTGGCCCTTGCCCTGGTACTGGCGGGCTTTGTCGAAGGTGGGGTATCAAACTGAAATCCCCGCGCAGGTGGAGGCGCCGGTGGTCATTGTGGAGTCCGACCAGCTTCCAACTTTGAAGGCACGGCTGGGGAGCCGTGCGGATGCTTACACGCAGACGGGGCCTTATGGTCTGAGGCCGGGGGTTCACCTCTGGCTCCTGGTTTCGAAGCAACAGGCGGGGGCATCCACTCGGCCGGCTGAGAACGCGCCGGTCAGCCTGCCGATTCCTTCCGGTGACATGCCGGCGCCCAGCACCATCTCCACGCCGCCGACCCTGACTCCTAACGTGCCTGTGCTGCCGTCACTGCCCATTCCGGCTCCGGTTCAGCCCGCCTCGCCAACCCAGCCCTGATTTGTCTTCCCGATGAGTGGTCCGGCCCAGATGCATGGTTTCAGCACCGAGGCGATGGCGACCACGTTTGAGGTCATCCTCGTTCATGAGGAGGCCGGATATGCAGCCCAGGCCGCCGAGGCGGTGTTCATGGAGATTGCCAGGCTCGAAGAGGAACTGAGCCGGTTCCGGCATACGAGCGACATCTGGCGTCTGAGCCAGCTGGACCCTGGGCAGAGTCTGTCCGTCTGTCTTTCGGCGTGGGACTGCCTCACGCTCTCGAAGGCAGTCTGGGAGGAGACGCAAGGTGCCTTTGACATCACCATCGGTCCGCTCATGCTGCTCTGGCGCGATGCTGAAGGCAATCTTCATGAGCCTGATCCTGTGAGGCTGGAGCTTGCCCGTCAGAGCGTGGGATCACAGCTGTTCGAGCTCGATGAGTCGGAGTTAAAAGTGACCGTGCACGCCAGCCGGATGGTGTTTGACCTGGGGGCGGTGGGGAAGGGCTATGCGTTGGATCAGGCCGCCGCACTGCTGCAGGACTGGGGCATCGAAAACGCCTTTCTGAACGCCGGTGACAGCACCCTGCTGGCCATCGGGCACCCTCCTGAAGAGGTCGCCTGGCAGGTCACCCTGGCGGATGGCGCGCGTGCATTGACCCTTCAAGATCGGGCGCTGAGCGGCAGCGGTTTTCAGGTCAAGGGTGCGCACATCATGGATCCGCGGACGCTGCGTCCCGTGCCGGTGAAGGAAAGCCGAAGCTATGCGCTGGCCCCCTCCGCCGCCCTTTCTGACGCGCTTTCCACGGCCTTCATGATCATGGACGAGGCGGAGGTGCGCTCGCTTTGCGAACGTCATGCCGGGCAGGTGGAGGCGCTCCGGGTCTGACGCCGGGCTGCGGTCAGCCCAGCCTCACTTCGATGGTTTCAGAATTGGTTGGGCTGGCGCGCAGGCCTGTCAGCTCCTTCACAGCGCCTGCCTCGGGTTCGAGAAGACGGAGGTTGTAATCGCCCTCGGCGAAGGTGTGCGGCTGCCATTCGGCGCTGTTGAGGCGCAGGGCATAGACCAGTTCGCCGGTGTGCGCGTCGATCACTTCGACCACGGCGTTTTCGGTGTCCGCAAACTTCAGCTTCGGCAGCTGCGCCACGGCCTTTCGGCCATACTGGTCCCGGACCGTGGAGGTGACGGGCCAGGTGTCAAACTGCGGCCCGCCGACGCTGTCGAAGGGCCAGCATTCGCAGGTGATGGTGCGCTGCTTCTTGTCAAACTTCACCAGGCCGAAGCCTGAGGTCTTTTCGCGCAGGTTTTCCATGGTCTCCTTCGGTGGCTGATGGGCGCCATTCTTGACGGCGAGCACGGTCATGGGGTGGCCGAAATGATCGATAAAGTCGCCGGTGAGTCCCTGGCCGGGCCTGCGTCCGTTGACCTTTTCGGTGGGTTCCCACCAGCGAGGATAACCCACGTTGACGGCAGGACCGGCAAAGGCCACGCCGGCGTCGCGCGGTTCGTCGATGCCGTAGTGCACGACTGCGGGCAGGTGCTGGTCGCCCGCCAGATGGAAGGCATGGGCCTTGCGGATGAGGCGCAGGGCGGCATTGCGTGCCTTCTGCGGCCAGCCGTTCTGGTCATAATCCATGCGCAGCACCTGGCGCTCGCCGCCATGGGTGGTGGCCATGCCTGTGAAAATGGTCTGGGAGATGACGACCTTCATCTGAGCGCCCTGCCAGTCGCGCACCCATTCCTCCAGAAACTTCATCTGGCCGCCGCCCAGAAGCTCAAGGCCCTCGACGTCGGACAACCTCGGGTTGGCATCAGGATTGATCATGTGGTCCGGCCGTTCATCCGTCGGTGGCACGTTGCCTTCCGGAGCGGACTTGAACTGACGGTCGGCCAGGATGGCGAAGCTGATGCCACCATAGTTCATCGAGCCATAGTAGTTGCTGATGCCTTGCTTGCAGGGTTTCGGATCGTAAGGGTCGGGGTGGTGCGAGGTCTGCGTGCGATGCACGACATTGACCCATTCGGCCATCATTTCATAGCCTCCGGCCTCCTGGCTCTTCGTCTGCTTTTCACCGCCGACACCCCAGAGGTTGCCCTGATATACATCGTGATCATCCGGCAACGAGACGCTGGGGCGGTCCTTGGTGAGATCGCGCCAGGTCCAGCCGTGGAAATACCATTTCCTCAGGTAGTCGAGAACAGCGGGCTCCAGCGGGCCGCGCTGCACACCATAACCGGCGGTGCTTTCATAAAACTGGTCGCCGACAAAGGCAAGCAGGTCAGGGTTGAGCTTTGCCACGGCATCGACATAGGGGGCGTTGGGAAAGGCGGTGTGGATGTTGCAGGAGACGTCCGCGACCTTCAGGACGTTGGGCGAAACGGGATCGCGGCGCACGCTGCCGTTCAGGTGATGGGTGTGGGTGCCGTTGCGGGACTTCAGTACGTAGCTGAGCCGGTATGGGATGTCCTGGCTGTCGTCCCAGCCGGTGATGCGGAACGTGGCGGTGCGAGCCTGGGAGTGGATCTGCGCGGTGCTGATGACCTTCCAGCCGGGGCCGTCCTCGACCTCGAGGCGGACTTCACGGTTGTCCGATTCGCCCAGCGGCGGCATCTGCGCGGTCATCTTCAGGATGCCCCGGCTGAGGGTGTAGTGGTTGAAGAGCAGGGGGCCGAAACGATGCGTCTCATCAGCAATGACCTTGCTGCCGCGGATCGTCCAGTCGCTGAACCAGAACAGGCCGTTGCCGACTTCCACGCCGCCCTCGGCCTTCTTTTTTTTCGCACCGGCACGCGGGTCCTCGGGGCCGAAGTTGCAGCCGACGGCCAGGTTGCCGATCAATTGGCTGGGCCGCAGGTCGTTCTTCACAAGTTCGCCGACCAGGCGGTCGTCCCGGGCGTCATGCACGGCGAGCCTCAGGGCATGGGCGCCGTCCCTGGCCTCGATGCTGAGGCGCAGTGTCACGCTTTCGGATTCACCAAGGTCGATGCTGGACTGCGGCTGTCGTGCATCGCCAAAGAACAGTCCGCCTTGTGCGGTGAAGCCGACGTCCCAGCCGGAGGAGAAGGCGAGGTTGTTGCGGTAGTCGCGCAGCTTCGGGTAGTCGCGAAGGGTGCCCAGGATGCCGATCTTGAAGCCCGCGCTGCCCCTGCCGTCACCGGCGAGTTTGCCACCGCCGACCCGGCCGATGGTGACGCTCATGTGCAGGTCGCCGGGACGGTCGGCCAGCTCACGGGTGAGCACATGGATGTTTCGGTTAGGCTTTGCGGCGATGCATTCGGCCCTGCCGTCACGCACCTGCCAGTCCTGGAGCGGATTCGCCCAGAAGGCGTCGCCCAGCCAGGTGCGATCGAGATCTTCCTGCCAGCGGCTTTGAAAAGGTTCGGGCTCGGCGGCCACGCCAAGGGCGGAGGGCAGGAGAGCGCTGGCGGCAAGCGCAGAGGATTCGGCGATGAACTGACGTCGGGTAGTCGGCATGACGGGATGGTGAACAGCGTCGTTTCCGCCTGTCTTGCAAGGAAGCCAGGAAACTCCTTGGCAGGGCGGTCAAGGCTCGGGATGTTAGGCCTCCCCGTATGCCCCGTAAAACTCCTGAACAACTCCGCTCCTGGCGCTGGTATGGCCGTGATGAACTGCGTTCCTTTGGACATCGATCCCGTGCCAAGCAGGCCGGCTGGGGGGCCGAGGATTATGTGGGCAAGCCGGTCATCGGCATTCTGAACTCCTGGTCGGAACAAAACTCCTGCCACATGCACCTGAAGCTGACCGCCGACGCCGTGCGGCGCGGCATCCTTCAGGCGGGCGGTCATCCGATGGAAATTCCGGTGCTCTCCGCCGGTGAGATGCTGACCAAGCCGACGGCGATGTTCCACCGCAACCTGCTCGCCATGGAGACCGAGGAGGTGCTGCGCGCCAATCCGCTCGACGGGGCCGTGCTTCTCGGCGGCTGTGACAAGTCCACGCCCGGCCTGTTGATGGGCGCCTTTAGCATGGACATCCCGGTGATCTACATGCCCTGCGGCCCGATGATGAAGGGCAACTGGCGTGGCACCACGCTCGGCAGCGGCAGCGATGTCTGGAAGTACTGGGATGAAAAACGTGCGGGCAATCTGAGCTGGGAGGAATGGTGTGAGATCGAGGACGGCATCGCCCGCGGCCCCGGCCATTGCATGACCATGGGCACGGCCTCCACGCTCACCGCCCTGGCCGAGACCCTGGGGCTGGTCATTCCTGGCGCATCGTCGATTCCCGCCGTGGACAGCGCCCACACGCGCATTGCGGCGGCCGCCGGCCGACAGATGGTCGAAAACGTCTGGATGGACCGCAAGCCCTCCACCATCGTCAGCGAGCGCTCCTTTGAAAATGCCATCGCGGTGGACATGGCCCTGGGGGGTAGCACCAACGCCATCGTGCACCTCGTGGCCATGGCGGGCAGGCTGGGCATCAAGCTGCCGCTGGAGAAGTTTGACGAGATCAGCCGCCGAGTGCCGCTTCTCGCCAACCTCCGCCCGGCGGGCAAATACCTCATGGAGGAGTTCTTCCTCGCCGGTGGCATCAAGGCCCTGCTCAATGGCATGAAGGAGCTGCTGCACCTGGACGTGCCCACCGTCACCGGTCTGACGCTGGGTGAAAACGTCGCGGGTTGTGAGATCTACGATGCCGATGTCATCCGCACGCCGGCCAATCCGCTTCAAGCCGATGGCGGCACGGCGATTCTTCGTGGCAATCTCTGCCCGGACGGGGCGGTGATCAAGCACGTCGCCGCCACGCCCGAGCTCTGCCAGCACACCGGTCCCGCGCTGGTGTTTGACAGCTATCCGGAGATGAAGGCGAAAATCGATGATCCCGATCTCGACGTGACGAAGGACACCGTGCTCATCCTTCGCAACGCCGGGCCTGTCGGTGCACCGGGCATGCCGGAGTGGGGGCAGCTGCCGATTCCGAAGAAGCTGCTCATGCAGGGCATCCGTGACCTGGTGCGCCTGAGCGACTGCCGCATGTCAGGCACCAGCTACGGCGCCTGCGCCCTGCACATCGCCCCTGAGAGCGCCGTCGGCGGGCCGCTGGCCCTGGTCAAAAGCGGCGACCTCATCGAGCTCGATGTCAAAAACCGCCGCCTGCACCTGCACGTCAGCGACGAGGAGTTGGCGAAGCGTCGTGCCGAATGGAAGCCTGCGCCGCCGCGTTACCATCGTGGTTATGCCAAACTGTTTGTCGAGCATGTGACCCAGGCTAACGAGGGGGCGGACTTCGACTTTCTCCAGCATGGTCCCGCCGTGCCGGAACCGGAGATTTTCTGAAGCCAGGCTGATTTGTTGACAGCGTCTTGTGAACAAGAATTTTCACCCGCAGGTGGATCTGGTCTTGCACGTCGTCGCCGTTCCATACCTTGGTTCTTGAATGGACTCCCCTGCGCGCAAACGCCCATCGACTTCCGGACCGGACGCGAAACCAGCCTCGCGGGGACGGCCTTCGGCGAAGTTGAACGATCAGCTGGCGCTGCCCTTGAGCGAGCAGGAGCGCAAGGCTTCGCGCAACCAGCTCGACAAGCTGCATCCAGGCAACCGCTTTCGCCTGATGTTCGGCCAGCCCCTGCTGCCGGAGGAGCCCGAGGGCGGGGCGGCGCACTGATTGCCGTGGACGGCATCCATGAAAAGGAGGAAGGCCGGGAAGCCTTCCGCGCATGGTGGATGTTGATGAATCGTTGGTTGACTTCATCCCCGCGCCCCGCGTCACCCGGTCGCTTTCAGCGATCCATGATGTGGGTGAAGATGGAACCAACGACGTGATCAAGGCGCAATGCGCACAGTGCGGAAGCCAAGGTCCGGATAGTGATCATGGCCCGGCACCATCGCGAAGCGGCTTGCACAGCGGCAGGCGATGCTGGATTCACTTCCAGAGCCTCCGCGTGTGACTCGGAATGCTCCCGAGGCTGCTCCTTTGGGATCGGTTTTCGGGGTGGCAGTGTATGTCTCGATCCTGTCCCAGCACCATTCATGCACATTGCCGGCCATGTCCTTCAGGCCATAGCCGTTGGCGGGCAGCAGGCCGACCGGGATGGAATACCAGGAGGGGGGCAAAATATAAATGGAGGCAGGGTGATAGCCTGTAGCCGGGTTGACATCATAGCTGTAAGCCTTGTCACTGTAATAGTTTGCCTTGCGGTGGTTGATGGTGTTTCCCCAGGGAAAGCGCGCTCCTGTCAGACCTCCCCGGGCCGCTTTCTCCCACTCCGACTCGGTGGGCAGGCGATGCCCGCCGGCGGTCCAGTCCACCATGTCAATGCCCAGGTCCACGATCCCGGTTCGATAGACGGTGGCACGCGTCGCATCCGTGTAGTAGCAGGGCGTCAGCCCCTCCTTCTCGCTGCGGGCGTTGCACCATTTCACCACAGCATGCCAGCTGACTCCCTGGACCGGATAGTCTGGAGCTGCCCCGGCTCCGGCAGGCAGGTCGGTGTAGCCGTTGCTGAGACCCCAGGCACGCACGGCATCCCATTGACCTTTGCTGGTTTCGGTTTCCTGCATGTAGAAGGAACTGACGTTGACTGTGTGGACAGGGCCGAAGACCGTGTCCACGTCATCCCCCTGCTGGAATACGCCGCCCTTGATCAGCAGGTAGGCGGGGTTGAGAGCGTCAGTCTTCAGCGGGATCAGCGTGACCCGGCCGGATTCAGGATCCATGTCGCCGGCACGGTTGCTGAGGAAGTATCCGTAGCCGCCCTTGCTGGCGCCCTTTTGCAGCAGGATGCCCTTGAAGGCCGGCTTCGCCGCCGCCGCCTGAGTCCAGTTAGGGGTGAAGGAGCCGCTGAAGGCTCCGCCGCCCTGCATGGTCGTCAGAGTGAACGCATTGTTGGTTGACGGGATCTTCGTCACCACGCTCGTGCCCGACGTCGCCCCTGGGGCGATATTGAAGGAGGTTTCCTCCAGCGCGGCGGCCAGTTTGCCTGCCTCAAAGCCAAGGCGTCCGTTGCCCACGGTGTTGCTCGTCGGCCCAAGGCCCAGGGCGGTCTGCACGTCAATCGTCTTGTCATAGAGCGCGCCCAAGGCATCCAGACGGATGCCTTCCGGCCAGCCGGCGCTGTAGAGCTGCGTGGCTTTCTGCACCAAGGTGGTGCCGGGAACTTCGGACGCCGCAGGCCTGATCCATCGCAGGTTCGTCGCAGTCACGTCGCTGTCCTCCTGGCCGGGGTCAAAGAGAAGCGTACCGCCCAGGCTGCCGCCCTTCACCGTGCTGGGGGCTCCAGGCGTGGTGAGCTGTGCAAACACCGGGCATTCATTCCCGCTCACGATGCCGCTGGACGCCGTGTAGCTGCTGCCGTCTGCCAGAGTGCCCGCATAGGTCACCGCTCCTGCATCACTCAGGCTGATCGTGCCGAAGCCGTCCCCCTGCGGGTAGGTTCCGGGCTCACGCTCCGGCACTCCCTGGGGGATCCTGGCAGGCATGGCCATGGTGAAGAAACCCTTGTTGTTTTCCGCAGCCGTGGCGGGGCTCTTCTGGTTGAGCAGCTGCGCAGCCACCCTGTTCGCTGCGCTGTGAACGGCACGTCGGGCGGTGCCGATGACCGCCGGCTGGCTGCCGTCAAACAAGGTCGCGACGATGCCTGCCATGCCGTAAAACAGCTCCAGCTTCCTGCCGCCAATGATCCTCTCATAAGTCTTTGTGGTGCCCAAGCTGTAGAGGATGCTGCCATCGCCGTAAAAGGTGCCCGTGACGGGGTGGGCGGCTCCGTCGATGAGGATTTTGCCGGTGAAGCCGCCGCTGGAGGCGAGCGTTCCGGTGAAGAAGCCGACGGTGTTGTTGCCCACGGGGACATCTTCAGACGGAATAAGCAGGCCGAAGAAGCCGTTGCCCTGGCCGGAGGTGGCCAGGAAGGGGTTGGCGACAAAGACCGCCGTGGCGGCGACATCCTCCGAGGGCATGGTGTAGGTGGCGATGTTGCCCAGGGGCAGGGCGCCGTCTGGAAGAGAACTCCAATGGCTGAATGAGTAGCCGGTCTTGGGCATGGCGGTGAGCTTGACGGGAGTGCCGGGGAGGATGGCGCTGTACCTGGGGCTGGCGTTGGCCGTGGCAGGCGCCTGGGCGGAGGCGCTCGCGGCAGGAGTGGCTGCAAGTGACACCGTGCCCGCAGCATCCAGGGCTACGCCAGGCGGGGCGCTGCGGCTGATGGCGAGGCTGTAGCGGCGGGTGAAGGTGAAGCTGCGCGTCACCGTGCGGCTGTTGCCGGTCAGGTCAAAGGCGGTGACCGCGAGAGAGTTGATGGTGCCCTCGACAGGCGTGATGTTCAGCGAGTAGGGGCGCGAAGTGTTTGAGGTTGCGGGCCCCATGAGGGCGTTCATGGGGGCGCCGCCGTTGAGGGTCACTTCCACGCGGTCGATACCCTTGGCATCCCCCGCCACGCCCTTGACCATGTAGGGGCTGAGCGCGCTCAGGCTGGTTGCGGTGGCGGACGGGGCGGTGACGGTCAGGGTCGGCTGGGTGGAGTCAGCGGCCAGAAGGCGTATCTCTGCGGAGGAGATAGAACCAAGGGCTGCGTCGCCGGTGGGGGAGGAAAGAGTCAGGGTGAAGCGGCGGTTGGGCAGGGTGCCTGAGCGAGGCAGGAGGGTGATGGGGATCACCTTGGTGGTTTCGCCTTCGGCAAAGTCGATCACCGAGGTCAGCGCAGTGTAGTCCGTGCCAGCAAGTCCTGCGGAGAAAGGCGGCACCGTGCTGGCGGTGCCGTTGGAGGTGGTGAGCGACACGCTGGTGGCCGCCGCTCCGCCCGAGCGCTGAACCGTCACAAAGCCATGAGATGCGCCAGGCAACACGGTGACCGACGCACTGGCCAGTTCGATCTCTCCCGGCTCATTCACATATCCGCCGGCGCCACCAAGAACAAATGCATGCTGGAAGGCACCGCCGGTCACGGGGCGGTCAAAAATTTCCCCCGCCGCCAACGAGACCCGTGAAACCGCGACAGGCAGCAGACTGAATTCTGGCGTCGCAGCGCCGGTGCCAAGGTTGCCATATTGATTGTATCCCCAAGCGGCCAGGGTGCCATTTTCAAGCAAAGCCATGCCATTTACGCTGCTACGCCCAGCCGCAGTCACCACGCCACCTGCCAGCACTCCAAAGCTGTTGAGCGACACAGGCAGATGCGCGGAGCTGACGGTGCCGTTGCCCACGATGTTCTGCCCGGAGCCCCAGGCGGCCAGGGTGCCGTCCGAACAGACAGCCAGGCTGCTGTGGCCGCCAGCCAGTGCCTGGGTCACAGTCTTGCCAGCCAGCGCGCCGCTCATGTTGACGAGCACCGGCACGTTGCGGTTGAGGTTGCTGCCATCGCCCACCGCCCCACTCAGCTCGTTGACACCCCAGGACACCAGCACACCGTCCGAGCAGAGCACAAGATTGTGGGAGAGTCCGGCGGAAATGGACACCGGCATGCGGCCGGTCAAGACGCCATTGACATCTTGCACCGGCACGGCCACCGCACTCTGCTGGTGTTCGATGATGCTCATGTTCCC
>JBIJBP010000253.1:0-3333 GCA_044345155.1 Prosthecobacter sp. | reverse complement strand
GGGGGCGGCGGCGATGCTGACGTCCGGCGGCGCGGAGGCAGCCACGGCGGCCAATGGAGACATTCTGCTGGGCTTCCGGGCGACCGGGGGAACGGGGTCGACGAAGAACCTGGTGGTGAACCTGGGTTCGGCGACGGCGCTGGAGAACGCGACGGGGACGGTGAACCTGGGGAACCTGGGCACGGACCTGGCGGGCATCTACGGCACTGATTGGAAGAACCGCAGCGACCTCTTCTGGGGCATCGCTGGAACGGTGGGCAATTCAGCCCTCGGCGGCATTCCCGCCAAGACCGTCTATGGCAGCCGCGCCGTGCCTTCGGCATGGCTGCGGCAGAACAACGCCACTCATGGCGCGGTCACCAACAAGATGATCGGCATGATGTCGGCCTTCAACGCCTCGGCCTCGACAGGCCTGGTGACGGCCGGAGCCGTGTTGCAGACCAACACCTCGACCAACAGCTGGAGCAGCTACCAGCTTGGCGGCACGCTGGCGAATTCCGGTCCTGCGCCGGGAACCAGCTTTGCGTTCTTCAACCCCGGTGTTGAAGCCAGCCTTGCCGCCGGTCCGGTGCTCCACGTTTACCGCGTGAAGCCAGCCGTGACGGGTGCCGACATTGATGCTCCGGGCGACTACCTGGGCGCGGTGTTCATCGAGCCCGCCGGTCGTCTGGTGTTCAACCCCTCGGGCAGCCAGGCCCGGCTCTCCATGTCGGCTCCGGTTTATTCCGTGCTGCAGGGAGACGCCTCGGTCACGGTCGAGGTGCGCCGAGTCCCCGGCACCGCCGCCGGTGCGGCCGACGCCACCTCCGTGCAGCTCTCCACCGCCAACGGCACTGACAGCAGCCTGCCTCCGTTCAAGGCGGCCAAGTCCGGAACCGACTACACGACGCTCAGCACCACGGTGAACTTCGCCGCGAACGAGTTCGTGAAGACCGTCGATGTGACGCTGATCCCCGTGCTTGCGGCCAGCCCTAACAAAAGGTTTCTCGTGAACCTCTCCTCCCCGGCGGCCAACGCCCAGGTGGGTGCAGGCAGCAGCACGGTCCAGATCATCTCCGACACGGCGGAAAGCCCGACGATCGCGATCCAGGTGCCCGCAGGCATCACCGGCAGCAACGTCCTGCCGCTCATCGCCTCCGGCAAAGCCGGGTCCGCCATCGGTGTGGACCGCGTCATGATCAGCCTGAACGGCGCACCCGCCGTTTCGGCCGTCCTTGGCACGGCCACCTCTGCGACGAGCGTCCCCTGGAGCGCCAGCCTTGAGCCAGGCAACGGCATCAACACCCTGGTGGCCACGGTTTATGACCTGGCAGGCAACAGCTCCAGTGTCCGCCGCCGCTTCTCCTTCGAGCGCCGCTATGTGCTGGGCATCACCCGCTCCGTGCCCGTTGCGGTCACGGCCACTCCGGACTCCGCCGGCACGGTGACCCTGACGGCCTCCCCGTCCACCAAGGCCACTTCGCTGCCGACCGCAGCCAACACCAACCCCGCCTCCTCCAGCATCCTTCCCGGCACTTCGGTGACCCTCAAGGCGGCCTCCAAGACGGGTTATGTCTTCTCTCACTGGAGCGGCCTTCCCGGCGGAGCCAGCGTGCGCGGCGACGTGGTGACCTTCAGCATGCCGTCCGCCAACACGGCCGTGACCGCCAGCTTTGTGGTCAACGCATTCGCAGGTGGTTCGGGCCAGGCCAAAGGAACCTTCGTCGGCCTGATTCACCCCGTGGGTGGAACCACGTCCAGCAACAGCACGGAAGGCTTCATCAGCGGCACGCTGACTTCCGGCACCGGCGCCTTTGACGGCAAGCTCTTCATCGATGGCAAGACGACCTCCTTCGCCGTGGTCTTCTTCGGCAACGGCGACGGTTTCTTCAAGTCGGGCACAACCCTGGTCCCCAGCCTGAGCCTGGGCGGTGACAAGACCTTCGATGTGTCCTACTCGGCCGATCAGATCCAGGCCACCATCTCCAGCGTGGCCGTCGGCAGCAGCGCCGGCATCCTGCAGCGCGGCATCTACAGCTCGGCCTCGAAGGTGCCCGCCCAGCTGCTGAACGCCGTCGGCAAGGGCGTCTATACCCTGGGCTTCCCGTCCAAGGTTCAAGTTCCTTCCAAGCCTTCTGCGGACTATCCGCAGGGCGATGGCTTCGCCACCCTCACCCTGTCTGACACTGGTGTTGTGAGCCTCACCGCCACGCTCGCCGATGGCAGCAAGGCCACGGCCAGTTCGGTGCTGGTCGCCGGCAATCATTGCCCGCTGTTCGCGCAGCTTGCCACTCCTGGCTCCACCACTTTGATGGGTGGCTCCATCGGAGGCTCGCTGCAGTTCGACAGCACCCAGCCTGACACCGACGTCTCCGGCGTGGACTTTGCCTGGTTCCGTCCTGCGGTCACCCAGTCAACTCCACCCGTGGCTGCCACCGACCTCTACACCGCCGGCTGGCCGAATGGCATCATGGTGGACGCCGTGGGCGCGCTTTACAGCAGCGCGGTCACCGTCCAGGACAGCCTTGGAGCCGCCAACTCCGCCTCTGGAAACACGGACCTGGTCTTCGTCAACCTGAAGAACACGCCGATCAACGTGACCACGAGGAGCTTCAGCCCCAGGATCATCGGCAACACCATCACGGTGCTTCCGGTGGGAACGACCAGCTACAGCCTGTCGGTCACCACGAGCAGCGGGATGTTCTCCGGCAAGGTGACGGCCACCGCCTCGGGTGATTCGAAGCCCGGCTTCAACGGCGTCCTCATTCAGAAGGGTAACAACAAGGGTGGTTACGGGTTCTTCATCAGCAACCTGGTGGCCGACCGCGATCCCCAGTCGGGGGGCGTGAGCCTCACGGCAAAGTAGGCTGTCACGTTTCACGAGTGTTGCATGCAGCCGCCGGGGAGACCCGGCGGCTGTCCTGTTTTGTGGCGGTTCTGTCACACTCGGCGCAGCACCCCCGGTGAGCTCATGTCCACTCAACGGAATCGTCACATGAATCGAATTGTGACGGCCATGCCGGTGGGGAATCAACATCGCGTCTCCCACCTAACCAAACCTAACTAAAAGCAATATCAAGATGAAGACGACATACAGGAAGATGAAGGGCATGATGGCGGGCGCGGCCGTGCTTGGCGCGGCGATGCTCGCGAACGCGGAACCCTCGAACGAGGCGACGATCCTGAGGATCACGGGCTCGACGGCGTTCCGTTCGGCGACACACAATGCGATCGTGTCGATGTTCGACAGCGCGCCGAAGGCGGGCTACGCGGGATCGAGCCTCAGCGGCTCGGGGCGCAGCTTCTTCTACGGCACGGTGGGCGGGCAGCAGGTGATCATCACGACCTCGTGGT
>JBIJBP010000157.1:0-11123 GCA_044345155.1 Prosthecobacter sp. | reverse complement strand
ATGATTCGTTGACTCACAGGTAGTGGCTTGAACGTCCGCAGAGGGACGGACTCGTGGATGAATCAGCGCCGAGCAGCGAAGCAAAGTCGCCATCTTGCTCCGCAAGATGAGCTGGCAGTCCGACAGACTGAGCCGTCCACGAATTCCGAAAACCCTTCCTGCCGGCGCAAGCCTTTCGCTCATCTCGACGGAGCGAGATGGCTACTTTGCTGGCGCCCCTTCGCTGCCTGTGGATGATTCGCAGATCCCTGGCAGGGCACCGCTGCGTCGGGGCCGAAAACGAAGACCGAGGAAAATGCGTGGTCCCTTGGGCTTGAGATAAGAGACGACCTGGGTGCCATCGAATCGAAGCATCCATCAAGCCCATAGGATCCTCAGGACCCCGACGGGGTCCCGTCATGCAGCCCAGGAGTGGACGCGCAGCGGCCTCTGCTGGGGAAAGGTGCACGTTGCCAGATTCCGATGGCGGACCCCGACGGGGTTCCGTCAGAGGCACGATGAAGAGGATGCCCCACCCTAGTGCCGCATTGATGGAAGCAACCAGCCTCGGCCTGGAATTCAGCCCGCCTCAGGCATCGTCTCCCGACTCCTGCTGATCCAGATGCTTGTCCACGGCTTCAACAATGTGCGGATTGATGCCGTGGGTGATGGTTTCGCAGGCCATGCGCAGGGCGTTCTTCATGGCGTAGGGGCTGGCGCTGCCGTGGGAGATGATGGTGATGCCGTTCAGGCCAAGCAGCGGCATGCCGCCAGCCTCGTCGGCGCTGGTGCGCTTGTGGATGGCCTTGAAGGCGGGCTTGGCGAGCATGCCGCCCAGCTTGGTGCGCGTGCTGCTCATGATTCCCTCCTTGATCATGGCGAACATGGCATGGGCAAGCGCCTCGGAGGTCTTGAGGATGATGTTGCCGGTGAAACCGTCGCAGACCACCACGTCCGGCGGAGTCTCCCAGAGATCGTGACCTTCGACGTTGCCGATGAAGTTGATGCCGGGCGTCCTGCGCAGCAGCTTGCTCGTCTCCTTGCAAAGCGCGTTGCCCTTCTCCTCCTCGGTGCCGTTGGACATGAGCCCGACGCGGGGCTTGGGCCTGCCAAGCACATGCTGGGCGTAGGCGCTGCCCATGATGGCGTTCTGCACCAGATGCTCGGGAAGACTGTCGGGGTTGGCGCCTGCGTCAATGAGCACCCAGTGCTGGGTCATGCTGGGCATGATGGAGGCGATGGCCGGGCGTTCGATGTGAGGCAGTGTGCGCAGCTTGATCAGGCTTGCGGTGACGGCGGCACCGGTGTGCCCGGCGCTCACCACAGCATCTGCCCTGCCCTCGCGGACCAGGTCCACTGCCCGAGAAATCGAGCTGTCCTTTTTCTTTCTCACGGCGTCCAGGCCGCTGTCGCTCATGTCCACCACCTGCATGGCAGGCACGATCTCAAGCCTCGGCCCCATGGGGATGCCCTGGGCGGTCATCTCTCGCTCAATGGCCTCAGGCTGGCCGACGAGGAAGATCTTCTCAATATGCGGCAGGCTCTCCAGGGCGAGCTTGACGCCGCCCATTGGATTTTGCGGGGCGAAGTCGCCGCCCATGACGTCGAGTGCGATTTTCATGCGGTGCGGTCAGGAATTCTGGACTCGTCTAGACAGATCGGAGCCGGGAGCTGATCTCAATGCAGGAAATGGCGGTGGCCGGTGAAGATCATGGCCATCTTGCGCTCGTCGGCGGCCGCGATGACCTCCTCGTCACGCATGCTGCCACCGGGCTGGATGGCGGCTGTGGCACCGGCTTCAGCGCAGGCGATCAATCCGTCGGCAAACGGGAACATGGCGTCGGAGGCCACCACGCTGCCTTCCAGGCTCAGCCCGGCTTCCTTGGCCTTCCAGACGGCGATGCGGCAGCTGTCAACACGGCTCATCTGCCCGGCTCCGATGCCAAGGGTGCGGTCGTGAGAGGCGAAGACGATCGCGTTGGATTTCACATGCTTCACGACACGCCAGGCGAAGCGCATGGCCTCGATCTCCTCGCGGGTGGGGGGGCGCTTGGTCTTGACCTTCGACTCTAGATCCTCAAGGCCGAGGGCGCGGGGATCGCTGTCCATGACCATGACGCCTCCGGGGGCCGAGCGGATCATCGGCTGGCTGAGGGCCTCGGTGACGCTGGGAAGCATCTGGATCAGGCGCAGGTTTTTCTTCTTTTGAAGCAGGGCGCGGGCGTCGGCATCGAAATCCGGGGCGATGATGACATCGGTGAAGATCTCGGAGATGATCTTGGCCAGGCCCAGGGGCATGCTGCGGTTGATGGCGATGACACCGCCAAAGGGCGCCTGCTTGTCGGTTTCAAAGGCCTTGGTCCAGGCTTCGCGCAGATCCTCCTCCGCGCAGCCGACGCCGCAGGGGTTGGTGTGTTTCAAAATCGCCACGGTCGGGCGGCGGAACTCATGGATCAATCCAGCAGCGGCATGAATGTCGAGGACGTTGGTGTAGCTGAGGTCCTTGCCGTGAAGCTGGGTGAAGTAGTCGCTGAAGTTGCCGTAGAGGGCCGCCTTCTGGTGCGGGTTGTCGCCGTAGCGCAGCTCGCTGTGCAGAGGCAGGCTGATGGAGAAGGTCTTCTGGGTCACCTGCTCCTTGTTCAGGAAGCTGGCGATCGCGGCGTCATACGTGGAGGTGCGCTGGAAGACCTTGCAGGCGAGGCGTTCGCGGGTCGCCAGGGTGGTGTCGCCGCTGTTTTCCTTCATCTCGGCCAGCACGGAGGCGTAGTCGGAGGGATCGCAGATGACCGTGACCCAGCGGTGGTTCTTGGCGGCGCTGCGCAACATGGACGGACCGCCGATGTCGATGTTCTCGATGGCCTCCTCCAGGGTAACGTCCTTCTTCGCCACCGTCTGCTCGAAGGGATACAGGTTCACGATGACGAGGTCGATGACCGGGATGTTGTGCTTGGAGGCGTTGCGCTTGTCCTCATCGTTGTCACGACGCTGGAGAAGCCCGCCGTGAACCTTGGGATGAAGGGTTTTCACCCGACCCTCAAACATTTCCGGAAAACCGGTGTAGTCGGAAACATCGATGACCTTCAGCCCGCCGTCCTTCAGGTGCTTGGCCGTGCCTCCGGTGGAGAGCAGTTCGACGCCGAGTTCTGCGAGGCCTTTGGCAAAGTCAAGCAGGCCGGTTTTGTCGGAAACGGAAAGAAGGGCACGGGCGATGGGCATGGAGGGAGGAGGGATTCGGGAGTCAGGAGAGAAAGAGGGGAATTCCTGGGAGGCAAGAGGGAGTTCATGGAAGCATTCGTCCAGTCTCGCTTCCTGAAACCTCGGGTCATTTCAGAACTGATGAAACGGGCTGGATGCGCGAGGGCTTCTGCACCGCGCGTTTTTCAGGTGATGCAGGTTTCGAGCTCCTGGCAGGCTGCTTCAGGCTGACCGAGCCTGCGGGTGCAGCACTTTCAAACGCAGGCTTCAGACGACGATCAGTCGTTCAGGATGATCCGGTTCAGCAGCGTTTTCATGCGCTGGGTGAAGCGCGGTTTCTCAGTTTCCAGCGTGGCGTTGAGACGCTCCCTGTCCTGGGCGTTGCGCTCCAGACGAAACGCCGCCTGGGCCTCATCGCCAAAGGCGCTGGCACCCACGGAATCATGAATGCTTGGAGGAAGGTCATCCAGCCCCTTGACGATGCGCGGCTGAATGAAGATCAGCAGCTCACGCACGGACCTGTCCCGGGTGCGTGATCCAAGAATCTTGTTGAGCACCGGAATGCTGGCAAGGATCGGCACCCTGGAGCCGGTCTTGTTTTCATCATTGCGGATCAGACCGCCTAGCAGGACGGTCGAGTTGTTGCGGCAGGCGATCACGGTGTTGAGCTCCTGCTTGCTGATGATGGGATAGACGTTGTCCGTGATGGTGGTGCTGCCAGCGCGCTCGCTGTTCTGCTGGGAAATCTGAAGGGTCAGTTCATCCTCGGAATTGATGAGCGGGATGATGTTCAGGCTGAGCACGATGTCCTGATACTGGACGTTCGAGAGGAAACTGTTGTTGTTCACGCCGCCGACGAGTGAGCTCTGGGTCGAAGCAGCGATCGGGAAGGACTGGCCGCTGGTCAGGGTCGCCGGAGTGTTGTTCTGGGTGAAGATCGTCGGCCTCGCCAGCACCTTGAAGTTAGTGTCCGTCTCCAGGGTGTTGACGAGCATGTCCAGCCCCTGGTGGATGCCGCCGTAGAATGAAAAGCCGTTGCCGACGGCGTAGTTGGCGGCGGCACCGATCGCAACACGCGGATCCAGGATGTTGTTGGTCGTGGTCGTGGTGTTCGCATTGTTATTGTTGTTGGTGGTCGTCGTGCTGATGACTGGAAGCCCCGGACTTGCGCCGATCTGTCCGAAAAGACCGCCGGACCCATCGCCGCTGCGACCACGGAAGGCGGCCTCCAGGGAAAAGCCCCGGTTGTCGGTGGACTGATAGTCACCAATGAGGGCAGAAATGACGATCTGCTGGGGCCGATGATCCAGTTCGTCCATGATCTCATTCAGGATGCGAAGGTGCTCGGGAGGCCCTGAGGCATAGATCGAATTGGCCACTGGGTCCGAAATCAGCAGGGTTTTGCCGATCAGCATGGAAGTGGGCCCGTTGTTCTCCCGAAGCGGCGTCAGGCTGCCCGCGCCGCTGCCGAAGCTGCTTGAGCCTCCTCCCAGGCCGCCCCCGCCCATTCCTCCATTGAGGCCGTTGTTGCTCAGGGAATTGCTATTGTTGTTGAACAGGCTGCTGCTGTTGTTGTTATTGCGGTTCTGGCTGTTGCTGTTCTGGGTGCTGGTCGAATTCGTGCCAGTGCCTCCACCTGATGAGGCGCTGTCATCCCCCTCCGTCCGGCTGATGGCATCGCTGATGATCTGCATGGCCGTCTCCACCGCGAGGTATTTTAGGGGCCGGGAGGCGAAGTTGCGCAGCTCAGAAGCAGCATCCAGCTCCTCAACCAGCTTGCTGATGTAATCGACCTGGTCCTGGGCGCCAATGACCAGCAGGCAGTTGCGGCGGGTGATGGAAACGATCTTGGGAGGGGCCGCCTCGGTGGATGAGGAACCGCCGGAGGATGCAGAGCCGCCCGGAGGCGTGACCGACACCGGCTGCCCAGGCACTGTCCCAGGGGTGTTTTGAGGAATGGCAGGCGTTTTGCTTGAGCCGCTTTTGTCACTGGTCCCAAGGATCTCATCCAGCGCCTTCTTCACGTCTTCGGCGGAGGAACGAGTGAGCTGAATGGTCTTCTGCACGGTCTCGACCGGCTTGTTATCGAGCTTTTCCAGCAGGGCGATGATGGAACGGATGGTGTTGCTGTTTTCCGTGATGACCAGGGCGCGCGCGTTTGGCACCGGGGTGATGACGCCATAGCTGTGACGCGGGATCACCTGGTCAATCGCCTTGGTGGCGTCCTCCGAATCCAGGAACTTGAGCGTCACGACATGGCTGACCACCTGGTCCGTCTGCGGCAGGTCCATGGCTGCCTCGATGAGCGGAGCTCCTTCCATCGAGGGCTTCTTGGCATCAAAGGCCAGCAGCTTGACCATGCCCTCGCCGGCCGGCGTGAAGGCGTAGCCGTTGAGCAGCAGGCTCTTCTCAATGAACATGATGGCCTTCTCCTTGGGGAGCTGGCCGGTGGTTTCGATGGAGACCGTTGCCTGCTCGGCATTGGCATCACGAATGATCTTGAGCCCGGTCAGCTCCTCATAAAGCAGCAGGATTTCGGAAAGGGGCGTGTTCGGATACTGCAGTTCAACGCTGCCGTCGGCCTTGATGGCGTCTTCAGGGCGCATGGCAGGCTTGGCGTTCGGGTCAGCGGCGGCGGCTCCGGGCTGGGCAGGCGCACCCGGACGTGTGAAAGGACGAGCAATTCCCGGGGAAGGAACGGCGGGAGGAATGGCGCGGCCGGGCTGGGGGGGGATCTGGGCCAGGCCAAGGGCGGGCATGAGCGCCAGGAGGATGAGAAGGAAGCGGAACATGAAAACGAAAGTGAAGAGCGGGAGGGACCCGGTGGATTGAATCAAGGATTGTTAGGCGGCACGACCGGGGCTGGAATCAGCTGCCTGCGCCTGGATATGGACGGAGGGCTGGTGGCCCCGGGAACCTGGGCATTGTTCATGATGCCGGTCTGCGGAGCAGCCATGGGGGCGGAACCGGGCGTGGCAGCCACGCCACCAGGCAGCACTGGGGAGTTGAACACACGGCCTCCAGAAACAGCCGTGGACGGCTTGTTGATGGGAACCCCGCCGGGCACGGACGGCACACCCGGGACGTTGCCAGCAGCAGCGCCGCCGCCGGGTCTCACGGTGTTATTGATGGTCACCGGCGCGGCGTTTTCATCATACTTCAGCTCGGCCTCCTGGCCGCCCTTGGCGATGACCGCCGAGGCATCCCTGCGGCTCTTGCTGAAGTTGGCACGCACCAGCCGGAATTCATCGCCTTCCTTGACCTCGTTGCTGACCCGCTTCATTTCGTTTGTCTGCTTGTTGCGGATGCTGATGCGGATCTTGCCGTTGTAGCTGAACATGCCGGCGAGCGCCCAGTCCTGCCCCCAGTTGGCCGTCGGCTGGGAAATGGGCGCGGTCTTCAGCAGGAAAGGATTCTTCTCCCAGGATGCCTGATAACGGGAAAGTTCAAAGGGTGCGGGAATGGCCGCTTCATCCTCCTCAGGTGAAGCAACACCCGGCGCTCCCGACTGCGCGGCCGCCGATTCGGGCGACGCCTCCGGCTGTGGTGAATCCGATGGTGTTTCAGCCGTAGCCTCCGGCGGGCTGTCCGGACCAGATCCCGTCACGGGAGGAACGTCCTGCGCGAACAGGGCGGTCGCCATGAAGGACATCAGAAGGCAGCGTGAAAATTTCATGACGGAGGCAGGCGGAACCATTTTTCGACACGCAGGCTGATCTCAATCTTCGAAGCATCCTCCTCGTTGGGAGTGATGGTCATGGCCGGAACAGAGATGAAGTTGGCGGGCTGCTGAAGGTCGTAAAGCCAGTTCATGACCGGCTTCATCTCGCCGATGACCCTCAGGGTCACCGTGGCGGATGTCATGCCGGCGCGTTCGTCCGCTTCGTTGGGCTGCTTGAGCGGGATGTTCACGCCATGTTTTCCGGCCAGGTCATCCACCAGGTTGAGGATGGTCGTGGTAGCCTCACCCGCCTTGGTGAAAAGGGGCTGCTTCTCCTCCAGCCACGAGGAACGCTGCTCCCAGAATTCACTCCGGGAAAGCAGTTCATCGGCATCCGCCTTGCGGCCTGCCACATCCGCCGCCAGGGCGTCGACGCGCAGCTTCCAGGACTTCAGCCGGGTCAGTCCCAGGAAGGCGCCGCCACCGATCAGGATGACGCCCAGGGCAAGGGCAAGACGTTGTTCACTGGCGGTCATAGCGAGGTCACCTCCTGGCTTGTTCCCTCGCCCTCCGTGACCGTTTCCTGCGGACGCGCTTCGGCACGGAAGGTGGCCCTGCCGTCGGGAAGGCTGGTGGGTTGCGGAAACTCCCACTGCCAGTGGCTGAAGGCCGGGGAGGCCGTCAATTTGTCACGAAATTCAATGCCATGTCCGAGGGAGGAAGCTTCTCCATCGATCACAACGCCATCCAGTCGGATCTCAAGACGGGTCACACGGATGCCTTCAGGAGGCAGCAGCTGAACCAGCTGATAAATCGACTCCACCGGATACTCGGTCGGCTTCAAGGCGGGCCGCAGATCCTCCCAGCGGGCCCGGGCCTCGCGGATTGATTCAATCTGCGGCCCCATTTCATCCAGCCTGCGCAGCTCCGCCATCAGCGATCTCTCCCGCATCAGCACCCTGGCGGCAAAGGCGCCCAGCGCCGCCACCAGCACCAGTGAGAAGGCCGCAACACCCAGCATGACCATGCGACGCTGATGACGTTCGGCCCTCAGCTGAACCACCGGCGCAGGCACCAGCCTTGTGGCTTTTCCAGGCATCACAGGCGGCCCGGCACGGCGGATCACCACGGGCAGGTCGAGCCCGTTTTCAAAGCTCACCGGCACAACATCCTCCGACTCGCTCAAACTCGAAATGCAAAGCGACTTCAACTCAGGAAGTACGCTGGACAGCTCCAGGGCGGCAAGGATGCGCCTGATTTCCGAGGCCGCATCAGCGTCAAGCACACGAGAGGCCAGGGCCTGGCAGTGCAAAGGTGCGCCATGCTCATCCGGAACCGCCATGACGAGGCCGCCGGATTCATACCAGAGCAGGATTTCCCCGGGCTGTAGCTGATGGAACGCCACTGAAGGCACAAACCAGGCGTCATCCGCCGCTTCAAGCACCTGGGCTGGCAGCGAGGCCACCTGGATCATGGCCGCCACGGGTGCGTCACGGTCGTCGGCGCCACCATGCGGCACGATTTCAAAGTTGTGCGTGTCTGCGAGCTCGTTGCTGAAGCCAGCGGCTTCCAGTTCAAGCTGGGCGGCAGACTCCCTGCGCGGCCCGTCAGCGCCCTGGATGCGCATGGGCACGCTGACAATGTTACGGGCAGGCAGGGCGACCCATTCCGCCCTTTTCCATGCCCTGCCATCCTGTTCCATCGCCTGGATTTCCCCACCTCTCTTCTTCCATGCACGAAACCCCTCTTCTTGAGGAATGAGAAGGACTTCGTCAGAATTTTTCATAAAGCGGGCTGGGAATGAAGCGGGAGATACTAGAGATGCCCGCTGCAAGTGCAAGGCGGGAGACAACGCCTTGATGATTGAAGTTCAATTCCTGATGCAAGTGACAGAATCGACTCCTGAATCGCGGCCGACCTCCCCCCAGCCTAACCATTTCTGAGGCTTCTTGACGCTCGCGGCATTGAAGCCTACGACAGCTCTGCCTTGATGCCCCCCGACCAAGCCACGCGCCGCACCTTCCACAACGAACTGTGGAGGTCTCTGCCAGCCGGTGTGATGGATGCCATGGCATCGACCTTCGGCATGCTCATCGCGGTCAGGATCTTCCATCTCGGCCATGTGGAAAAGTCGATCTTCCTGAGCGCGACCAGCGGCGGCCTGATCACCAGCCTGTTTGTCGTACCCCTGCTCCTGCGCGCCCGCAGCACCATCGCAGGCACGGCGGCTCGCGTTCAGATGCTCGGTGGCGCCTGCATGGCGACGGCGGCCCTGTTCCCCCGGGAGCCCTGGGTCTTCATCATCGGCCTGAGCCTGGGTCTCTTCTGCTTTTCCATGCAGATCCCGCTGATGACCCAGATCTACCGCCTCAACTATCCCGAGGCCCAGCGCGGCAGGCTCTACGCCATCACCGGCGTGACACGCTCGGCCGCCGCCGTGGGCTTTGGCTTCTTCGGCGGCTGGCTGCTCGGCCTTCAGGTGGAGAACTATGTCTGGCTTCTCTGGTGCTTTGCCGCCAGCGGCTTCCTCTCCGGCTGGTGGACGCATGGACTGCCCGCCGTCGCCTGGGATAGCTCCGAAGGCGGCGCGCGCCTCTGGTCAGCCCTGCGCTGGGTCAGGGATGACCGTGACTTCCGCACGCTGCTCATCTCCTGGATGATGATGGGAATCGGCAACCTGGTCGCCGCCAGCCTCTTCGTGGAATATCTCGCCAACCCCAGGCATGGCATCAACCTGCCGGAGCGCGAGGTCGCCTGGATCACCGGCGTCGTGCCGGTCGCCGTCAGGATGATCAGCTCCTACCCATGGGGACTCATTTATGACCGTGTCGGGCTGTTTACCGTCCGCTCCATCCTCAACGTCATCTTTGCCGTGGCCATCCTGACCTTCTTCGTCGGCCAGGGATATCTTTCCTGGTGCGTGGGCATGGGCCTCTGGGGAATGGCCAACGCCGGCGGCAACGTCACCTGGGGCCTTTGGGTCACCAAGCTTGCCCCGAAGCACGCCGTGGCCGAATACATGAGCGTGCATTCCTTCCTGACCGGCTTCCGCGGACTGCTCGCCCCTCCCCTGGCCTTCGCCGCCCTTCAGGTGATGTCCTTTCAAACCCTGGGCATCCTCTGCAGCGCCGCCATCCTCAGCGCCAGCGCCTTCATCACCGTCCGAGCCCGAACCAGTGATGATGAAACGCGACGACGCCTCGGCCCCCGCGAAAGGCTGTGAAATCGCCCTTGCATCAACTGACCGCATGACTTACGGCCAGCACCCCATGGAAACGACTCAAAAGTCCGTCCTGACTGACCTCCAGGCGTTCGACGTGGCGAGCCTTAAAGGCCGCCTGATCGAACTCCGGAGGTATCTTTGACGTCCCCAAGCTGACCGAAGAGCTACAAGCTCTGGAACATAAAATGACCGCGCCGGGTTTCTGGGACAGCCAGAACTCCGCCAAAAAGGTCATCGACCGAGCCAACGTCATTAAAAAACAGATCGAGCCCCTCGGCGGGCTTGAATCCCGTGTCGAAGACTTCCCCGTCCTCATTGAGCTCGCCAAGGAGCAGGGGGACGTACAGAGCATCAAGGAGGTGCAGGTGGAATTCGACGCCCTGCAAAAGGCGATCGCCACCTATGAGCTCGACCTGCTGCTTTCCGGGCCGTTTGACCGTGGCAGCGCCTTCATGACCATCCACGCAGGCGCCGGCGGCACCGAGGCCTGCGACTGGGCCGACATGCTGATGCGCATGTATGTCCGCTGGTCGGAGCGTCATGGTTGCAAGGTGCAGATCATCGACCACCAGGAGGGCGATGATGTGGGCACCCGCTCCGCCACCCTCGAAATCCAGGGCGAAAACGCCTTCGGCTTCCTCAAATGCGAACGCGGCGTGCATCGCCTGGTACGCATCTCCCCCTTCGATGCGGCCAAGAAGCGCCACACCTCCTTCGCCTCCATCGACGTCATTCCGGACAACGAGGAGGACATCAACATCGAGATCCGCGATGAAGACCTGAAGGTGGACACCTACCGCTCCGGTGGCAAAGGCGGCCAGAACGTCAACAAGGTCGAAACCGCTGTCCGCATCACCCACATTCCCAGCGGCGTCATCGTGGCCTGCCAGGTCGAGCGTTCCCAGCCGAAAAACCGTGCCAAGGCCCTCGCCATGCTCAAGGCCAAGCTTTACCAGATTGAGGAAGACAAGCGTCAGGCCGAGGTCGCCCGCCAGTATGGCGAGAAGATGGACATCGGCTGGGGCAGCCAGATCCGCAGCTACGTCTTTCAGCCCTACCAGATGG
>JBIJBP010000156.1:0-11196 GCA_044345155.1 Prosthecobacter sp. | reverse complement strand
GTTTGTGAAGCATTATTTATGGTTTTTACATTTTTGTCCAAAAATGCCATCCAAACCCCTCACACTTCAGCCTCGAAAATAGTTAGTATTGAAAAGTGATAAATTTAATTTGAGTAATTTTAAGACATTTATTATATTTTCCATAATAAATTATTTCCAATGCGCTCTCTTCTGAATCTATCTGCCTGCCTGATCTCTCTGGCGGTCCCCAGCCTGGCTATTGCGCAGTTTTTCGGTTCGAACCCTCAGCAGTCATCGGCTCAATACGAGGGCTTTGCAGCCCCACTGCGGCAGGCAGCTCCTAATCAGTACGACTTCTCACAGGCCATGCTGGGAGATGTCATCCGCTTCCTGGCAACGGATTCAGGGATCCCGTTCATCTCCCTGCCGCAGGACAGCCCCGAGGCTTCGAAGCTGACCACCTTCTCCATCAAGGCGGCACCGTTTGCGGTGCTTGAGACGGTGTGCCGGGCCAATGGTCTTACAGTCATCTATGAAAATGGCATCTTTTACTTCAGGCCTGCGGATGACCGTGAGCTCATCGGCAAGTCCTACCTGATCCGGAACAACGCCCTTGAACGTGTGGAGAAAATCAGCACGGGCGGCATGGGTGGTGGCGGTGGCGGCACCACAGGCGGAGGTGGTGGCAGCAGCGGTGGAGGTGGTGGAGGAGGCATGTCAAGCGGACTCAACCTTCAGGGCGTGCAGGAAACCTTCTCCATGAAGCCCAGCGAAATCATTCGTGACATCCGCGACCTGCTGGGGCTTTCCTCAGATGAATCCGGCGCCGAAGCCGCAGGAGGGGCGGCAACAGGAGTGGGCGGCCTGCTTTCTGGAATGACCGGAGGTGCGGTGGATCCGATGTCGAAGGCCATGAACTCCAACGAACTCAGCTCCTTCCGCAAGCCAAAGGTCATCTGGAAGTCGGACTCGAACACCCTTTATGTCGTAGCAACGCGTCTCCAGCACATGTGGGTGGAGGACTTTATCAAAGTGGCGGACCAGCCGCAGGCTCTGATCGCCCTGGAAGTGAAGTTTATTGAGACATCACGCGATCCCAAGCGCGAGTTCGGCATTGACTGGGGTGGAACCTTTGAAAACGGAACCTTCAACCAGGTCAAGGACGTCAAGTCCGGGGCGGACGGCACCACGGTCACCTTCAACCAGATCCAGACCAATGGGGGTTTTCGCACTGACCTGGCCAACTTGTGGTCCCCGACCAATTTGAATGCCGCAGGCGGTGCCCTGGGATGGCCGGCCTTGGGCATTCTCAGCGCCCAGGACATCAATGTGAAGCTTCGCGCACTGCTTCGTGATGAGGAAACCCAGACCACCTCCTACCCACGCATGGTCACCCTGAACAACCGTGAAGTTGCCATCCGCAGCGTCGTCAACCAGCCGGTGCTTGACGGTCAGTCCTCCGCCACCGTCGGAGCCGGGGCCACCACCTCCCAGTCGATCGCCTACCTGCCCATTGGGACCGTGCTCAACATCCTGCCCAAGCGCATGGACGGCGACCGGATCCTGATGAACATGGCGGTCACGGTCTCCAGCATCGTCGGCACGGAGGTCATCTCCGGCAACCCCTACCCCGTGGCATCATCGCGAGTCTACTCCGCGCCCGTCGAGGTCGACTCCGGCTACACCGTCGCCGTCGGCGGCCTTGATGAAGCCCGTGAACGCGAAGGCAAGTCCGGCGTGCCGTTCCTGCAAAGCATCCCGCTCGTGGGCAAGGCTTTCAAGTACGACAGCAAGAGCAAGAACCACAAGAACCTGATGCTCTTCATCACCCCCACGCTCATCAACGCCCGCGACGGTGGCCTGCCGGCGGAGCCCCAGTCTGTCATTCCCCAGCGCCCGGGCAGGTACATGCCCAACACACCGCAGGTCGATCCCAACACCGGCGCCCTTGTCGGGGGCCTGCCCGCCCTCTCCAATGCTGTTTCATATCTGGAAAGAGAAACCGACATCCTGCACCACACGCTCTATGAGAGCCGCATCACGCCCGATGAAAGCCGCAAGCTGAAGGAGCTCAAGATCGCCGTGGATCAGATCACGCTCAACTGCGACAGCCTGCGCTCGCAGAATCCCGGACAGGCCGCCATGATCGACGCCCTTCATCAGCGCCTGAAGAAGCTCCAGACGCGATGCCAGGAGCTGGCCCGCCTGCTCTTCAACAAGAAGTATTTCTAAAGGTTGTCCCATCATGACGACTCCAGTCGCCGGATTCAGCACCCCGGTCCCAGGGCCGCAACATGCCGTCCCACGCCAGCGCGCCTCGGACACTTCCAGGGTTCTTATGCGCTGGCACGGTCTCGGAGCCCTGCTCGCCGTGGCCTTCTACAGCCTCTTCTTCTCAGCCCACCTGAAGTTCAAGGACACCCCCATTTACATCAGAGACGGCATCATCTTCAGCGCCCGTACCCAGACCGTCTTCCTCGACCTGACCGGAGATCGCAGCGCCGACCACCGTGGCGTCACTGCGGTTCATCCTGCATTCACCCTGCTGCACCAGCCGCTGGCACAGCTTTTCACCCGGGGCTGGAAGCTGCTCGGACAGCCTGAGGCCGCGGCTGCCCGCCACGGCGTCGCCATGCTCACCTGCCTTGCAGCAGCCCTTGCCGTGGTCATGGTCTACCACACCCTGCTCTGGTCGGGCGCACACTCCCTGCGCGCCCTGCTGATGGCGATGACTTTCGGTGCCGGCACCTGCGCCTGGATCATGGCCCCCCTGCCTGAGACCTGGATGTTCGCCGGCCTGGGAGCAGCCCTCATGGCCTCCATCACCGCAAGGGGCGCCCTGGCCAAGCCCGTCTGGCATCTCGCAACCTATGTCTATGCAGTGAGCTGCTTCGTGGGAAACATCATCCCCTGCCTGATCATGGCCCTCACCCGCTGCGCCCAGGACCGCGCGCAAACCGGCGGCTTCAATATCAGGCCGCTGCTTCTCGTGCCTGTCGCCATCACCCTCAGCTTCGGCCTGGCGAACCTGCAACGCGAAATCTATCCACGCTCTTCTCCGCTGCCTGCCACCTGGAAGGACGTTCTGGCCCTGCGCACTGAATGGCAGGCGACCACGGACACGGCGCCGCTGATCGCGCGTGAAATCTTTGTCTCCAACATCGTGACTCCGGCCCAGGTGACCGCCGTGCCAGACAAGACCCGCTCCAAGGTCATCCTGAACAGGAGCGACTGGTCAACGCTTGGCCTCCACCATGGGTTGACCGGTGGCTGGCTTCTGATCATCGCGCTCGCTTCCGCAGGCATGATCTGGAGGGCCCGCAGGGAACCCCTGGCCCTCGGGCTCATCGCCACACTGATCTGGAGCATCTCCATCGTCTCCTGGTATGGCACCCAGGAACGCCTGCTCGTCCACGCCTGCCTCTGGACGCCCATTGTGGTCATGATCATCGGCCTTGGGCTGGAGCGCGCCCTGCGACAATGGCGTTTCATCTCCAAGGCAGTCACCTTGTTCCTTGCCATTTTCGTGAGCACCCTGATCACAAGGAACTGGGTGTTCCTCTCCGAAGTCGCAGGCATCCCGGGACGCTGAACATCCACGCTAAGCCGCCCCCTTTGTTTCGGTTCAGCTTCGAAAAGCGCCGATCGCCCCCTGCATCGCCGCCTTTTCCACCGGCTCCTGGCTTGGATCGCTGAAGCTCAGCAACACCTCCCTGGCACGGGCGGGTTCCTCGATCGAAAGCAGTCCGATGGCATTTTTCAGCGCCTGAATCCGAAAATCACCCTCCTGACCGGCACGTTGAACACGGTCCAGAAATGCCGCGAGGTCGATCAGCTTGCTGCGTGCGTCCATGAACCCGAGGTCCACCAGATTCACGCTTTGGGGAGGATTCCAGTCACTCATGGCATCAGGCGTGGCACGGTTCAGATCGTCATCGAGGCATAACCACCATCCACCACCATCTCATGGCCGGTGATGAAGGAGGAGGCTGCATTAGAGGCCAGCAGCAGCGCCGCTCCCACCAGTTCGCGTGCCTCACCAAAGCGGTTCATCGGCGTGTGGCTCATGATCTTCGCCACGCGCTCCGGCACCAGCACCTTCTTGTTTTGCTCGGCAGGGAAGAAACCGGGGACCAGCGTGTTGACGCGGATGCCATTCGGCGCCCACTCACGCGCCAGGTTCTTGGAAAGGTTGTGCACCGCGCCCTTCGACATGGAATAAGTGAACACGCGGCTCAGCGGGATCAGGCCGGACATGGAGCCCAGGTTGATGATGGAGGCGGGCAGCTTGTTCTCGACGAAGTATTTGCCGAACACCTGGCAGGCCAGGAAAACGCCTTTCGTGTTGATGTTCATGATCCGGTCATACTCCTCCTCCGGAATATCAAGGAAGGGAGTCGGCGAGTTCACCCCGGCCCCGTTGACCAGGATCTGGCAGCCGCCGGAACGTTCGATCACCTGGTCGAGCAGCAGCTGCAGGTCCGCCTTTTTCGAGGCGTCCGCACTGATGAAATAACCCTGTCCGCCCGCCGCATGGATGGCCTCCAGCCGCTTTTCCGCCTTGGCCGGATCACGGCCCACCAGGACGACCTCGGCACCGGCGGACGCAAAGCCCTCGGCAATGGCACCGCAGAGCTCACCCGTACCGCCAATCACAATGGCAGTCTGGCCTTGAAGGGAAAAAAGTTCGAAAATGGAGGAATTGGACATGGAGACGAAAGCGCGGGATTTAGAGCAAGGGTTGTGCGCCTGTCGAATGGAGAAAAAAGAAGCCTTCCATGGATCAGTCACGCCCTCGTTCCCTGCAGCACGTCAACCTTGAGCCTCCCGCGAAAGCGTCATCACACACTCCAGGTGCTTGGTCTGCGGGAAAAGATCAAAGGGCTGCACGCTGCCAAGCCGGTAGCCCGCTTCGGTGAACTGCACGAGGTCACGCATCTGGGTGGCCGGATTGCAGGAGATGTAGACGACAAGCTTAGGTGCAAAGGCGAACAACTGCTGAAGGAACTCGACGCTGCATCCCGCGCGCGGAGGGTCGATGATGACCACGGTTTCACCGCCAGCATAAGGCACCTGCCCAAAGATCGCCGTCGCGTCCGCCGCCAGGAAGCGGCAGTTCTTCAGGCCGTTGATCTCGGCATTGTGAGCCGCCTTCTGCACGGCCGTCTCAGAGATTTCCACGCCCATGACCTCCTCAAACGCCAGGGCTGCGCTGATGCCGAACAAACCGCTGCCGCAGTAGGCATCGACCAGAAACCTCGCCCCGCTCGCCCTGGCTTCCCGGACCGCATAACCCACGAACTCCGGCAGGATGAAGGGGTTGTTCTGGAAAAAGTCCCCCGCCTGAAACTCAAACTGCACCTCGCCCACCTGTTCGACGGCAATGGCATCGGGACGGGTCAGCACGCCATTGGCGGCGGCACGCAGCAGGATCGTGGCTCCATTCTTGAAACTGCCCGCCCTGGCGGCCTCACGCGCCCGGGTCAGCGCCTCGTTCAGCCCGGGCATGGCGATGGGGCAGTTCGTGACATCAACCATCGAGTTGCGGGTTCCCACTCGCAGGAAGCCGATCTCCCCCACGGATCCATCCTTCGGGCGATGAAAATGCGGCGTGATCTTGGATCGGTAACCATACTGCTTCGGGGACGAGATCACCGGTAGCACCGGATGCTCGATACGCGCCATGTGCCGGAGAAGCTCCTCCACCTGACGGCGCTTCCACTCCAGCTGACGTTCATAGGCGAGGTGCTGGTATTGGCAGCCTCCGCAGGTGCCGAAGATTTCGCACACCGGCGGCACACGGTCGGGTGAAGCTTCGATCACCTCCACCAGGTCGCTGTCGCTGTAGTTCTTGTGGTTGCGAAAGATCCGGCAGCGCACCAGCTCACCTGGCAGGGCAAAGGGCACGAATACCACCCAGCCTTCGACTCGCGCCACGCCCTTCCCCTCATTGGTCAGGTTCTCAATGCGAACTTCCAACTCCCGATGGTAGGCAAAGGGATACGGGTTAAATTTCCTGGGCGGCTGGACGGACATGAACCCGCAGTAGCAGCAGACCGATTGAGATCAACCAATGGAACGAGAGCTTACAGCTTCCTATGAACTTCCGATTTAGCTGGACCGAAAAGTGGAGCGGGTGACGCGATTCGAACGCGCGACATCTTCCTTGGCAAGGAAGTGCTCTACCACTGAGCTACACCCGCTTTTCTGTTGGGCCGTCATTCTGTGACAGACTGACGATCCTGCAAGCACAAAGTTGGCTTTTTCTGCATGGAATGTTTGAGTTTTTCAGCGTGGCCCGTCATCATTTTTTCATCATGTCCACCCCATCACCCCTTCGCATCGGCATCGTCGGCGCCGGCGGCATCGTCAAACAGCGCCACATGCCAGGCCTGAGCGCCCTGGAAAACGTCCGGATCACCGCAGTCGCCAATTCCTCCACCACCAGCGCCAAGGCCTTCTGCGCCGAATGGGCTCCCGACGCCCGGATCTATGCCCGCTGGGAGGATGTCGTGGACAACGAGGATGTGGACATCGTCTGGGTCGGCGCACCGCCCTGCCTGCACCATGACGCGAGCTGCTTCGGTCTTGAATGCGGAAAGCATGTCTTCACCCAGGCCCGCATGGCCGCCACGCTTCCCGAAGCCGAACGCATGTGGGAGGCCTCCATCCGCTACCCCGAACTCGTCACCGCCATCTGCCCCGCGCCACATGGCATGAAGAACGGCGGGATGATGAAAAAGCTGCTGGAGGAAGGTGCCATCGGCACCCCCTATCACGCCGTGCTGCACAGCTTCAATGCAGCCTGGCTGGATGCCTCGCAACCCGCCCACTGGCGGCAGAAGATCGAGGTCAGCGGCATTCAAATCCTGACCCTGGGCATCTACATCGAGGTGCTGCAGCGCTGGCTCGGACACATCGTCGAAGTCGGCGCCAGGGGGCGCGTTGTCATTCCTGAACGCCAGGGCTACCAGGTGGAGATCCCTGATTTCGTCAACATCCTCGCCCGCTTCCGCAGCGGCCTGGAGGCCACGCTCATGTTCAGCGGTGTCGCCGCCCATGCGCCGGGTGACAAGCTCTGGATCTACGGCAGCGGCGGCACGCTGACCTACGACTTCACCACCGATGAAATCACGCTGGGTGGTCCCAAATCCGCCCCGGTCACGGTGCCCGTGCCTTCCGAACTTCAGCGCGAATGGACGGTCGAAGCCGACTTCATTCGCGCTGTCCGCGATCCCTCTTCGCCACGCCCCCGCCCCGACTTTACCGAAGGCGTCTGCTACATGCGTGTCGTCGAGGCTGTCTGGGAATCCATGGAAAACGGCGCCATGGTAAAGTGTGTCTGACCTGAACGAGAGCCTTCACTCGGCGACCGGCCTGCGGATCTGCCACTGCTTGTCCGGAAGCCCGAGAAGTTTCACCACGCCGGCCGGGTAGGCCCAGGCCTTTTCGTCGGCGCTGTAGATGATCACACGCGTCCGCTCCGCCGCCAGGGCCGCCGCCTGCGGGATGTCGAGGTATTTCAACACATTCAGGTAGGCCGGTCCCGAGGCATGGCTCGCCGGCAGTCCATGCAGGTCCAGGCGCGTGATGCCGGCCTCAAAAAGCGAGGCATAAAGGGCGTTCACCGCCATGTCCCGCTGCGCCTGGATCCACAGCGGCTTCTTTTCAAGCCCGGCCACCTGCTTCAGCATCTGCACAGCACGACGGATGTCCCAGGCCCGCATCGAGTCCGCCGTCTGGCCCAGCAGATAAAAACGCCTCAGTCGCTGCGTCTGCGCCTTTTCGCTGCCCGTCCACTCCGTCGGCCCGACACCACGCGGCGCCAGGTAGGCCATGCCCCATTTAAAATGGCCGAACATCTTTTGCTCGCTCTCAAAGGCCTTTTCATCCGGCTCCACCCTGGCCGTGCTTTCGATGTGCTGGCCAAACCGGCCTTGATAGGTGCGGCGAAAGTTTTCCCAGCCCTCGGCGTCGAGCACGTTCAAGGCCACCAGTTCCAGGTCCTCCAGGCGCAAACCGGCCCGATGGGCCAGGTGCAGGCGCAGGCGGATGCCGGGCTCGGGTTCAAAGTCATACGCCGTCATCTCCACGCCATCGCGCTCGCTGCGGCCCTCTTTTCTGGAGGAACCAACGGTGGCATCCTTCGGCCAGCCCGCCAGCACCTTCTCCTTCAGCGCAGTCATCCAGCCCTCCTTCTGATGTGCCCATTCCCCGGAGGAACCGGGCACCTGCGGTGCATCGGCCCTTGGCACAAAGACCTCATCAATCGTGGTGTTCTTTTCATCCTTCGGCAGCTCCGCAAAGACCTTCAGCTGCTCCGGCTCCAGCTGCTTCTTCGCCCCTTCATCCAGGACGGCCATCGGGTCCGCCCCCTTCAGATGACGCTCGAACCAATGAAACGCACCGACATTCAGCGGCTGGAGGTCCTTGTGCGGCCCCTCAGCCACCTGCAGGCCCAGCTTGTCGTCCGCCCCCAGCATCTGGTAGATGCGCCGGACGCTCTGATGAATGCGGAAAACGCCGTCGATGGGGAAGATGGAATCCTTGTCCGTATTGCAGATCAACAGGGCGCGCGGAGCCACCAGCGCCACCAGGCGGTCATAGTCCCAGCGGTAGGTGTTCACATAAAACATGCAGTCGCAGTGCCCCTCGATGCAGCCGTCGGCGACATGGTTGCGCATGTTGGTCACTCCTGCCGTGGGGGCCGCCGCCTTGATACGCTCATCCAGCGCCGCCACCCACCACGAGTAGGCTCCGCCACCGCTGCGCCCGGTGACACCAAACCGTGTCTTGTCCACCTCCGGCCGGGTTTCCAGATAGTCCAGCCCGCGGATGCCAGCCCAGGCCTCCAGCCCGGCGGGTGTATAACCCCGCGAAAACCACCACCAGCGCCCCTTGCTGTAGGTGCCGTGATGCTCGCCCCTGATCTCGCCAAGCTGCACGGTGTCGATGATGAGGCAGGCGTAACCATGACGCGCAAACCAGATGCCGTGATGATGATAACCCGTCTTGTTGCCGTAGCTGACCCCGTCCTTCACCACGTTGGCATGACCGCAGACATAAAGGACCGCAGGCAACGGCTTCTCGACCCTGGTTGGCAGATAAAAGTTCGCGGTGACATAGAGACCGGGCACCGCCTGGTAGTGCATCTTTTCCACACGCCAGCCGTCACCGACCAGATCGCCGGTCTTCGTGGCCTGCAGCGGCGTCCTCGCCGGCATCGGGTCCAGGCCCAGCATCTCCGCCAGCTGCCGGCGATAAACCGGCGCCTTGCTCCTCCAATCTTCCGCCGACTGGATGTCCGCGAGCCCGCCGTTTTGCTCGATCTCACGCACCTGACGCTCCCAGTAGCCTTGAAGCATCCGGTTTCCCGGCGTGTCAGGGGTCTTTTCAGGATAAGGCGCCGCCTGCAGAGCGGTGGCAAGAACCAGGATCGTTAAGAACAGCTTGTGCATCCGCAGCATACGCCCCGCCTGGAGGGTTCTCTTGCGTGTCAGCCAAATTCAAACGCAGGTTCACAACCTCAGCACCGCCTCGGCCACTCTCATGCCGTCGGCGGCGGCGGAAATGATGCCGCCGGCATAACCCGCTCCCTCACCAGCCGGATAAAACTGCCCGACTCCCTCGCAGACCAGAGTCTCGGCATGTCGGGGAATCCGCACCGGCGATGAGCTGCGCGTCTCCGCCGCAGTCAGCACGGCGTCTTCAAGCCCGTAGCCAGGCAGCTTCCTGCTGATCTGCGGCACGGCGAGCTTCAGGGTCGCGATCACATACTCCGGCAGCACCTCGCGCAGATCCGTCCAGACAACACCCGGCTCGTAACTCGGCTTCACGCTCCCCTGTCCCTTGGAAGCCCTTCCGGCAAGCAGGTCGCCTAACAACTGCGCTGGAGCATGGTAGCTCCCTCCGCCAAGCCGGAAGGCCGCGCGCTCAATGCTGCGCTGAAACTCAATCCCGGCGAGCACTGAATCCTCACCATAGTCCTCAGGCCGCACATCCACCATGAAGCCGCTGTTCGCGTTCGCCTCCGCCCGGGCATAGCTGCTCATGCCGTTGGTGACCACCATGCCCGGTTCCGAATTTGCCGCGACCACCAGGCCGCCCGGGCACATGCAGAAGCTGTAGGCCGCACGGCCCGTCGGGCAATGCGCCACAAACTTATAAGGCGCTGAGCCAAGCCTCGCATGCCCCGCCCACCGGCCGTAGAGCATCTCATCAACAAAACGCTGCGGATGCTCGATGCGCACGCCGATCGAAAAGGGTTTGGCCTCCAGCGGCACGCCATGCCGGTGCAGCATCTCAAAGGTGTCGCGGCTGCTGTGGCCGACGGCAAGGATGATGGGCGAGCCTTCGATGACACTGCCGTCCGCCAGCACCACGGCGCGCATCACGCCATCCTCGATGACGACATCGGTGACTCGTGATTCAAAGCGGACCTCGCCGCCCAACGAAAGGATCTCCTCACGGATATGCCGAACCACCTTGATCAGGCGGTCGGTGCCGATGTGCGGACGAGCCTTGACCAGGATGTCCTCCGGCGCACCCGCAGCCACCATCTCCTTCAGCAGCCAGGGAATGCGATGCTCACGGTCCCGGATCTGGGTGTAGAGCTTGCCGTCGGAAAAAGTGCCCGCGCCCCCTTCCCCAAACTGGACGTTCGACTCGGGGTTGAAATCCCAGCCACGGCGCCAGAAACCCGTGACGTCCCTGGCACGATCCCCCGCCGCCTTGCCGCGTTCCAGCAGGATCGGCCGACGTCCGGCCCTTGCGAGAAGCAGCCCCGCGAACAACCCACAGGGACCCGTCCCGACCACCACGGGTCGGCCGGAGACGACATGATCCGGACGTGGCCGCACCTCGCGATAAGTTTCGTCAGGCGCGGCGATGACCTGGGGCGTGCCCTCATGCTGCCCAAGCACCCGGGCTTGATCCCTGACCTCCGCCAGCAGGGTAAAACTGAAGGCCACATGCTGGCGGCGTGCATCGATCGCCCGCTGCTTCACCCACATGCCCAGCAACTCCTGGTCCGCAATGCCCAGACGCTTCACCAGGGCCTGGCGCAGGCCGGCATCGGTGTAGTCGACGGGAACGGTGAGCTGGGAGATTTGAAGCATTCGGCAAGATCGGACCATGCACTAGCCAGTCAGTCCGCCCTTCGTCAAGCATGGGGCTGCCGTCGGACCCAGGTTCAGCCAAACAACAGCCTGCCAAAGACCACCGCCGAAGCCATGC
>JBIJBP010000252.1:0-3374 GCA_044345155.1 Prosthecobacter sp. | reverse complement strand
GGAGCTCCGCCTCGCTCATGGCCCGGCCTAACAAAATGAGCTCATCCACCCGGCCGCTCAGGCGGCGGTCGTTGCGGTTCCAGTTGCCGATCTGGGCGGGGCCGAGGCGGGCGGGATGCGCCACGTCCAGGCGCACCTCCCGGTCGAGCCTGCCGTTGAGGTGGAAGCGCACGGTTTTCGCCGGGGCGTCATAGACGGCGGCGAGATGCACCCAGCGACCCTGCTCCGGCAGCACGGGCGTGAGGGAGTCGGGGTTGCCTCCGGGGTTTTCGAACCCTGCGGCCAGCGTGTTGCCACGCAGGGCGAGCCGCATGGTGGCATGATGCGTGATCATCCAGTGGACCTGGCCGGGATTGCTGGACTCCCAGCCGTCCGTATGAAGCAAAGATTGGTAGGGCTCGCCGAGCCGGTCGAGCCGGACCCAGGCGGCCAGGGTGAGCTGCGGCCAGTCACGACCGCCCCCGGCGTCAAGCTTCAGGTGGTCGCCGACTTCGACGAACTCCGGCGCGTGCGAGCCCGGCCAGCGGCCCTGGACGCTGCGGAAGACGCCCGGCAGGGCGGCCGAGTCCGGTGTCTCGAAATCAAGCAGGGCGATCAGGGCCGGGTCCTGCCTCAGGCGGGCCAGCGCCACGTCCGAACGGGCACGCTGCCCGGCGTCGAGCCCGGCGCTTAGCTCCCGCATTTCATCGAGCTGGATGAAGGCGGCGGAACGCAGGTCGCGGGCGGTGCTCGCGCCCTGGTCGAGGCTCACGGCATCGCCTTCACGCAGGCTTTTGCGGGCGGCGTCGCCGACCGCCTTGGCGATGACTTCGCCCTGGAACACATGCACCTCGGCGGCGCCCGCCGCCGGGACATCGACTCCGAAGCGCGTGCCGAGGTCCACGGCATCGCCGGAGGGCGTGATGACCGTGAAGCCCTTGGCCGGAGGCGGCACCTCGGCGGCGAGGCGGCCGCGCTTCAGGTGCAGGCGCTGGCCGGATTCAAACCAGAACTCGGCAGGCGCCTCGATGACGATCCGTGCCCCGCGTTCGGTCAGCAGCGAGACGGAGCCGGCGCTGATGGTGTGTCGTTCGCCGCGCAGTGACCTGTGCTCGGCGAAGTCCGCGATGCCCGCCGCCTTTTCCACGGTGGCAAAGGCGGGGCCGGGCTGCTGCCACCACCAGACAAGGGCGGCCAGGGCCAGGCAGGCGGCCAGGGCGGCGGCGCTGCTTTTCCAGCGTAAAGGCCGGAAGACAGGCGTTGCCAGCCGGACCGGAACATGGCCTGCCGCCAGCGCGGCGAGGGCGGAATCCAGGTTCAGCATCTCCGTGAAGGCACGCCTGGCCTCCACATCCTGGTTCAATTGTTGGTTCAACCGCCGCATGTCCGGCGCGGAGATGCTGCCGTCCAGGTAGGCGTCGATCAGCGTGTCGAGCTCCGTCTTCATGACGCCGCCTCCTCGTTGAAGAGCGAGCGCCGGATGCAGTCGAGCAGCAGGCGGCGCATGCGATGGAGCCACTGGTAGAAGCCGGCGGTGCTGCGGCCGCTCTGCCGGGCGATCTCCTGGATGCTCTCGCCTTCCTGGTAGGCCAGCATCAGCAGCCCGCGCTGGGCGGCGGGCACCTTCTGCATGCACTGCTCCAGGGCCTCGCGCTGCCGTTCCAGCCGGGGCTCGTCGACGCTGGCCTCCTCGGCGATACGGGCGACGGCCTCCTCATCCAGCACCAGCCGGTCGCGCCCCCGGTCACGCAGCCAGGCCAGGACCTCGAAGCGCGCCACGCCGAAGGCCCAGGCGCGGAAGTCGCCCCCTTCCTCGAACGTGTCGAACTTGTCCCAGAGCACCACGCTGACCTCCTGCATGACGTCGTCGGCGTCGGCCCGCGAGGGGACCAGCCGTCGCACATGGGCACGGAGCGCCGGTTCATGGGCCGTGAAAAGGCGCAGGAAGCGATGGTGGCGTTCGGTGTCGGAGGAGGAGGAGAGCATTCGTCGGTCCGTCCACATATCTCCGCCCGGGCTGCGGATTTTACGCAGCTTTTTCAAAACCTGGCCGAAAGCGTGGCGGGGCCGGGGAGGCATCACGCAATTCCAAAGCGGCATCATCCATGGAAAGAGGGGTTTGGAGAACGTATGGTTAGGCGTCCCATGTCCCGTGCCTCCTCCAGCCTGCTCCTTGCGCTGCTGTCCGCCCTTCCGGCCTTCGCCGCCGAGGTGCCGTCATTTCGCAACACCATCCAGCCGATCCTCACCCGCTACGGCTGCGCGATGGGCGCCTGCCATGGCGCCGCAGCGGGCCAGGGCGGCTTCCGGCTCTCCCTGCGTGGCTTTGATGACGAGGGCGACTGGCTCTCCATCACGCGCAGCGCCAACGGCCGGCGGCTTACGCTGGAGGATCCCGCCCGCAGCCTCTTCCTGCTGAAGTCGGTCAAGGCGGTGCCGCACAAGGGCGACCGGCGCTTTGATGTGAACTCGCCGGAGTACAAGATCATCGTGGACTGGATCGCGGCGGGCGCCCCGGGTCCGAAGGCGGACGACCCGCGCATCATCTCACTCAGCGTCTCGGAGCCGCACCTGGTCTCCCAGGCGGGGCGGAGCGTGCAGTTGAAGGTGACCGCGAAGTTCAGCGACGGCCGCAGCGAGGACGTGACACGCTGGTGCAAGTTCAACGCCACCAACGCCGGTGTGGCCACGGTGGATGACAACGGCCTGGTGAAGGTCACCGGCGCCGGCGAGGGCACGGTCAGTGCGTGGTATCTCAGTTTGTTAAGCGTCGCCACCGTCACGGTGCCCCAGCCCGGCAAGGTGGAGGAGGCCGTGTTTGCCTCGATGCAGCCGCGCAACTTCATCGACGAGCATGTGCTGGCCAAGCTGCGCGAGCTGAACATCCCGCCCTCGGAGCGGGCCACGGACGCGGAATTCCTGCGCCGCGCCTGCCTCGACACGATCGGCGTGCTGCCCACGCCGGAGGAGGTGAAGGCCTTCCTCGCCGACTCATCCGCCGACAAGCGCGACCGCCTGATCGACTCGCTGCTGAAGCGGCCGGAGTTTGTCGACTACTGGTCCCACCGCTGGAGCGACCTGCTGCTGGTGAACGGCGACAAGCTGATGCCGCAGGCCATGTGGTCGTACTACAACTGGATCCGCCGCCATGTCGCCGCCAACACGCCCTGGGACGTCATGGTGCGCGACCTGCTCACCGCCACCGGCAGCACGCTGGAGCATGGCGGAGGCAACTTCTTCATCCTCAACGACGAGCCGACCAAGTGCGCCGAGACCGTCAGCGTCGCCTTCCTCGGCACCTCCATCGGCTGCGCGAAGTGCCATAACCACCCGATGGAAAAGTGGACCTACGACCAGTATTACGCCTTCGCCAACCTCTTCGCCCGCGTCCGCAC
>JBIJBP010000043.1:0-35547 GCA_044345155.1 Prosthecobacter sp. | reverse complement strand
GTCCGCCATCCATGCAGGCCATGAGGGCCAGTGCGGCCGGCATGACCGACGTGCCGGTGATGGCGTAGGCCATCAGGAGCAGGGAGGCGATCAGGCGTTGGACGGAGGGGAGCCGCATGGGGACAGTGTTGTGCTGAATAAGAACGGTCGATTTGAGGGGATGTTCGTTCATTACCAAATGATCATGTTTCATGCTGGATGCAGATGAGGTTGGTTCGCAACTTGTGACGGATGCGCATCAGGCCGACGGCCACGGCGCTGCGGCTCTGGCCGAGTTCATCGGCGATGGACTGGCTCGTGCGGCCCTGGTTGTAGTGCAGGTCCACGAGACGGCGCTGGGAGGTGGGAAGCGAGCAGAGGCAGCGGTCCAGCGCGCCAAGGCGGAGTTCGTCCAGGATGGGATCGTCCGAGCCGGCCGTCTGCTCCTGTTGCACCCAGGCGAGGACGCGTTTTTTTTCGCGTGAGTGATTGCGTGACTGGTTGATGGCGGCGCGCCATGCCAGGGTGCGAAGCCAGGACATGAAGAAGGTGCCCGGCCTGAAGAGGTGATGCTTGCGGAAGGCGAGGGAAAGGGCGTCATGGGCGAGGTCGGCCGCGTGGCTGTCCGGCATGCGTGCGGCCAGCCAGCCCTGCAGCCGGGGGACGCAGTGACGGTAAAGCCGGGAGGCTGCGGCTTCGTCACCGTGAACCGCGCGTTCGAACCATTCGCCGCAGGGATCGGCCTGCGGTCCGAAGGAGTCGTCGTCGATGTTGGCTTTCATGAGAAAGGCGGGTGAGGTCAGGGTTTCACGAGGCGGAAGAAACGGCTGCCGGAACTGAGCGGCACGGAGACCGAGGTGGTGCCGTTCGCGGTGCTGAGTGGACGGGTGGAGTTGAACCAGCCTCCGGGGCTGAGGTCGGTGCTTTCCTGAAGCGTCCAGCCGGTGAAGGAGTCCGGCCAGGAAACGCTGAGCGCCCCCGGGGTGTCGGCGGAAAGGGTCACATCCGGCTTCACGATCACGTCGTTCACGCCGAGCATGAAGGGGGAGAGGCTTGGGGTGACGGCCTCGATGGTGTTGGTGGCCGGGTTGACCTTGCCGACCAGTTTTTCCCAGACGCCGTTGTTGAAGTGATAGATGCAGAGCTGGTTTTCATCATAACCGGCGGGCAGGAGGGCGGGGTTGTAGGCAAACTTCAGCTTGATGCCGCCGGTGTGGCTGCCGTTGTACTTCAGGTTCCAGCGCTGCCTGCGCGTGCCATTGGGGGTTTCAAAGGAAGGCAGGGCGAATTCTCCTTCGTTTTCGCGCTCGAGCATTTCATCGTCATCGGCTTCTGAGTATTCACCGAAGAAGGTTCCCTCCTGATCGATGTCCTCGAACTCGAAGTCGACGCCGCCGGCATGGCTGGAGCCGCCGTTGCAGCTTCCATGACCGCCGGTGCCGGTTGTGCCGCCGCCGTCCACGACGACCTTGGTGCCTGTAAGCAGGCTCAGCAGGATGTCGAAGCTGACGCTCTGGCCTGGAGTCAGGCTGCCGAGCTCCCAGCGCTGGGCGCCGGAGATCCAGCGGCTTGCGGGTTCGAAGCTGTCGCGGTTCTTGCGGGCGAGATAAGGTGTGTTTGTCCAGTTGTCCTCGATGGACAGATGGACACCGTCGCTCGGCTTGCCGAGGGAGTGGTCGTCGATGCCGTTGCCCTCGATGCCGTAGTGACCGATTTCGAAGGCGGAGGGAGCGACCTTGGAGTGGAAGCCGATGAGGTCCTCAAGGCCGATGGATGAGCTTTGCGCACCTGCGGCCCCGGCGTCGATTCCGGACATGGTGATGTCGTGCTGATATTCGGCGAGGTTGCCGACATAGCTGCGGTTGTCGAACTGACCGCGCTGGGAGATGAAGCCGTGCAGCAGGTGGAAGAGCTGGAGGTTGGTGATGGCGGCGCCGCTGATGTTTTTCACCGTGAAGGTTTGATTCATCACGTAGCGGTTGCTTTTGACGGAGAGCGGCTGTCCCGCCGCGCTGGCGGGCTTCACGCCCATGGGGGTTCCGGTGACGGTGTCCACCATTTCAAAGCGCAGGGTGACCTCCAGGTCGTTGTTGGCGATGACCGACTGGGCGATGGGCAGGCCGTCCAGGTTGGTGCCGATGACGTGAATGCCCTCGACGACATGGAAGTCGGAATTGGTCTGCCAGTCGGGATAGAGGAAGTTTGGCTCCAGCCATTTGGGGTTGTTTTCCTGGCCGTTGCGGCTGTAGGCAACAGCGCTGCCCCATTCGCCGCTGAGGTACTCGCGGCCCTCGAAACCGGGTGTGTTGTCGAGCAGGAAGTCGGAGTAGCCGAAGTCGGTGAGGGTGATGTTCCAGTTGGGATTGGCCAGGGAGAGGGAGCCTCCCGTGCTGGAGCCCGGGCTGACGAGGAGGTTGTCCACCAGGAAGCGGAGGGCGCCAACCGGGGCGTCGGGAAGACGCATTGTGATCTGGTCAAAGCTGCCTGCGCCGCTGTTGAAGGTGAGGGTGCCGACAGGCAGGCTGTCACCGGCGGTGACAGTGCCGTGGGCGATGGCATTGCCGACCACGACAGGCAGGCCGGAGGAGGTGTCGAAGGCGGTGAGCTGAAGCGTGGAGGGAACCTCGGCGTTGACGGCTTCGACGGTGGCAAAGTCGATGCTCACACCGGTGGCGGGAGAGCTGAGCTGAATGGTCAGCGTGGAACCGTCGGCAGTGGACTCCAGGTAGTTGCCGGTGAACTGGGAGAGGGTGCTTCCACTGGCCGTCTCGGTGGTCACCTTGAAGTCGCCGGGCGTGGAGCCGGAGAAAGTCGCGGTGATGCCTGCGGCCGTCTGATCGAGCGGGTCCACATCGTTGAGGGCGGGCACCGGAGCGGCCGAATCAAAATTGAAATGAACGCCGACGGCCGGGGCGAGGAAGTGGGCGACATACTCGCCATCACCTGCGGGTGTGAACGTGTGGCTGGCGCTGGTGCTGACCTCCGTGCCTGTGGCGTCCGTCCAGTGCAGGAAGGTGTAGCCCGGGCTGGCCGTGGCGACGAGCGTGACGCTGTTTCCTGCCGGGACAAAGCCGCCGCCGCTGGTGCTGCCGCCGATGGCCGGGTTGGAGGAGGTGCTGAGGGTGCTGCCTGCGGCAAAGTGGGCGACCAGGGTGCGGCTGGCGTTCGCGGTGAAGCCATAGGCCGGGCTGGTGCTGACCTCGGTGCCGTTTTCCGTCCAGTGGATGAAGCCATAACCCGCATTGGGCGTGGCGGTGAGAGTCACCGGCGTGCCGCTCACGACGCTGCCTCCGCCAGTGACGGTGCCGCCTGCGAGCGGTGCTGCGCTGGCGGAGATGCTGACACCGCCGATGACCGCAAAGTTGGCGACCAGGGTGCGGCTGCCGGTGACATTGAAGTTGTAAGGGTTTGCGCTGCTGATCACCGTGCCGTTTTCCGTCCAGTTGACGAACTCGTATCCAGAGTTCGGGAAGGCGTCGACACGGGCGTTTTCATCCAGCTTGTAGGAGATGCTGTCCGCCTCGGTCGTGCCGCCGATGGGCGGTGAGGAGAGCAGGGTGACCGAGTAGGACTCGATGAAGGTGGCCGTCAGGCTGCGGCCTGCGGTGGCGGTGAAGGTGTAGCTGGCGCTGCTGCTGACGCTGATGCCGTTTTCCTTCCATCTGGAGAACTTGTAGCCGGGCGCGGCCGTGGCCGTGACTGTCACGCTGGATCCGCTGGCATAGCTGCCGGCGCCGGTGAGGGTGCCGCCGACCAACGGTGATGCGGCGGTGGTGATGACGTATTGTGTGCCGCCGATAAGGATGAAGTTGGCGACGAGGCTGCGGTTGGCGGATGCGTTGAAGGTGTAGCTGGCGCTGGTGCTGACCTGGGCGCCGCCTTCGGTCCAGTTGATAAAGGCATAGCCGGCGTTCGGTTTGGCTGTGACCGTCACGCTGGTTCCGGCGGCGTAACTGCCGCCGCCCGAAGTGCCGCCACCGGCTGAAGGTGAGGCGGCGGTGTTCACGGTGAACGACGGGGCCTGGGTGAAGTTCGCCACGAGGTTGCGGTTGGCGGATGCGTTGAAGGTGTAGCTGGCGCTGGTGCTGACGATGTTGGCGCCCTCGGTCCAGTTGCTGAAGACATAACCGGCGTTTGCCGTTGCAGTGACCGTGGTGCCAAGGCCGTCATTGACCAGGCCGTCGCCGGTCGTGGTGCCGCCTTCGACCGGGGAGGCGCTGGTGGCGATGCTCCACTGGACGACATCAGGCGCGAAGTTGGCGACCAGCGAATGATTGACGTCCATCGCCAGGGTGTAGGAGGTGTTCATGCCGACGATCTGGCCGTTGTCGGTCCAGTTGAGGAAATGATAACCCGGCTGTGCTGTGGCGCTGACGGTGGCGTTGGCGCCGATCGCATAGGAGCCGTCGCCCGTGGTGGTCCCGGAGCCAGCCGGCGAACAAGAAGTGTCGAGAAGGTTGGCGGGGGCGGGTTCCGCGCCTGCCGCAGTGACGGTCAGGGTGTACTTCTTTTCGACATCGACGTTGTATCCGTCGCTGGCGGTGACCTGAAAGGCGTAGATGCCGGCGGTGGTGGGGGTTCCGGAAAGCACGCCGGTGACTTCATCAAAAGCCATGCCGGAGGGCAGTGAGCCGGACTGGGTTGCCGTGAAGGGCAGGGCGCCTTCGATGACCACGGTGCGCGCTGCGTAGGCCGTGCCGACTTCGGCTTCGCCGACATGGTCGATGAGGCCGACGGGGGCGTCCACGTCCACGGCCGCCATCTGGGCGCCGGTGTAGTCGCCCACGATGACTTCGTTCGCCATGTCCGCGGTGATGACGACCCATTCGCCGGTGGCGGCATTGAAGTGGTCGGCGTAGGTGCGCATGCCGGTTCCATGAATGCCGTCGGCGTCCACGGCATCCGCCATGGCTTCACCGGTTTCCGCGTCGAGCGGACCGACATACTTGTAAAACTCGTAGCGGCGGGTCACCACCTCGTCGCCGTTGGGCAGGTCTTCGGGAGCGGCGGCGAGCTGGTTGTTGGGGCCGCCGTCCGGCGCGCTGTTCTTCTTCTGCAGGATGCGCCACTCGACCTCGACTTCATCGGGTTCGCCGTTCGCCCAGTTTTTGTCGGCAGGATCGCCGGGATCGTCACTGACGAGTTCACGCAGCTTGATCTCGTTGCTGTTGTGGGTGGTTGTCTTGATCTCCTTGACCCAGACGGCCTTGCCGAACTCCTTGGGCTCGGGAGCCGGAGGCGGCGGAGGCACGATGACGGCCTGGACCTGGGCCGGCGCTGCGGCGACGGGCGGGTAATAGGTGAAGACGGGGGTGGAGACCTGGACGGCGCCGCCATGGACCAGGGTGCCGCTGCCGTTGTCGACCAGCCAGTTGTAGTGGATGGCGCCGACCATGATGTTGTAACCGACACCGAAGTGCTCGCCGCCGAAGTTCACGGAGGGGTTGGTGAACTGGTGGCCGTCGGTGGGGGCGATGGTCGTCGTGGGAATGGCGGTGAAGGATGCCCAGGAGCCGTCGGCGTTTTTTTTGCTCTCCCAGCGGATGATGGTCTTTGGGTGACCGGGGATGCTGTCATCCTGGGTGATCTTCGGCACGCCGTAGTGATTGTAGTTGTAGGTGTAGGTGATGGCGGTCGTGTGGCAGTCCTCGATTTCAATCTCGAAGCCATGGCAGACGTGGCCGGTGTCGTTGACGGTGTCGAAGTTGTTGATGCTGCCGTAGGCGATGCTGGCCTGGGTGGAGGCCGGGGATGCGGCGAGGGCCAGCGCGGCGAGGAGCGCCGGCGTTTGTTGAAGCCTGCCGAGCAGGCCGAGGCTGAGGCGGGTGAGGAGTGTTTTCATGAAAGCGGGCGGGTTGGATCTGCGGCTGTATTGAATTTCGTGATCATCTTCCGCCGCAGGAGCCATGGATGAAATGGGGGGACCGTAACGAATTGGTTGGAATCAGGATCCGCCTTGGATGGGTGGCGGAACGAACGGGCGTTTTGGGTGCGCCCCTGGAGTCAACGGGCCTGCGGCAGGATCATGCCATGCCGTGAAATCAGCCCGGATGTGCGAGGTTCAAACCAGGATGCGCACCGTCAGAATTGACGGCAGCATTTGTGATGGGCGTGGCCGCCGCGCACAGGGTCTTTCCCGAAGGAAGGCCGTTTGTGAGGCTGGCTGCGTGCTGAGCCAGGCGTGGGTGGCCGGAAGGTTCGTCAGTTCATGGATGGACCTGATCCTGCCTGCCTCGGGGCGTTTCTCGTCCAGGCTTCCGTTGACGCCGGCGGTTGTGATCTGATGGTCGCCTCCCTGACCGGCCCGGCAGAATCGAACGATCAAGCGGGCGAGGCAACGCTGGTGGTCGCCGACGGCGGGCGTGTAGTCGTCCGTGCGATGATGGAGAATGACCCGTGTCTCACCGCGTCCGAAGCTGATCATGCCCTGATGGCTGCCTTCCAGGTCGGCCAGCGCGGCCATGGTGCCCGGAATCAACGACGTGCCCGTGACGGCATGGGCCATCAGAAGCAGGGCGGCGATGATGCGGTGGAGGGACATGAACGGCTTGAAGGCCGTCAGATAAGACGCTTCGGGCAGTTCAATCGTGCGAACATTGCCAAATGATCATGTTACGGAGTTGCTTCCGTGGTGTCCTGCATGGTGAGGATGAATTCCAACCGAACTGTTACGGTCCCTCATTTCCCGGTCGTGAAGAGGCTGAATAAGCTGTCGGTTTGCAGCGATCCTGATCCATTCCACATTCCCCCATGCGCATCCTGGTCATAGAAGATGAACCCGACCTAGCCCGGCACATCGCTGCGGCGCTGACCCGGCAAGGGCACACTACCGCTGTTCGAAAGGACGGTCTGGAAGGGCTGAACGCAGCGCTCGACACACGTCCGGACCTCATCGTGCTGGACGTGAACCTTCCTTCACTGGACGGTTTTTCCGTGTTGTCACGTCTGCGCCGGCAGCATGTGGATTCCCGGGTGATCATCCTGACGGCGCGCGGTGACGTGGAGAGCCGGGTGAAGGGCCTGACCTCCGGGGCGGACGACTACCTGGCGAAGCCGTTCTCCATGGACGAACTGGTCGCCCGGGTGCAGGTGCTGGGAAGGCGTGGAGGCACGCTCAATGAGACGGACATCCTGGAGGCGGGTGATCTGATCATGGACGTCCCGCACCGGAAGCTGACGCGTCATGGCGAAAAGGTCGAGCTTTCACCGCGTGAGTTTGAGGTGCTGCAGATCTTCATGCGTGAGCCCGGCAGGACATTCACCCGTGACGAGATCTGCGAGAGGATCTGGCAGAGGGAGCATCAATATGACACGAGGACGGTTGAAATCTTCATCATGAGGCTGCGTAAGAAGCTGGAGATTGATGGCAGGCCTGCGCTGATCCAGACGGTGCGCGGCGTGGGTTATCAGCTGATCAAGCCTGAATGAAACGTTGGCCGCTCAAGATCAAGGTGGGTGTCTATTCGGCCGCGCTGACGCTGCTGACGCTTCTTGTCGGCTCGTCCGCCCTGATGGGCTTCATCCGCCTGCGCCTGCTGAACGAGGTTGATTCGGAGCTGCGAGAAAACGCCGCGGAACTGGTGCGTGACCTGGTGAACTTCCGCGGCGCTCCTGTGAACCCGCGCCATGCCCTGAGTGAAAAGTTTGTTCCCGTGGACCTTCGTGACCATTACCTGATGATCCTGGGGCCCGAGGAGCAGGTGCTGTTCCATTCACCGAACCTCAAGGGTCTGGACATCAGCGGCAGCCCCGGGTTCAGGACCATTGATGTCCGCGGGCAGGCCTGCCGTGCCGGAAGCTTTCGTGAGCCGAGCTACTCCATCCATGTCGCCGTCAGCCTGGCGGAGATGGAGTTCTTCATGCGTGATGTCATGGTCGGCCTGCTGACTACGCTGCCGCTGGTGGGCCTGATGGTTTTTGCCGGCGGGCTGTGGATGGGGAAGAAGGCCGTGTCTCCGGTTTCCGCGCTGACTGCCGCAGCGGAGAGCATTTCGGTGGAAAACCTCACCGAGCGCCTGCCGATGCCGGAGGCCGAGGATGAGATCGCCAGGCTGACGGTGGTTTTAAATGATGCCTTCGCACGCCTTAGCGCCTCGTATGAGGCGGCGACGCGCTTTTCGGCGGATGCGTCCCATCAGTTGAAGACGCCTGTGGCGGTGCTGCGCGCCGGGCTGGAGTCCCTGCGTGACGGAGGGCATCTCGATGCTGCCGGCAGGCTGGAGGTCGAGACGCTGCTGAAGCAGGTGCGCCGTCTCACCGGCCTGATCCAGGACCTGCTGCTGCTGGCGCGTACTGACGCCCGCCGCCTGCGTCTGGAAAGCCAGCCCTTTGACCTTTCGGAGCTGGCGGTGTCCGCCCTGGACGACCTGGAGACGCTGGCCTATGGTCGATTGCAGGTGGAGCATGAGATTGAGACAGGCCTGACCGTGTGTGCCGACAAGAGGCATCTGGCGATCATCGTGCAAAACCTGGTCGAGAATGCGGCGAAGTACACGCCGGAGGGCGGGCAGGTCCGGCTGACGGTGAAGCGTGAGGGCAATCAGGCGCGTTTTTCTGTCGCCAACACGGGGCCGGCGCTTCCCGAGGAGGACCGTGTGGGGATCTTCGAGCGTTTTCGACGTGGGTCGAAGGTGGGGGAGAACCAGAGCGGTCATGGTCTGGGACTGAACATTGCCCTGGCGCTGGCGCTGGCGCATGGCGGTGACCTGGCGCTGGTGAGGTCGGATGGTGAATGGAATGAGTTTGCGCTGACGCTGCCGCTGGTGGCGTGAGGTGCAGCACTGTGTCAGCGTGCGACGATGGGGCGGTTTTGTTCGCGTTTCAGCCTCTGCTGGGTGGAGCCGGGCAGTCCCGGGAGCGCCTTGGCCAGCCATTCCTGGGCGCTGTCTTCGTCGATCTTCCGCCAGTGATGGAAGTAGCGGGAGACGGCGTCATCGCGCATGGCGGAGGAGGAGAGGTCAAAGGCGAGCTGCATGGCGGAGCCGATGTCCTGGTCGGAAAGCACGTCCGCGAGGCTGAGGCGGGCGGCGTCCATGGCGGGTGAGGGAGGATTGGCGGCGATCCACTCGCCAAGGCCGACAGCGTCCGTGGCGGCCCAGGAATTGTAGGCGCCGACGATGCCTGCGGAGGCGTCAGCTGTGGGCAGTGAGTTCAGCCAGTTCAGGGCGCTGTCCGGCTCGATGGCACCCCAGGTGGTGCCGATCTGGGTGATGACCTGACGACGGACCTGGGGGTTGGAGAGAGAGCGGCTCCAGGCGACGGCCGCCTGGATGTCACTGGCGGCCCAGACGGTGGCAAGCGTGGCGGCGGCCTCGAGGCGGGCTGAGGAATCCGGGAGCTGCTGGAGCCAGGCGGCGGCGGCGGCCGGGTCCGTGGTGCCCCAGATGTCGGCAATCACCGTGGCGATGTTGACGCCATTGTCGCCGGCAAGCTGTGGGGTGAAATGCTCCGCAGCCTGTCTGGGGCTGTTTTCCGCCCAGGTCTGGGCAACGACGGTCTGGGCGGTGCGGCGTGCGTCGGGGTGGTTCAGGCCTGAGGCCCAGTGTGCGGCGGCGAGAGGGTCCTGCTCCGCCCAGGTGCTGCCGACGGCGGCGAAGAGGGGCTGGGAATAGTAGCGGGTGCCTTCCAGCCACTTGGCGGCCACGGAGGGGGACTGACGGGTCCAGCCGATGACGAGATCCGTGAGGGCCTGGTCCTTGAGCGGGCCGGTCAGATGCTGTTCCACCCAGAGCCAGGCACCGCGGGGGTCGCGCGCCCCCCATTTGTTGACGGCGATGCCGATGGTTTCTGATCGTAGCAGGCCGGCGGTGAAGTTGGTGTTGGCGTGGTCGAGCGCACCCCGGGGGTCCGCGCCACCCCAGACGCCGAAGATGCCGCGCATGAAGTCGAGCTTGTCCTGGTCGGAGCGGAGCTGTTCGGCAAACAGGAGGGCGGAGGCATGATCGCGGCGCGCCATCTCGGCACCGGCTTCACGCAGGGCTACGGAGCGTTCTTCAGGATCCTTGGCTTGCAGGAACTCGGTGAGCGCCTGGAGGGTGGGGGCCGGGCCGACCTTTTCCAGCAGAGGGACTTGGCGGGACGAGGCAGGCTTTTCCAGCAGCGAATTGCTGGAAGCAAGGCGTTCGCGTCCTTCATGAGGAACCAGCAAGTACGTCATGCCCGCCCCTGCGATGGCGCCAACGAGCACCAGCAGGGCGTTCGCCAGCAGCGAGCCGTTGCGGAATTGAGACATGATGTGCAGACTCCAACAAACCATGGGTCGTGGGCTTGAACAATGACCGTTTGGTAACCGAACGGTTACGGATCGTGGTTGGCAGGGGGAGCGGGCATGGTTAACACTGGAAACGTGTTGTCACGGTCTTCCCAGGATTGCAGGAAGAGTCGTTCCATGAATGCACCGGCCTGCCTTGTGTTTTTCGTGGCGTTCGTGGCTGCCTGTGGCCTGACGGCGCTGCCTGCTTCGGTGAGCTATGAGGTTCTGGCGAGCTTTGAGCGGCCTGGGGTCCAGGTTGTGGCACCCTTGATGAGGCACTCCGGCGGTGACTTCTACGGGGTGGCTTCAGCGGGTGGTGGTCATGGCAGGGGATCTGTCTTCAAGGTCAGCAGCACGGGCATGCTGAAGACATTACATTCGTTTTCCGGCTCGGATGGGCAGAGTCCTGCCGCAGGCCTGGTGGAAGGGCCTGAGGGGGCGCTGTATGGTACAACGGCCAGTGGCGGCAGCGGTGGTTTTGGGGTCGTCTTCAAGATCACGACGGAGGGGGTGTTCACCAAGCTGGTGGATTTCACCGGGCCTTCAGGCATTGCGCCGGGTTCGGTGCCGCATGGGCTGATGTATCATGCGGATGGCTATTTTTACGGAGTCACCCAGGCGGGCGGTGCTGCGGCTGCGGGAACGGTTTTTCGGATGACTGCGGCGGGTGAGCTGACGCTGCTGGCTGAACTGACCGGAACGTCGGGGGCTAGGCCCGGAAGCGAGCCTCTCGGGCCGCTGGTGGCGTCGAATGGCCAGCTTTATGGGGTGACCCGGGCCGGTGGTGCGGCAGGACTGGGCGTGGTGTATGAGATCAGCACGTCAGGCTCCTGGCGCACCCTGGCCGAGTTCACCGGCATCTCCGGCCTGAGGCCCGGGGCCAATCCTGCAGGGCCCCTGGTACTGCATGCAGATGGTTCGCTGTATGGCACGACTGAATTTGGAGGTGTGAATGACTTTGGCACGTTTTTTAGGATCACGTCGGCACCGGTCCACACGGTGCTGAGGCATTTTGAGGACCCCACGGGATCCCAGCCAGCGGGTCAGCTGGTGGCCGGGGCTGACGGGCTTCTTCGCGGCACCACGTCGGGTGGCGGCTCGGCAGGCTGGGGCACGGTTTACCAGATCAGCACTCTGGGGGCGTATGCGGTGCTGGCGAACTTTACCGGTGCTGCCGGTGCTGTGCCTGGGGCCTCGCCACGCGGAGGGATGGCGCTGGGCGCGGACGGTTTGTTTCATGCCGTGACCAGCGCCGGCGGGGCGGGCAACTACGGCCTTGTCTGCAAGGTGGACCCGGCCGGTTCCTTCACGGTGGTGGCGGCCTTGTCGCTGCCGATGGGCTGGATGCCCTCCGGGGCTCCGGTGATGAACGGGAACGTCGGATATTTTCCCATGGCTGCCGGTGGCACCGGGGGCGGAGGCAATGTGATGAAGTTCGACACGGCGGGGAATGTGTCTGCGGACGCAGCGCTTGGGGGCGCGCTTGGGACATGGCCTGACGGCGGGCTGCAGGCTGCAGGCGGTGGTGTTTTTCACGGGCTTGCCGCCAAGGGAGGATCCTCATCCCGTGGAGTGACCTTTCGATTCATCGAGGCAAGCTCCTCCGCTGAGCTGCTTGCTTCCCACACGGCTTCGGCGGGCGGGCTTGCGGAGGGGCCTGTGGTCGAAGGGGCGGATGGATTCCTCTATGGGGTGGCCCGTGAAGGAGGGGCGTCGAACCGGGGCACGATCTTCAAAGTTTCAGCGTCGGGTGTCAGGACGCGGGTGCTGTCCTTTACCGGCATGGCTGGGACGGCTCCTGGCGGCAAGCCAAGGGGGCCGCTGGTGCTGGCGGCTGATGGCAGCCTTTACGGAGTGACCGAGGAAGGCGGTGCCTCCAACACGGGCGTGCTTTTCAGGCTGACGGCCGCAGGAACCTATTCCGTGATGCAGTCGTTTGGAGCAGCTGGGCCGAGGTCGCCCCAGGGTGGTCTGGTTTTGGGGATTGATGGCCTGATTTACGGCACCACCAGCCTTGGGGGATCTGCGGATGCAGGGACGCTTTTTACGTTCGATCCGGTGACAGCCGCCTGGAGTGTTGCGGGTGAATTTACAGGCGGGTCCGGGGCCGTGCCCGGGCGGCAGCCGGGCGGGGAGCTGCATGTGTCAGCCGAGGGTTCCATCCATGGCATCACGCAGTCAGGCGGGGAGGCGGAGGCAGGAACTTTGTTTCGTCATTCTGCGTCCGGAGGGCTGGAGAACCTGGTTTCGTTCACCGGTCCTTCGGGGGCGGCGCCGGGGGCGGGCTCGGCCGGAGACGGCGCGGGACTGCTTCTGACGGGCGGGGTCGCCACATCGGCGGAGGGGGATCTTTATGGCGTGCTTCCCGGTGGTGGAGATGGCGGAGGGGGAGTGATGTTCCGTGTCACGATCACCACGGCCATCTCGTTGTGGAAGCAGTTGCATTTTGGCAGCCGGGGTGTGTCCGACACAGCGGATCCTGATGCCGACGGTCTGCCCAACCTCTATGAATACGCCCTGGGGACGTCGCCCCTGAGCCCTGATGTTTCAGCCGGGCCGCCGGCTGGCCTGCGCAGCTATGCCGAAGGTGATTTCATGGCCATGGAGGTGCTGCGTGATCCTGCTCGCGATGACATCACCCTGGTGGTCGAGGCCTCCTCCAGCCTGGCGCCTGGCAGCTGGGCGGCGCTGGCCACCAGCCTGCGCGGCGGCCCCTTCACCGGGCCCGGCCTGCCTGACTCCGACCCCGCCACGCCCGGCGTCCGGCAGGTGCTGGTTCGTGACACCACTCCGAGCTCCCTGGGGGGGCGTCGGTTCCTCCGGCTGCGCATCCTTCACTGACACCCCCTTCCTGACCACTCCGTTACCTGATTCCCTTTGCCTGCACGGCCGCCGGAACTTTAGTACTGCGCCGAGCGCAACCAACAATGCTCCCATGAAACTCATTCCTTCAACCCTCAACAGCCGGTGGGTGCACGCCCTGGTTGCGCTGGCGATGCTCGGCTGGAGCTTCCGTCTTCCCGCCGCCGGTTCAGCTCCCGACCTCGACGGCGACGGCATCCCCAACATCGTCGACCCGGACGTGGACAACGACGGCATCCCGAACGCGCTCGACCGCAACATCGACGGAGGCATCGCCAAGACGGGCCCTTATGCCGGGCAGTACATCGGCGACCACGTTGAGAACGAGAACCCGGCCGAGGATGACATTGATGACGACGGCCTGGCGGACGACTCGCTGGCGGAGTCTGACATCGATGGTGATGGCAGGCTGGATGACTCCGACCTGGAGGACGACATCGACGGCGACGGCCGCAAGGATGACAGCGCCGCCGAACACGACATCGACGGTGACGGGAAGAATGATGACTCCGACGAGGAGGATGACATCGATGGCGACGGCCGGGACGATGATGATCCTGAGGAGCAGGACATTGACGGGGACGGGCGTCTGGACGGCGTGGATGATGACATCGACGGCGATGGAAGAAAAAACGGGGACGGCGATGAGGACGACACCGACGGCGACGGCAGGCGCAATGACGACGCCGAGGAGCATGATGATGACGGTGACGGCACGGAGGACCGGTACGATGACGATGATGACAACGACGGGGTTGATGACATCGAGGAGCCCGGGCATGCCGGGGATGAAGATGAGGCCGAGGTTGAGCTGAAGCTCACGCGTCATGCGGCCGCCCCGGGTGGAAGCGAGGCCAAGGCCAAGTTCCGCCGGCTTGCCACCGGCACGGCCAGGTTCAAGGTCGACGTGGACGACCTGCTGGCAGGAAATTATGAACTTTTTGTTGGCGGCATGCCCAGGGGCCAGATCGTGCTTTCCGAAGACGGCGGCGGTGACAGGGTCTTCAAGACGACGCCTTCGGGGGACGCCGTCCTGCTTGATTTTGAAGTTGCCGGCCAGCCCGTCGTGATCCGACGGGACGGACAGGACTATTTCAGCGGCATCATGCCCACGGTGCCCGAGAGCACGAAGATTGGCGGAAGTGGTTCCCGGGCGGTCGAGCTTGCAGCTGCGGGATCGGCGCCTGCCGGCGCTGAGGCCAAGGCTGAACTGGAGTTCGGCAGCAACGGTCCGGTCAAACTCCAGGTTGAGCTGGAGGATTTTCCGGCAGGCGACTACAAGCTGCTCGTCACTGACGTGCTGCGAGGCACGATCGCCATCAGCGGTGATTCTGGGGTGCTGACCTTCAAGATCAACCCAGGCGGATCCGAACTGCCGCTGGATTTTTCCACGGTCGGCCAGAGCATCATCATCAGCGAAGGCTCTACGGTGCTGTTTTCCGGAGTGCTGCCCACGCCGCCCGCACCTTGAGCAAGAGCCGAGGCGGAGGCGTGAAAGCCTGAGTTTCCCTGCTTGAGACGCCGGGATGGCGACGTCTTTTCTTGGATGAAACCCAGCCGAGCACGCTTTCTGGTTCTGACCGGCCTCTGCACGGCGGCGGCCCTGGCCTATTTTGTGAGGAACGGTGTGGCGCCTGCGGAGAGCACGATCCGGGCGGAGCTGGGGCTGAGCAAGGAGCAGTCGGGGATGATGATGAGCGCCTTCTTCTGGCCGTACGCGCTGTGCCAGGTTCCAGCGGCGGTGCTGGCGAGGCGGCTGGGGGCGCGGTGGGCGCTGCCGCTTTATGCCGCGCTGTGGTCGCTCGCGACAGCGGGCTTTGCGCTCGGCGAGCTTGGCTGGATGATGGCCTCACGGGCCTTGATGGGAGTGGCGCAGGCGGGACTGGTGCCAGTGGGTGTGAGCGTGATGGCGTGCTGGTTTCCGAGGACGGCCCAGGCCACGGCGGCAGGCTTGTTCAGCGGCTCCATGTCGGTGGGCAGCATTGTGGCCGCGCCCCTGACGGCGGCGCTGATCCTGAGCTGCGGCTGGCGCTGGATGTTTGTGATTTATGCGCTGCCGGGCCTGCTGTGGGCGCTGGGCTTTGCGTGGTGGCATCGTGACGAGCCGGTCCTGCATCCTGCGGTGAATGCGGCGGAGCGGGAGCTGATTGGTGCGCATGCGGCGGATGCGAAGGAGGTCGGGGTGCTTTCCTGGCGGGGGCTTGCGGCCGATCCGGCGCTCTGGCTGCTCTGCCTGCAGCAGTTCTGCCGTGCGGCTGGCTACATCTTTTTTGCGAGCTGGTTTGCGACCTACCTTCAGGAGGCGCGCGGCATGGCGCTGGTGAAGTCGGCCTGGCTGACCACACTGCCGCTGCTGGCCGATGTCGCGGGTGGATTTTCAGGAGGCGTGATCTCTGACATGCTGCTGCGGCGGACGCAGAGCCGGAGGGCTGCGCGCCAGGGCATGGCGATGGCGGCCCTGCTGCTTTGCGCGGTGCTGATCTTCGCCGCCTGGAAGGTTTCCGACCCGGTGCTGGCGGTGCTGGTGATCAGCGCCGGCATGTACTGCGCGGGTGTGGTCAATCCTTGTTATTCCGCGACCTTGATGACCTTTGGCGGCGCTCACCCGGCGACCTGGAGCGCGATCACGAACATGTGCGGAAACCTCGGTGCAGCCAGCTTTCCGGTCATCGTGCCCTGGCTCATCGCGCACGGTGGAGGATGGGATGCGGTGCTGGGGGCTTTTGGTGCGCTCTACGTCGTGGCGGCCTTGTTCTGGCTGCTGCTGCGCAGCGGACGTGATTCCTGAAGGAGGGGCGTGGCGCCGGCGGCGTCCTATTCCGACCAATGGGTTACGGTTCAGGTTTTGAGTCTTCAGTGCGGGACAGGAATGCTTGTCGGCGTCCATCACGGACGCAGTCAACAAACCGAAACATCATGAAGATCCAACATCCCCTCGTTCATGCGCTGGACGCCAGCGCCCTGGCTCTTGTCGCCGCCGCCCTGCTGGCCTGTCCGGCCTCCGCCCAGACAGGTTACACAGCGATTGACCTCACGCCTGCCGGCTCCGGCTCGGCGCAGGCCGCCGCCGGAGGACTTGCGGCGGGTTATGCAGGCTCCGTTCCCAACGCCTTCAGCGGCAGGGCGGTGCTTTGGACGGGGGATGGTCCGGTGGACCTGCACCCGGGCTTCCTCGCGGATGCCGGGTCGCGTTCCCAGGTCAACGGCATGTCGGCGGACCTGCTTGTCGGGTCGGGTGCTGGCGCCTTGACCGGAAATCGCAACGTGCCCCTGGCCTGGAGCGTGGACACGGGGGCGGTGACCCAGCTGACGATTCCCTTCAGCCATCTGGGCGGCCAGGCCAATGCGACTGACGGAGTTCAAATCGTGGGCTCGGCCATCGGCCTGAACAGGGATGGAACGGCGGCAGGCAGCGCCCACGGGCTCGTCTGGAACATCGCCTCCGGCACCGTGGTGGACGTCGGGGCGGAGGCGAATGTGTTCGATGTCGCCCTTGGGATGCAGGTGGGGTTTGTGAACAAGGGCAGCGTCAACGCCGCCTTCTGGCGCGGTTCCAGCAAGGCGACGCTGCTGCATCCGAAGACCGCCGTGCTTTCGGTTGCCAACGGCACGGACGGCGTGCGGCAGGCCGGTTATGCGGGCTTCGACATCCGGGTGCGTGTGGAGGCCGCAAAGGGCAACAAGAACAGGCGCTTCAACTACGCCCATGTGTGGACGGGGACAGCGGCGAGCGCGCTGAACATCCATCCCTACATGTCATCGGCGGACGGGGCGCTTCTGGAGAGCAGCTACGCCATGAAGGTGAAGGGTTCCTATGTGGTTGGTTATGCCACGGTTTCGACGGGGACCACCGCCATCGGCCCGGCCCGCGCCATTGTCTGGGACGCCGCCTATCAGGCCACGGACCTTCAGGCCTTTGTGCCGGCGGGCTTTGTCAGCTCTGTCGCCTACGCGGTGGATGAAAACGGCAACGTGGCCGGAGTCATGACCCGTGTGGACGGCAGCCGTCATGCCGTGCTCTGGGTGCGGAACTCCTGATTAAAACGGTGGAGAAAAAGACGGCCAGCCTCCGCTTCTGCGGGAGCTGGCCGTTTGATGAAGTCGATTCGTCAGAAACGAGAAGACCTTATTGACGCAGGACATGCGTGCTGACCTGGACGCCTTTCTGGTAGCCCTTGAAGCCGTAGGGGGTCGGGTTGTAGTCGCCGACGAGTGCCACGTCGGCCTTTTCGGGCACCTCGAGGCCGAGGCCCCAGAAGACGCCGTTCACGATGAGGCGGCGAAGGCTTTCGTTGGTGAGGTCGGTGGCGGCGCCCATGGTGGTGCAGAGCACCTTGTTCGCGGTTCCGGCGTCGTTTTTGACGAGGCGGGTCCAGGCGATGGGCATCATGGGGTCGTTGAGGCCCTGTTCGACCTTGGCGGCGTTGGCTTTGCGGCCTTCGGCTGGGGCGGAGTCCGGGGTCATGCCGGAGAGCACCCGGCCGCGGAGGAGGATTTTCGCATCGGCGGGCGGGGCGGCTTCATAGACGTCGGTGGTGCCGAAGACATCGGTCACGCCACGCAGCAGGGAGTCGCCGGCGTTTGCCTGTTCGATCACGCCCTGGGTGGCCTCGAACTTATGCCTGCCCCAGTGGCTGACCCAGGTTTCGCCGAGGACTCTGCGGCCCCAGCCGCCGGCGTTGTTCCAGTTCCAGGCGGCGTATTTGCTGTCCTTGGGGATGCCGGAGAAGGCGTGGGTGCTGGTGCGCAGGCCGATGACGGGCACGCCGCGGTTGATGGCGGCTTCAAATTTGGCGAGGGCTTCTTCCTTCCAGTGACGGAAGCGGATGAGCATGATGATGGCGTCGGCGCTGTCGAGGGCGGCCGGGTTGGTCAGGCTTTCCCCCTTGTCCGGGCTGATGGTGCCGTCGTCCTCGGCGGAGAAGAGGACGGTGCATTTGAAGCCGTGGCGCTGGCTGAGAATCTTGCCGAGCTGGGGCAGGGCTTCCTCGCTGCGGTATTCTTCATCGCCGGCGATGAGGACGACATGCTTGCCGCGGGCCTGGCCGGCGGGTTCGTAGGTGACGGAAAGGTCGGCGGCGGGGCAGGTGGTGTAGGACAGGGCGGCCAGGGAGGCAATCAGGGTGCGGCGGAGCATGGTGGGGTGGTTTGGGGCAGGTTGAGAAACGGATGCTGACGTAAGACGGGGTGATGCGTCCAGCGCTTTCCGCCTCCGGCTGAAAACCGGCTGAAATCCGCAGCTTCAGCAGCAGGCCGACTTTTCTGCAGCTTCCGAGGCGGGCTGGAGGTGCAGGGGCAGGCGCATGGTGAAGATGGTTTCGACGCCCGGGGTGCTGGCGAGGTCGATGGTGCCTCCGTGGGCCTCGATGGTGCGGCGGACGATGCTGAGGCCGAGGCCGGTGCCCTTGATCTCGGGGCTGTGATGCTTGTGGCCGCGGTAGAAGCGCTTGAAGACGAAGGGCAGGTCGTGAGCGGCGATGCCGATCCCGTTGTCGCTGACGCTGATAACGCAGTGGTCGGCGTACCAGCGGCCTCCGACCTTGATCACGAGGCCTGGGTTCGGGTTTTCCTTGAGGGCGTTTTCGATGAGGTTGGTAAAGACCTGGTCCCAGTAGAAACGATCGCCGTGCATGTGGCCGCCGTCGGCGGGGAAATCGAGCTCGATGCGGGTGTCGCGGCCTTCGAGCATCGGCGCGAGGTGATCGAGGGCGTCCTGGACGCAGCCGCGGACGGTGAAGGGTTCGAGATTGAGCGCGGAGCTGCCGTTTTCCAGTTTGGAGATGGCGAGCATGTCCTCGATGATGCGGATGATGCGCTTGCCATGCTTCTCCATGATGTCGTAGCAGCGCTGGAGGGCGGCTTCATCCTTGAGGACACCGCTCTGCAGGGTCTCGATGTAGCCGTTGATCAGGGTGAGGGGCGTGCGGAGCTCGTGGGAGGCGTTGGCGACGAAGTCCTTGCGCACCTGGTCGGCCATGACCTGCTCGGTGATGTCGTGGATCATGAGCCAGGCGCCGCGTTCGGCCTTGGCGGGCAGGGGGGCGGCCTCGATGAGAAAATGGCGGTTGCCGCGGCCGTTGAGGCCGGAGGCGCTGGTGATCTCCACCTCGCGGACGGTACGGCGCTGGTCGGAGAGGGCGGACTGGACGATGCTGGTGACCTGGTGGTCGTGTAACTCCTCGATGAGGGTGCGGCCGCGCTGGATGGCGGTCTTGTGGAAGAGATGGGCAAGGGTGCGGTTGACGAACTTGATGCGCATCTGCTCGTCGACGATGGCGACACCCTGGCGGATTTCATGAAGCAGGGACTCGAACAGGCGGCGCAGGTATTCCTCCTTGATCAGGGCGGTGTTGCCCTCCTTGAGGCCGATGAACTTGGCGGCGAGCTTGTCCGCTTCAAAGACCCTGAGGCCGGCGGCCTGGGTGACGCCCTCCATGCGGCGGCGCCATTTCTTTTCGCGCTGCCACATCCATGCGGCGAGCGCGAGAAGGGCGGCGGAGAGAAGGAGGGACATCGGGGAAGGGCGGGACAGGGCGGTTGTACGGCAGGAAGGATCAGGAGCAAGTCATACGCGGCTGAATCCTATTCGTCCTCCGTCGCCTGCCACCTTCCATTTTTTCAACCCTTCATGCAGCGAGCGTGGCGGGGGCCTCCATGACAAACTGGTAGCCGGTGCCGCGCACGGTCACGACATGCCTGCCGGCCTCGCCGAGCTTTTCCCGGAGGCGCTTGATGTGGGTGTCGAGGGTGCGTGTGGCCACGTCGTCGGAGTAGCCCCAGACCTCGCGGAGAAGCTCGGCGCGGGTGTGTACGGCGCTGGTGTTCTCCAGGAGCACGGCGAGGAGCTTGAACTCCGTGGTCGTGAGGTCGATGAGCTGTCCCTTGTGGTAGAACTTCATGTTCTTCCGGTCGAGGTGGAAGTCCCCGGTCTTCATTTCGGAGACGTGGGTGATCTTCTTGGTGCGGCGCAGGATGGCGGTGATGCGCAGGGCCAGCTCCCGGGGGGAGAAGGGCTTGGTCAGGTAGTCGTCGGCGCCGAGCTCCAGGCCGTTGATGCGGTCGGTGGTCTGGGTCTTGGCGGTCAGCATGATGACGGGGATGCTGCGGGTGCGGGTGTCGGCCCGCAGGCGTTTGAAGGCGGACATGCCATCCTGGCCGGGCAGCATGAGGTCGAGCACGATGAGGTCGGGCTCCTGGGCCAGGGCCGTGGGCATGACCTCCAGGCCGTTGGTGATGCAGATGCACTCGTGTCCCTCCCGCATCAGGTGCAGGGAGATCAGTTCGGAAATGTCCGGCTCATCATCGACCACCAGGATTTTGCTCATAATTTGTTTGTCACACCGGAGTACGCGGAAGGGCGGCGGGGTCACAATGTTTTCTTGGTGACGACTGTGTCACAGAAAGCAGCGAAACCAAGGCCGGCCTGACGTGACGGTTTCGTCACCCCATGCCGGCCTGCCGGGGGTTGATTCCAACGTCATTTCGTGGCACCCGCAGGCGGAATGAAGCTGATGCTCATCACGGACACCTATCCACCCGACATCAACGGCGTGGCAAGGTCGCTGTCCACCTTCGCCGCCGGCCTGGCCGCCAGGGGGCATGAGCTTGAGATCGTGACCACGCTGGCAGCCTCCGAGGATGATCCTGATGCGCTGCCCCGGCATGTCGTCCTGTCCATGCCCCTGCCGGGTTATCCGGGGCTGAGGATCGGCTTCAGCACCACCGGGCAGATGCAGGCTCGGTTTGAGCAGTTTCGTCCGGATGTGCTTTATGTGGCCACGGAGACGCCGCTGGGCATCGCCAGCATCCGGGCGGCCTCCAGGCTGGGCATCCCGGTCGTGTCCGGCTTTCACACGAATTTTCAAACCTATCTTGAGGAATACCATCTGCCGGGGCTGGAGACGGTCGCCACAGGCCTGCTGCGCGGGATTCACAACCAGACTTTCCGCACCCTGACTCCCAGCGCCGACACGGCCGCCATGCTCCAGCGCTGGGGCATCTTGAACGTCGGGGTGCTGGGCCGCGGGGTGGACACGGAGCTGTTCTCCCCCGCCCAGCGCCGCGCCGCCCTGCGCAAGGAATGGGGCGTGGATGACTCGGTGCCGGTGGCCGTGTATGTCGGACGCGTGGCGGCGGAAAAGAATCTGCCCCTGCTCATGCGCGCCTTTGCCACCTTCAGGGAGTTGCATCCGAACGCGGCCTGTGTGGTTGTTGGTGACGGCCCCCGGCTCAAGGCGCTGCAGACGGAGCATCCGGATTGCCTTTATCTGGGAGCCCGGCGTGGTGTCGAACTGGCGGAATGTTATGCCAGCGCCGACTATTTCCTCTTTCCCAGCTCGAGCGAGACCTTCGGCAATGTCGTCCTGGAGGCCATGTCCAGCGGGCTGGTCACCGTGGCCTATGATTATGCAGCTCCGCGGTTGGTGATTCGCCCGGGTGAAAACGGCTTCCTGGCACCTTTCGAGGACGAGGCGGCCTACCTCGGAAAGGTTCGGGATGCCGCTGGTCTCTGGGGGGATGAAAGGCTGCCTGCGATTCGTGAGGCCGCCCGCCAGTCCGCCGGGGACTTTGGCTGGAAGCGGGTTGTGGAGCAGTTTGAAGCCGAGCTTCAGGCCGCCATCGACTCCAGGAAAACCTGCGGCTAGAATGAACCTGAACCGATCATGAGCGACTCTGCTGAAGATGCCCTCGACCTGCCTGCGGACCCCGCACGGCAGAAGACGAAGCTGCGTGTCCGCACCCTGATCATCTCTGATGTTCACCTGGGCATGCCCGACTGCAAGGCGGCGCAGGCCTCCCATTTCATCCGCCACATCTTCTGCGACCAGCTGATCATGAACGGCGACATCATCGATGCCTGGCACCTGCGCAGCATGGGGGGCTGGAACAAGGGGCACACCGGCTTCCTGCGCACGGTGCTGAAGAAGATGGAGAAGGAGTCCACCGAGATCATCTACCTGCGGGGGAACCACGACGACATCCTCGACCGCTTCATCCCCATCCAGCTCGACAACTTCCGCATCACCGGAGAGCACATTCACCCGACGAAGCGCGGAAACTACCTGGTCGTCCATGGCGACGGCTTCGACCATGTCACCACCCACCATCCGTGGATCGCCAGGCTGGGCGGCATCGGCTACAACATCCTGCTGCGCGTCAACCGCCTCTACAACTGGTGGCGTCATGCCTGCGGCAAGGAGAGCTTTTCCCTCAGCCGGTGGGTGAAGCTGAAGGTCAAGTCCGCGGTCAACTTCGTCGGGCGTTATGAGGAGCAGCTTCAGGAGCTGGCGAAGTCGAAGGGCTGCGTGGGCATCATCTGCGGGCACATCCACAGCCCTGCCAACAAGATCATCGGTGAGACCCATTATCTGAACTCGGGCGACTGGGTCGAATCCATGACCGCCATCCTTGAGCACGACGACGGCAGGTTTGAAGTCATCAACTACCACGACTTCTGCGAACGTACGAACCGCCAGCCCAAGGGGCCGGCCAGGAGCTCTGAAGTGAAGAATGAGACAGATTTTGGTGTCGATAATGTCACGATGCCCATGTAAGTCTGGGGCAGACCGTCACATCGCCGCCCATGCACGAACACATCCTTAGTTCCTTCAACCAGTCGCTCACCCGCCTTCGCGAGCAGGTCCTCACCATGTCCAGCATGGCGAAAAAGAACCTGGCGGACGCCATGCGCGGGCTCCTGGAGCGTGACACCGACCTGTGCAACGCCGCCATCGCCGCCGACCAGGATGTGAACGAGCTAGAAAAGAGCATCGACCAGCTCGGCATGCAGATCCTGCTCAAGTTCCAGCCCACGGCACACGACCTCCGCCAGGTCATGGGCACCATCCGTGTGGCGAACAACCTGGAGCGCATCGCCGACCAGGCCAGCAGCATCGCCAAGCGCGCCCGCCACATCAACCACCTGCCGGAAATCTCCGAGGTGAAGCTCATCGAGCCCGTCTATGAACTCTGCGTCCGCAACCTGGCCGCCAGTTTTCAAGCCTTTGCCGACGCTGATCCCGAAGCCGCCGCCGCCGCCCGCAAGCTCGACAAGGAGCTGGATGCCGCCGAAAAGGCCCTCGACGCCTCGCTGCTTCAGATCATGGAGAGCCGCAACTCCCCCCTTGAGGCCTACCTGCATCTGATCTTCGTGGCCCGTTTCCTGGAACGGGTCGGTGACCACGCCAAAAACATCTGCGAAGACACCATCTTCATCGAGAAGGCGGAGGACATCCGCTTCACCAAGCACAAGAAGGCGGACGAGGTGGCGCCTGACGCCGTCTGATCCGAAGGTGCCGGGTCAGGGGTTTGAAAGCGAGCCCCCGGTGCCTTCAGCAACTTGTTCCTCACCCCTGGGACGCCCCGGGGAGATCCAGGTGAACACCATTTTGCCCTCGTGCTCAATCACCTGAAGTTCGAATGAAGAACCTACCTTTAGCTCATCTGAGTGAGCCTTTCGCGACGTGTCAGGAGGCCGGGCAGGGCTGTTTCTGGCGAGCTTGTGAAATTTTTCACAAATTCGGGTTGCCGCTCTCTTTCCGACTCCGATACTCGGCAGGACTCCTGCCTTTCCCCCCATGCCTGCTCCTGAAGCCGCTCCCGCTCCTGCCGCGCCTCCTCCTCCCGTGGACTTGGTGAATGTTCAGATTGACGGCGTGTGGCACAAGTTCCCGAAGGGCACCCGCATGATCGAGGCCTGTCGGCAGGTGCAAAGGGAGGTTCCGCACTACTGCTACCACCCGAAGCTTTCTTCTCCAGGCAACTGCCGCATGTGCCTTGTCGAGATGGGCATGCCACCGCGTCCCGCCCCCGGTCAGGAGCCTGAAAAAGACGAGCACGGCATGCCGAAGATCGGCTGGATGCCGCGTCCGGTCATCGCCTGCGCCAACACCGTGGCCGAAGGCATGGGCATTCGCACGGACAGCGTGCTGACCCAGGAGGTCCGCAAGGGGGTGATGGAGTTCCTGCTGATCAACCACCCGCTCGACTGCCCGATCTGCGACCAGGCCGGCGAGTGCCGTCTCCAGGAGTTCAGCGTCGAGCACGGTCGCGGCGAAAGCCGGTTCCGTGAGGAGAAGGTGAAGAAGCCGAAGAACGTTGACATCGGCCCGCGTGTGCGCCTGGACGATGAACGCTGCATCATGTGCAGCCGCTGCATCCGCTTCACGGCAGAGATCGCCGACGAACCTGTGCTGGGCTTCACGGAGCGTGGCAGCTACACCACGCTGGCGGTGCATCCCGGCAAGCGCCTGGAGCACAATTACTCGCTCAACACCGTGGACATCTGCCCGGTCGGTGCGCTCACTTCGAACGACTTCCGTTTCCAGCAGCGCGTCTGGTTCCTGACCGAGACGAACAGCCTCTGCACCAAATGCGGCCGTGGCTGCAACATGGAGATCGGTGCACGTGGTGACACCATCTACCGCCAGACTCCGCGCGACAACAACGACGTCAACTCCAGCTGGATGTGCGACCAGGGCCGTCTGGACTTTCACTTCGTCAACAGCGAGTTCCGTCTGACGGATCCGATGGTGAAGACGGGCGGCAGGCATGAGGTCAGCACCTGGAAAAAAGCCATACAGGCCGTGGCCTCGGCCGCAGCGGGCGTGAAGGGCGAGGAAGTCGCCATCATCGCCAGCGCACGCATGACCAACGAGGAGCTGTTTTTTGTCAGGCAGCTCGCCCGGACCCTGGGCACGGAGAATGTGGATGTCGTTCCCCGGACCGGCGGTTCGGACAACTACCTGCGTGCCGATGACCTGAACCCGAATACCACGGGCGTGAAGAAGATCCTTGGCATTGAACCCGGCGCCAGGCTGGCCGGCATGGCCGAACTCATGAGCCGCGGCCGGCTGCGTGTCGTGCTGGCCCTGGGTGAGAATCTTCTGAAGGCAGGCTTTGAGCAGCGCGATCTTGAAAAGGTGGGCTGCCTGGTGTCCCTGCACATCCTGGCGAACGCCTGCGCCGAACTGAGCCACGTGGTGTTGCCCGGCAATGCGTACGCGGAAAAACGCGGCAGCATGATCAACGTCACCGGCCGTCTTCAGCGCTTGAACAAGGCGGTGAACGCCCCTGGCAATGCCCGTGACACCTGGGAAATTCTGCGTGATCTCGTTGTTGCCCTGGGTGGTTCCAACGGCCTTCACAGCATCGAGGATGTTTTCAGCCGCCTTGCCGCCGAAATCGCCTGTTTCAACGGCCTCAGTTTCGCCAAGATCGGTGACCTGGGAGTTCAGGTGCTTGAAACTTCCGAGAAAATCCCGTTGCTCGAGCGTGAGAAAGAGCGCCGGGCCAAGGGAGTCATCGTCGGCTGATTGGGACAGTTGGGAATTGACCTTTAAGGCCGCCATTCATACGAATGGCGTGCCATGAGTGATCCCGTTGCCCAGCCTTCACCGCCCGAGCCTCCCCATCGTGGCCGCAGGCCCTTTTCACTGAAGTTCTTCAGCAACAACGTTCGAGACATCGTCGTCTGGTGTCTCCTGCTCGCGGCGTTCAGGGCGGTTCCTTATTTCATCCAGCAGGTGGACCCCACCTCAGCGGTCAGTGACTTTGGAATGGTGCATGTGCTGGTTTACGGCTCACTGGGAACCTCCTTTGCGGTGATGACCGTGTGGATCGTCTTCCACTTCAGCTTTCCAACCCTGTCCGGGTATCTCGACAGCGGCAAATTTCGGGAGGATTTTCATGGCGTGCCTTCACAGCACAGGATCTGGATGCTGGTTGCTGTCATGGGGCTTTTGGTCTGGACGTTCGTCAAAGTCACAGCGCTGGGCGCGGGAGGGGATGCATGAAGGGGCATCATGTGATCGTCTGCGTGCTGGCGCTTGGTGTGACGGCCATGACGCCTCCGCCGGCAGGACTGCCTGTCCAGCCCGCCTATGACCACCAGGTGCCCGCCTCCGCCACTGTGCAGAACCCGGTGGCGACGATGGATTTTGTGCGTGGACGCGTGGTCTGGACGGCCAGCCGTTACATCGGCTGGAAGGAGGCGACGGGAAAAAATGACGGACAGAACATTGATTACATTCTTTCGACGGTCGGGCTGCAGGGCAGGCAGGCACCCTACTGTGCGGCCTTTGTGCATTTTGTGGGGCTGCAGTCGGGGTTCCCAGGGCTTTATCCGCGTTCAGCCCGGGCTTCTGACATGGTCTATGGCAACTACTGGAGCGCTGCGACGGGTTATCTGGCGCGCCCTGCGGACACCTTTGGCGTGATGAGCTACATTGCCAAGGAAAGGCGATGGCGGATTGGTCACACGGGCATCGTCGAGCGTGATCTCGGCAACGCGATCCTGACCATTGAAGGTAACACGGGGCCCAATTCGCAGCAGGGGTCCGCCGCCGATCGTGAGGGGCAGGGGATTTATCGGAAGCGGCGGCTGAAGAGCCAGATGATCTTTTTCAAGGACTGGGTCAGCGCCTATCGCGGTGGCTGAAGGACTGGCCTGTTTTGCGGCAGAGTACGAACTTCCAGACCGTTCTTTGCTGGACTCGGCATTCAACCGCGCTAGGACTCGCCACCCATTTTTCCGCATACCATGATCACCGGACATCATCTTATTGCCGGCCGCGAAGCCGCTGCTGACAGCTCCCTCTTTCAGGCCGAGAATCCTGCTGCCAGCCAGAAGATGGAGCCCAGCTTTGGCGAGGCATCTCTTGCCGAGGTTGAGGAGGCGCTGCAGGCGGCCGACGGGGCCTTCGATTCCCTGCGCCTGGCACCGGTCGAGACAAGGGCGCGTTTCCTGGAGACGATTGCGGATGAAATTCTGGCGCTGGGGGACGCGCTGCTGGAGCGTGCCCATGCCGAGACGGCGCTTCCCATGGCCCGTCTGATCGGTGAGCGGGGGCGTGCGGTGAACCAGTGCAGGATGTTCGCAGCCCTGATTCGTGAGGGCTCCTGGGCGGGCTTGAGCATCGACCTTGCCCAGCCGGAGCGTATCCCGGCGCCGAAGCCGGATGTCCGCAAAATGATGATGCCGATCGGTCCCGTGGTGGTTTTTGGCGCCAGCAACTTCCCCTTTGCCATTGGTGTTGTGGGAACGGATACCGTCTGCGCCCTGGCAGCCGGCTGTCCCGTGGTGGTGAAGGGCCATCCGGCGCACCCTGGCACCTGTGAAATGCTGGGCCGGGCCGTGATGAGCGCCCTGCAAAAATCGGGGCTTCCAGAAGCCGCTTTCTCCCTGCTCCAGGGGCGTGGTCATGATCTGGGTCGTGCCCTGGTGCAGCATCCTTTGACACAGGCGGTGGCCTTCACGGGTTCCACACGTGGCGGTCGTGCCCTGATGGACATCGCCGCCGCTCGTTCGCATCCGATTCCTGTTTATGCCGAGATGGGGTCGATCAATCCGGTGTTCCTGCTTCCGAGGGCCTTGAAGGAACGCGCCGCCAAGATCGGCGAAGCTTATATCGGTTCCGTCACCATGGGCGTCGGCCAGTTCTGCACCAACCCTGCCGTGGTGCTTGGTCTCAAGGGGGCGGACCTCGGCGCCTTTGTGCAAAGCGCGGCCGAGCATGCCGCCAGGTTCGCCCCCCAGACCATGCTTCACCGGGGCATCTGTGAAACCTATGAGGCCGGGACGGCCGTGTGGAGCACCCTGGGCGGCGTCAGGCTTGCAGGGCAGTCTGACGCGGAGCCCTGCAGCGAGGCCACCCAGGCCGCCTGCCGGATTTTCAGCACCACCATCGATGTCCTTGAATCCTCCGAGGAGCTTCAGCGCGAAGTTTTTGGCCCCTGTTCCGTCGTGGCCGAGTGTTCCTCACTGGAGGATATGCTGCGCTTTGCCCGCAGCCTGGAGGGGCAGTTGACCGCTGCTGTTCACGGCACGCCGGAGGATCTGCGTGAATACGCACCGCTGATCCGGCTGCTGGAGCGCAAGGCGGGCCGCATCATCTTCAACGGCTTCGGCACAGGCATCGAACCTTGTCCTTCCATGCATCACGGCGGACCTTATCCGTCTGCCAGCCACAGCTTCTTCACCAGCATTGGCACGGACAGCATCCTGCGTTTCGTCCGCCCCGTTTGCTATCAGGGTTTTCCTGATGACTGTCTTCCCGGGCCGTTGCAAAATGCCAACCCGTCCGGAGCCATGCGTCTGGTTGACAGCAAGCTGACCCGAGAGGCGGTCTGAGCCTTCTCCACATGAAGAGCCTGCAGACTTGCAGGCACCGGAGAAGATGGATCAGGTCGTCTTCTTGGCTTTTTTAGTGGCGGGTTTTTTGGCGGCTGCGGGCTGGGGCTTGGCCTTTTTTGCGGCAGGTTTCTTTTCGGGAGCGGGTTTTGCATCGGCGGCCCAGTCGTCCACATGCAACCACTCTTCGGAGCCCTCCAGCCTGACATAATCGGTCTCCTTCAGGATGCCACGCTGCTGGAAGCTGAGCAGTTCAGAAGCCGGGAAGGGCCCGAATTCGACGAAGGCACGGCTGAGATAGAGCATCATAGGAGGATTGGGTTAGGGTGAACGATCAGGGAACTAACCCTGGATCAGGGCATGCCAAGCAACTTCCTTGCCACAATATCCGACTGGGGGAAGCACACAATCTCCTCTTTGGAAGTGTCGAGCGCAGAGACGGCAATTGCTGGGTTAAATTATTGTAATTATATAAAATTACGGTAAATTAAACTCATTACCGTTCTTCGAATGCCTCCTGGCGACCCTTCATCTTCAACGGCCAAACCGCGTGTGCGCCTGACTCCCTGGCGTGGGCCGCTGCATTTTGTTCTGTTGCTGGCCTCAAGCGGAATCATCCTGTTTCTACCATTCCTGTACGGCACGCTTTTGCTTGGACTGGCCCTGTTTTGGGGTTGGGCGGCTCAGTTCTGGGTTCGAAAAATGAGCATGGCCATGGCCTGGGGATTGCAGGATTTCCTGCCGGCGGCGGGGCTTGCCGCTGGGCTGGTGACCTGGGTTTTGATGGTTCGTCCGCTGCTTTCTCGTTCACGTTCCATCCGCAGTGCTTTGCAGATCACGCCTGCAAGCCAGCCGGCTGTTTTTGAACTGGCTGACGAGCTTTGCTGGCACCTTGGGCTGGAACCGGTCGAGGAAATCTGGCTGGACACGACGGCGGGCGTGCGCACGTCGGTGAAGGGCGGGCTTGCCGGCATCAGCACCGGGCGGGTGGTGATGCATGTCGGGCTGCCGGTGGTTTCAGTGACCAGTTCCCGTGAGCTGGCTGCCCTGATGGCACGTGAACTGGCCATGAACTCGGGCGGGATGAGCACAACCTTCTGCCATCTGCTGCGCGAACTGAACGCATGGTTTTACCGGGCCCTGCATGAACATGATCCGTGGGAGATGAACTTGCGGCAGCTGCGTGGGAAGGAAACGCCCCTGAGGAAGTGCCTGCGAGCCGTGGTCGGGGGCTGGAGTCTGTTGGCGAGGCTGCCCTTCGCCTGTTTTTTTGCAGCGGCAAGGCTGGTGTCAGCCCTGGCGCTTTTGAGGTTGCGCGCAGGTGCCGCAGGTGCCGCCCGCAACCTGCTCGGTCGAAATGCGTGGACCGCCCTGGAGGCAAAGATGCGCCTTCTGGATCAGGCCTGGGATGAGTGCTGCACGGAGATCCGCCGCGGTGTGGCACAGCAGCGGCTGCCGGACAATCTTTCGTTGCTGATGGCGCGTCACGTGGCCAGGGCGGCGCGAGACGTGGACGCGGTGCCAGGCACAGCCACAACCCAGGAGAAGGCGCCTCTTGGAGAGGGGGTTGTCAGTCATCTTCCCAGGGAGGCGCCCGCAGCTTCCTTGCTGGCCTCTTTTGTCGACCTTTCCAGGCAGGTCACCTTTTTCCACTACCAGCATGAACTGGGGATCAGCCTGCATGAGCACCGGCTGGTGGCCGAGGATGACGCGGTTCCTCAGAACCGCCGGGAAGATGAGTCCCTGCTGGTCATCCGTCGCTATTTCGGGGGCCTGGCCCATCCGGAGCGTGCCATGTGCGGCCTCGGGGCCTCCCATGCGGTGTCGCCGGGCAGGCTGCAGCTTCAGGATGAAATTCGGAAGGTGCGGGAGGAGGTCAAGGAGTGGGGGGGCCTGCTGAAGGCCGCCCTGCGTGAGTGGAACATGGCCTGGCAGCGCCGCCGTGACCTGGAGGCCGCCGCCGCGCTCAGTCTCGCTGGCTATTCGGTGTCACGGGTGCAGTCCGGCACAGATGACACAAGCCCGCAGTCGCTCCGCGCGGAGGCCGCGCGCCAGAAGCTGGCGATGGAGCAGATGGAATCCGCCCTGCTGGCGTACGAGGTGCGGTTGGAAGGAAGGTTTGCGGCAGCGCTGGGCCTGCTCTGGTGGAGTGATCCTGAGGAGCTGGACGAGGTCCTGCGTGCACGACGTCTGGACCTGCCGCACTGGTGCGCCCTCTACGAAAGCATGGCTGCGGCCCTGCCCAGCTTCCGTGAGCTGCTGACCACGTTTTTTGCGTTTCAAACCCTGGATGGAAAGTGCGGCGGCATGAACGACAGCGGCCAGGTGTTCACAGCGCTTCAGTCGATCGTGCCCAGGATGACGAACCTGGTCCGGCAGATCCTGGGCATGCTCGACGGTGCGGTCTATCCCTTCACGCCAAACCAGAGGTTTGTTCCCCTTGGCGAGCATCTTCTCCAGGGCAGGCTGCCCGAGCCTGTCAACATCTCGATGAACCCTGGTGCGGCGGTGGACATGCGTGCGCTGTCGGCCGAGATGGCCGCAACGTCGTCGCAGGTGATCGCGCCCTTCGTGGACAAGTTCCTGCGCCTTTACCACCAGGCCTTCTCCTGGCTGGCCGAGTCTGCGGAGCGGACGGAGAACCATTTTCTCAGCCCGGCGAACCTGGGGGCGGACATCGAGCTGCTGATGCCTGAGGAGTTCGCCAGACGCGGAGAAACCCGGCCGCTTCAGCAGGCATCGCCGGCGAGAAGCTGATTTTTTGATTCTCACGGTGCGCATCCCGGGCTTGAATCATGCCATGCCGCCCCGGTTCCTCCTGCTTTTCCTATGCCTGGCCGTCCGGACCCATGCCGCGCCGCCTGCTGAACTGCCTGCGACGGACGGCAGGTCGTACGCGCCGCTTGATGCCGGGGGCAGGAAGGCCGTGCTGCTGTTCTTTGTCTCTCCTTTTTGTTCGACCACCCGGCCCTTCATGAAGGAGATCAATGCGGTCGCCTCCGGGTATGCCGACAGGGTGGCCGTGGCGCTGGTGCATTCGGATCCGGAGATCACCGTCGAGACCGCCTTTCAGCATGCGGAGCTGGAGCAGGTGAAGGCGCGGGTGCTTGTGGACAGGCAGCAACTGCTGGCCAGGCACCTGGGTGCCATGACCACACCCGAGGCAATCGTGGTCTCAGCCGGCGGTGAGGTGCTCTACAAGGGCAGGATCAACGACCTCTACCTCGGGCCGACAAAACGCCAGCGCGCGGCCACCACGCGCGACCTGCGCGACGCACTGGACGCCATCCTGGCAGGCAGGCCGGCCGCCACACCCCAGCATCCGGCGCAGGGCTGCGGGATCGGCGGGCTGAAGTGAGCTGAACACGTCCGGCATCCGCCATGCAACGTCGCGATTTTCTTCAGGGGGCAGCAATGCTGGCCGTCGTTTCATCGTGCTCCAGAAGCCGTGCCGTTTCCGAAGCGGACCCACTGGCGCAGGCGGTGAGACGGATTGCGGCCGGCGAGGTTTCGGCGGCGGATTATTTGAAGCATTATTTGTCACGCATCGCCGCCCTGGACCGCGCAGGCCCGGAGCTGCGTGCGGTCATCGAGCTGCATTCAAGGCGCGAGAGGCTTGCCGATGCGCGGCCCTCCGGGCTGCTGCATGGCGCACCGGTTCTGATCAAGGACAACATCGAAACGGCGGACGGCATGCTCACGACCGCCGGATCGCTGGCTCTGATGGATGCGCCGGCTCCGAAGCGTGACGCCTTCATCGTCCGGCGGCTGCGCGAGGCCGGGGCGCTGGTCTTTGGCAAGACCAACCTGAGCGAATGGGCGAACATCCGCAGCCGTGACTCCACCAGCGGCTGGAGCGCGCGTGGAGGCCTGACGCGAAACCCGAGGAGGGAGGGACACAGCGCCAGCGGGTCGAGCAGCGGTTCCGCCGTGGCGGTGGCGGCAGGCCTTTGTGCGGCAGCCGTCGGCACGGAGACCAACGGCAGCATCGTCAGCCCCGCCAGCGCCTGCGGCATCGTCGGATTGAAGCCGACCCTGGGAAGCCTGAGCCGCAGCGGCATCATTCCGATCTCACACTGGCAGGACACCCCCGGGCCGATGACAAGGACCGTGCGTGACGCCGCCCTGATGATGGACGCGATGGCCGCGCATGATCCGGAAGATCCGCTTTCAAGTCCGCCGCCTCCGGGCGCGGTCACCGGGCATTCGTCATTGTTTCATGCCGATGTCCTGCGGGGGAGGAGGCTGGGAGTGGTGCGCGGGCTTTGCGGAAGCCATCCCGGCGTGCTGTCGCGGTTTGAGCATGTCCTGAATCTGCTTCGCGAAGCCGGGGCCGAGGTGGTTGAGAACGTGGAACTGCCGAACCAGCGCGCGGCGGGAGGGCTTGCCTGGCGGGCGCTGCTCACGGAGTTCCGGGCCGACCTCAACGATTATCTCGGGAAGCGTGGAGGCAGGGTTGATTCGCTGGCGGCATTGATCGCCTTCAACAGGGATCATGCCGCCGAGGAGATGCCCTGGTTCGGCCAGGACCTGTTTGAGGAGGCGGAGAAACGCGGCACGCCGGAGGCCCTTGCCGAGGCGGCGGAATCGAGGGGGCTTGCCTGCCGTCTGGCCGGTCCGGAAGGCATCGATGCCGCCTTGAAAAGCCACCGGCTGGACGCCTTGATCTGCCCAACCAATGATCCGGCAGGAAAAATGGACCTGAAGAAGGGCGATGCCGAGGTGCGGGTGGCCTGCACTCCCGCCGCCGTGGCGGGCTATCCGCACCTCACCCTGCCGATGGGTGACGTCGAGGGCCTGCCTGCGGGTTTTTCCTTCTTTGGCACGGCGTGGAGTGATCCTCTGCTGCTGGCGCTGGGTGATGCGCTGGAGGCAAGGCTGGCGGCATGAGGTGACTGAGCTCAGCGCGCCTGGCAGGCCGTGATGTATTCACGGGCGGCCCGGGAGATTTCAGCGGCCACATCCGCGCGTGCCGTGGCGAAGGGCGGGCGGAACCATGGAAAGGCGCCGATGAGGTCGTGAAGCACGAGCACCTGGGCGTCGGTGCCGGAGCCTGCGCCGATGCCGATGGTGGTGGCCCTGATGCGCCGGGTGATGTCCGAGGCCACATCAGGCACCATGCTTTCCAGCACGATGGCTGCGGCGCCTGCTTCATCCAGCGCGAGGGCGTCTTGCAGAAGCTTTTCCGCCTGCTCCGGGGTGCGGCCCTTCTTTTTGTAGCCTCCCTCCTCCTTCACGCTTTGCGGCAGCATGCCGATGTGGCCGACAAACGGGATGCCTGCCCCGACGATGGCCCGCACCTGCGGCACGAAGTCCACGCCGCCTTCCAGCTTCACGGCGTCGGCCCCCGCCTCGACCAGCCGGCGGGCGTTGGCCAGGGCTTGTTCGGGAGTTTCATAGGCATGATAGGGCAGGTCGCTGATGACCGGGGCGCGCTTCACGGCACGGCGCACGGCGGCGGTGTGATGAATCATCATTTCCATGGTCACGCCGGTCGTGTCCGGCAGGCCCAGGACCATCATGCCGAGGGAGTCGCCGACCAGGAGCAGGTCGACGCCAGCTTCATCCAGAAGGCGGGCGGCCGGGTAGTCGTAGGCGGTCAGCACCGAGAGAGGCGGGCCGTTTCTTTTGCGGTCGGAAAGCTGGGAGAGGTTGGCGAGGGGCGGGTGCACGGTTGTCGCCGGAGGTGAGACGCGGAGGGCGGCGGGGTCAAGCAGGTGCGACAGGCAACTTAGGCGGCTGCATCGAACCGCTGGCGGAACGTCGCATCCTGCTGCAAGGACCGACCATGGCCGTTGCACCGGACGCTTTGGAAAAACTTCGCCAGGATGCCTGGATCGGGGATGCCGTGCTCGAACTTTATGTTCGTTCCTGGGTTCTGGAGCGCCAGGGCGCGGTGGATGCGGAGATGAAGACGCGTTTCACCTGCAACCAGTTCCTGAACTGCGTGGGCAACCCGACGCGGGTGGAGGCGGACATCGGGGTGATCTACATGCGTGAAGGCATGGATGCGGCGTTTGCATGGATCCGTGAGAACCTGGAGCCCCTGTTTGTCAGACAGGAGACACGCCGAGGGCCGCGCCGGCATTGAATGTGGCGGCATCCGCCACAGCGATGACCCTTGATCCGAGAAGGGTTAGGGCGTTCATTTAGCACCACGCATGGTTCATCTGTCCGATCTCCTCATCCAGGCCGCATCCCGTCATCCCGGGCGACCCTTTCTGCTGGGGGAAATGGGTGCACTTTCCTATGGGCAGGCCGGGCTTCTGGTGGACCAGCTCGCCTCCGGCATGATCTCGCTCGGCGTGCGGCCGGGCGACCGTGTGCTGATCGTTTCTGAAAATCGCATGGAGCTGCCGCTCCTGAGCCTGGCCGCCAGCCGGGCGGGCGCGGTTTTTTCGGTGCTGAGCCCGCAGATCACCCCTCTGGCCTTTGAGCGCATTGTGAATCAGTGCGAGCCGTCGCTCATCCTCCTTGCAGAGGGTCGCCGCGATCTCCGGCCGTGGTGCGGACCGGCCGGGACGCTGGTGATTGAGGAGGATTATGATGCGCTCAGCCGCTCCAGTTCCGCCGCGCTGCCTGAACCAGCCGGTGGAGATGAGCTGGCGTTCCTGGTCTTCACCTCCGGTTCCACGGGAGCCCCCCGGGGCGTGATGCTGAGCCATGCCAACGTGGCGTTTGTCACACGGGCCATCATGGCGCGGCTTCGTTACCATGAGGACGACCGCATCGGCGTCTTCCTGCCGCTGGCCTTCGACTATGGCTTCTACCAGGTCTTCTATGCGATGATGACGGGTGCGGCGCTTTTTGTTGGGCGGCCCGAGATGGCCGGACCTGAGCTGCCCCGCCTGCTTGCGCGTCATGAAATCACCGTGCTGCCCGGCGTGCCCAGCCTTTTTGCAGGCCTGATCAAGATGCAGTCGTGGCGGCCCGTGGAGCTTCCGAAGCTTCGCATCCTGAGCAACACGGGCGATCATCTGCCCGCCACGCATGTCCGCCAGCTTCAGAAGCTGTTTCCTGCAGCCCGGGTCTTTCCGATGTACGGCCTGACGGAGTGCAAGCGGGTCTCCATCCTGATGCCGGAGGAGCTGGACGCCCATGAGGGCAGTGTCGGACGTGCGCTGGATGGAACGGAGGTGTGGGCGGAGTCCCCGGAAGGCGCCCGGCTGCCGCCCGGCGAGGTGGGTGAGCTGATGATCAAGGGGCCGCATGTCGGCCTGGGCTACTGGCGCGCGCCCGACGAGACGGCGAAACGCTACCGTTTCATGCCCGACGGCACGCGGGTGCTGGTCACGGGTGACTTTGGCTCCGTGGACGCCGGAGG
>JBIJBP010000042.1:0-35598 GCA_044345155.1 Prosthecobacter sp. | reverse complement strand
CTGCTCGCTTCCCACCTCCCAGCGCCGTCTCGTGGACCTGCACTACAACCAGGGCCGCACGAGCCAGTCCATCGCCGATGAACTCGGCCAGAGCCGCAGCGCCGTGGCCGTCGGACTGATGCGCATCCGTCACAAGTTGCGAACCAACCTCATCTGCATCCAGCATGAAACATGATCATTTGGTAATGAACGAACATCCCCTCAAATCGACCGTTCTTATCCAGCACAACACTGTCCCCATGCGGCTCCCCTTCGTCCAACGCCTGATCGCCTCCCTGCTCCTGATGGCCTACGCCATCACCGGCACGTCGGTCATGCCGGCCGCACTGGCCCTCATGGCCTGCATGGATGGCGGACATTCCGTGATGGTGGTTCAGTCGGAAACCGGAACCCGGGTGACGCTTCACCACCGCTCCGATGAATACACCCCGGACATTGAAGATCATTGCTCCCCGCTCGCCAGGGTGCTCGTCAGCATCTGCAGCGCCTCGGACAGTGGTGATCATCAGATGACTTCATCCAGCATCGAGGCCGGAACCAGGCTCGAACGCGACGAACAGGGGTCCACGGTCAAAAAGGCTCCTGAACTGAACTTCACCGCAACCATCCAGCACAGGCTGACGCTCCAGCCCCTGCGCCATGAGGTCCGTCACACGGCCCCAGGACTGGATGGAACGCCGTTGATGACGGACAGCCTGCGCACGCTTTCCACCGTGCGCCTTTTGATCTGAGGACTGGCCGGAGCACGTCTCCGGAAAAGATGCCCGTTCAGGCGTGAAGCCGCAGCCCCATGGCTGCCCGCACCGCAGCCTGACAGCGCGCGCCATCATGCGTGCTGATGCAGACCCTCATCACCAGCCCCCAGATCCATGAAACTTTCCCCATCCTCCCTTCTAGCGTCCCTGACCTTCTTCGCCGCCCTTCACCTTCAGGCGGCTTCCAACCCCGCCCTGACCCCTTCCGACCTCGTCTCCGAAGCCCTTCAGAAAAACCCCGAAGTCCGCTTTTATGAGGCCGAGATCAACGCCGCCCGCGGCGGCCGCAAGTCCGCCGGGCAGCTCTCCAACCCGGAATTCAGCGCCACCTATGGCGGCATGGCCATCGTCTCCCAGGTCGACGGAATGGCCTGGAGCGCAACCATCTCCCAAACCTTTGACTTCCCCGGCCGCATGTCCCTGCGCAAGGCCATCGCCGACCGTGACATCGAGCTTGCCCATCTTGGCCTGCTTCAGTTCAAGTCCCAGCTGGCCAACGAAGTCCGCGCCCGCGCCGGTGACGTGATCCTGCTCCGCCGCAAGGAGGACGCGGCGCGCAGCGTGCGCGAACGCCTCGAAGCCCTCGTCGCCGTCCTCGTGCAGCGCGACTCAGGATCTGTCAGCGCCCTGCTGGAACGACGCATCCTCGAGGCCTCGCTGCTGAACAGCGACCGCATCCTCACCGACGCCTCCAAGGCGGTCCGCGAAGCCTCGGCCGCCCTCGCCGTCCTCTGCGGACGCAGCCCTGATGACCAGGTCCGTCTCAGCGGCGCCGTCACCAGCTTCCCCGAGGCCCCGGACCTTGAAAACCTGAAGCAGCAGGCCGCGCTAACCAACTTTGATCTTCAGCAGAAGCGCCTGAACGTCGCCAAGCAGGGCCTCAAGGTGGACCTGACAAAGTCCGAGCGCTGGGGCAACATCACCTTCGGCCCCTACATGGCGGGCCAGACCGCCGGCAACACCCAGATTGAAGCAGGCTTCGTCTTTTCCATCCCCTTGCCGCTCTGGAACAAGAACAAGGGCAATATCGAGGCCGAGCAGGCACGCACCCAGCAGGCTGAAGCGCTGCTGAAAGCCACGCTGCGCGACCTCGAACGCGATCTCGCCGTCGAACGCGCCGCCTACCTTGCCGAACTGGACGCCCTGTCACGCTGGCGCCCGGAAAGCGAGGGCCAGTTCTCGGACGCCGCCAGACAGGCCGATGAACATTTCCGCCTCGGCGCCGTGCCCGCCGCCACCTATGTGGAGATGCAGCGCGGCTACCTGGACGCGATCGACAGCCTCATCGAGTCACGTCGCAACGCCTGGAGGCACCGCATGGCCGTCGAACGCCTCACCGGAGCACCGCTCAGCGGCGGCTCCGTCACCCCCCAACTCACCACCCGCTGAGCCATGATCTCATCCATCATCGAGTTCTCGCTGCGGAACCGCTTCCTCGTTATCATGGGGGCGCTCCTGCTGCTCGGCGCGGGTGTCTTTTCCGCCCTGCACCTGCCGGTGGACGCCGTGCCTGACATCACCAACACCCAGGTGCAGGTCAACACCGCCGTCGCCGGTCTCGCCCCCGAGGAGACCGAAAAGCTGGTGACCTATCCACTGGAGCTCGCCCTGGCGGGCATCCAGGGCGTGGAGGAGTTCCGATCCCTCACCAAGTCCGGACTTTCCCAGGTCACCCTCGTCTTCCGCGATGGCACCGACATCTTCCGCGCCCGCCAGCTTGTCAGCGAACGCCTCGTGCAGGTGGACCTGCCGCCGGGCATGAATCCGCAGATGTCGCCCATCAGCACCGGCCTTGGCGAGATCCTCTACTACACGCTCGACTTCAAGAAGGACGCCGCCGCACGCAGGGAGCCGCGTGAACGGCAGCTCATGGACCTGCGTGACGTTCATGACTATGTCGTGAAGCCCTTCCTGCGCACGGTTCCCGGCGTTGCCGAGGTCAACAGCAGCGGCGGCTATGAACGCCAGCTCGTCATCCTCCCGAAACCGGAGGCCCTGACCCGCGCCGGCATGACCTTCGGCGAGCTCGCTGAAATCATCGGCATGAACGTGGACAACGCCGGAGGCGGCGTCATCGAACGTGGCGCCGACCGCGTGCTCATCCGCGGAGTCAGCAAGGTGTCCAGCGCCGAGGACATCGCCAACCTTCCCGTGAAGTTCGCGGCGGCCGTGGAGCCGATCCGTGTCAAGGACCTGGCCGAGGTCGGCATCGGCAGCAACGTCCGCACCGGCTGCGCCGTCGAAAACGGCGAAGAGGCCGTGCTCGGCACCGTCATGATGCTCGTCGGCGAAAACAGCCGCATCATCAGCAAGCGCGTGGAGTCCAAGCTCGCCGAACTCCAGAACAAGCTCCCCCCCGGGATGGAAATCCGCACCCAGTATGCCCGCAGTGAAGTGGTGGACCGCACCGTCGACACCGTGAAGCACAACCTCTTTGAAGGGGCTGTGCTCGTCGTCGTGGTCCTTCTTCTCCTGCTGGGCAACTGGCGTGCGGCCCTCATCGTTGCCATGGCCATCCCACTCTCCTTCCTCTTCGCCCTCATCGGTATGACCTTCGGCGGCGTCTCGGGAAACCTCATGTCGCTCGGCGCCGTGGACTTCGGCCTCATCATCGACGGCGCCGTCGTCATGGTGGAAAACATCGTCCGCGTCATGGGCGAACGACAGCACGAACTCGGCCGCCGCCTGAACTCCAAGGAACGCCTCGCCGCCGTACGAGAGGCGGGTGAGCAGGTCGGCAGCCCGATGTTCTTCGGCGTGCTCATCATCACCCTCGTCTACCTGCCCATCCTCGCCCTCACCGGCATTGAAGGGAAGATGTTCCATCCCATGGCCATCACCGTGATGCTGGCCCTCGGCGGCGCTCTCGTCCTCGCCCTGACCCTCATGCCCGCCCTCTGCTCCCTGCTTCTGCGAGGCGACATCAGTGAAAAGGACAACTTCCTGATGCGCGCCGCCAAGGCCGCCTATGCGCCCCTGCTCGGCCTGGCCTGGCGCCTGCGCTGGGGCGTGGTCGTCATCGTCTCGGGCCTGCTTGCCGGCACCGTCCTGCTCTTCCTCAGCCTCAAGCAGGAGTTCGTCCCCACCCTCAACGAGGGATCCTGGACCGCCATGGTCTACCAGCCCGCCAACACCAGCCTCAAAACCTCCCTCGAACGCTGCATCAAGACCCAGCGTTACCTCCTCGACAAGGTCCCCGAGGTCACCCGCACCTTCGCACGCATCGGCACCAGCGAGGTCGCCACCGACCCGATGTCCCCCGGTGAATATGACCTCTACATCTTCTACCGGCCGCAGTCGGAGTGGCGGAAGGAAAACGGCCGCCCGGTCAGCCGCGACCGCCTCGCGGAGCTCGTGCGCGGGGAGCTCGCCAGGGAGGTCCCTGAACAGGACTATGACTTCGCCCAGCCTATCCAGATGCGTTTCAACGAAATGCTCGAAGGCTCCCGCGCCGACCTGGCCGTGCGCATCTTTGGCGAGGATTATGACACCATGGAGAAGCTCGCAGGCCGTGTGAAAACCATCCTCGAAGGCCTCGATGGCACCAACAATGCGGAGTTTGAAAGCCAGGGCCGCGTGCCCGTGCTGGAGATCCGCGTGGACCGCTCCGCCATGCTCAGGTACAACGTCGAGGCCGCCGAGGTGAACGCCGCGATCACCACCGCCATGGCGGGCCACACGGCCGGCACACTGATCGAGCACAACCGCCGCCGCTCCATCGTCGTGCGACTTCCGGAAAGCCTGCGCAACAATCCGGAGACCCTGAAGGCCCTCCCTGTCCGAACCCAGGACGGCGGCTTGATCACCCTTGGCAGGCTCGCCGAGTTTGTCGAGGTCCCCCAGGTGGACGCCATCGGCCGTGAATCCGGCCACCGCCGCATCGGCTTGAACGTCGACCTTGCAGGCGGCACGGACAGCGAGGCCTATGTGAACGCCGCCCGTGAGAAGATCCGGGCCGGCATCGAAATGCCGGAAGGATATCGGGTGGAGTTCGGCGGCCAGTTTGAACACCTCCAGGAAGCACGCCAGCGGCTCGCCATCGTCGTCCCGCTCGCCCTGCTGCTCATCTTTGTGCTCATTCACAGCGCCTTCAAAAGCGTCGGGCAGACCCTCATCATCTACACGGGCATCCCCCTCGCCATCACCGGCGGTGTCGCCGCGCTCTGGATGCGCGGACTGCCGTTCAGCATCAGCGCAGCCATCGGTTTCATCGCCCTCTGCGGCGTCGCGGTCCTGAACGGAGTCGTGCTCATCAGCTGCTTCAACCAGCTCCGCAATGAAGGCCGCAACGCCGCCTCCGCCGTGACCGAAGGCAGCCTTCAACGCCTGCGCCCCGTGCTCATGACGGCACTCGTCGCAAGCCTCGGCTTCATCCCCATGGCCGTCAGTGAAGGGGCCGGAGCCGAGGTTCAGCGCCCTCTCGCCACGGTCGTCATCGGCGGCATCGTCAGCAGCACCTTCCTCACCCTCTTCCTCCTGCCTCTGCTCTACCGCTGGCTGATGGCGGTCCCGTCCCGTGCGCTCGCCCACGAACAGCAGCCTTCCGTCAGCACAACCCAGGCCGCCTGAACCGCCACAAATCCACCCCTGCCATGAAAGCTCTCCTCATCATCATGCTGCCGGCCCTTCTGATGCTGGCCACCACCGCCCCGGCCTCCGACAACGTCACCCTTCAGGTGGACATGAACGGACTCCACAAGCCCCATGCCGGCAACGACAGCAGCGAGGAACACCATCGTTGGCTCGAAATCACCGCCTCCGCCATGAGCCTTGACCAGGCAAAGACCGTCACCATCGAATGGCGCTTCTTTGCCGACAACCTCTCCACCGGAAAGGTCGTCGAGCATGCCCGTGGCTCCGAGGTCCTGGAATTGCAGCCTGGCAGACCCGCCAAGCTGCAAGGCAAGGACACCGTCTTCTCCTATGTTCGCCAGCATTCGGAACGCAGCGGAAGCGGCCGGAGACCCATCTACAAGAAGGTGGAGGCCTCCGGATTCCGCTATCACGGCTGGGCGGTCACGGCACGGATCGACGGCAAAGTCCTCGGCGAAGCCTACAGCAGCCGTGACATTCAGGATAAAATGAAAGAGAACTGAGGATTTCCCGCTGCAGACCACGCCATTCGTCCATCCATGCCCCCCTCCTCACCAGAGACTTCCGTCAGCCGGCCATCAGGCAGGTCCACCCTGCATCCGTCCTTCGCCGTTGCCCCCTTCCTCCTGCCGGCGGTCTCCATGCAGGCCGCCGAGGCCTTCCGCTTCGACTCCGGCTACCAGACCTACGATGAATCCGGCGGGCGCATGTTCATCGAGTCCTACTACTACCGCGGTGAGATGTTCCTCTCCGAGGACACCAGCTTCCGCTTCCAGATCCTGCGTGACGCCATCAGCGGTTCAACCCCCATCGGCACCTTGCCCGGCGACGCCACCCAGCCCTTCCTCGTCGAGCTCGAAGACGTCCGCAGCGGCGTGCTTGCCGCACTCTCCCAGCAGGTTGGCGATCATCGCCTGGAGCTGGAGGTCTCCGACAGCCGTGAGAGCGACTACATCTCCCAGGGCATCTCACTCAATGACCGCTGGGAGCTGAACCAGAAAAACACCACGCTCAGCATGGGGCTGAACTTCGTCAATGACACCATCGTCGTCCGGGGCACGGATGATCAGAACAAGAAAAGCTACGACGCCTTCCTCGGTGTCACCCAGCTTCTCGACAAAAACACCGTCCTCTCCGCCAACCTCACCCTTGGCTACTCCGAAGGCTACCTGAACGACCAGTACAAGGTCATCCAGCGCAACGAGCTTTTCTTCGGCATTCCCGTCACCAATCTCTACCGCGAAAACCGCCCCTCCAGCCGCCTGCGCGCCGTTCTCCAGCTCCAGGGCACGCATTTTTTCCCGAGCGCCAACGCGGCGCTCGACGCCATCCTGCGCCTCACCCAGGACGACTATGGCATCTCCTCCCAGAGCCTGCAGCTTGAGTGGCGCCAGGGCCTGTTCGACCGCCTGGAACTCACGCCCTTCGTCCGCTACTACCAGCAGACCGCCGCCGATTTCTACCACAGGACCCTCAACGGCCTCAACGTCGGCACACCGCAGGACTACCCTGACGGCAGCGGCGTCAACTACTCCGCCGACTACCGCCTCTCCTCCATGGCGGCCCTCAGCCTCGGGTTGAAGACGCGCCTGCGCCTCACGGAAAACATCTCCGTCTCCGCCACCTACGAACGCTACGAGATGGCGGGCATCGGCGGCGACCAGGCCCCGGCCCAGGCCTATCCGACCGCCAGCATGTGGACCTTCGGCGTCAGCTTCCTCTTCTAACCAAATCCATGTCCAAACCCGTCCACCAGGTGCCCATGGAACCCGACGCACGCGGAGTGCGCCAGGTCTCCTTCCGCGCCCTCGGCACCCAATGCGCCATCCAGTTCCGCTGTGAGGACGGGCGCAGGGCGCTTGAGTTTGTCGCGGACGCACTCGGCTGGCTCGGCGCCTTTGAGGCGAAGTTCTCCCGCTTCAAGCCCGACTCCCTCCTCTCCCGCGTCAACCAGGCCGCCGGCAGGGAATGGGTGCCCGTCGACCCCGACATGGAGAAGATGCTCGACCTCGCCGACGCCATGCACCGGCTGACCGACGGCGTGCTGGATGCCGCCATGCTGCCCCTCATCAAGGTATGGGACTGGAAGGTCGTGCACGAACGCCTTCCGGATGAGGCCGAGATCACGCGGGCCATGTCGCTTTCATGCTGGAAGGATGTGCAGCGCAAGCCCGGCCAGGTCTTCCTGTCACGCGAAGGCATGGGCCTCGACTTCGGCGGATTCGGCAAGGAATACGCCGTCGATCAGGTCATCGCCATCGCCCGGAAGCACGGTATCAGCGACGCGCTTGTCGACCTTGGCCGTGACATCTTCGCCATCGGCGGCAACGGCATCCACCCCTTCTGGCATGTCGGCATCCAGGATGGTGTTCAAACCGAGCGCTGCACCGGCGGGCTGGCCGTAACCAACTATGCCGTCTGCGCCTCGGGCGACTACGCCCGCCGCTTTGAGCACAACGGCGTCCGCTACGGCCACATCCTCGACCGCAGGACCGGCTGGCCCGTACGCCACGGCCTGCGCGCCGTCACCGTCATCGCCCCCGGCTGCCTGCTTGCCGGCATCTACTCCACCGCCGTCTTCGTGCTCGGACTGCGCGACGGACTGCGCCTCGTCGAAAACGCCAGGGGCATCGAGGCCTGCGCCCAGGATGACAACGGCGTCCATGTCACCCGTGAGTTCCGCCGCTTCCAGGTCCAGGCCGCCTGATTTCCCAAACCCAAAAAACACCCTGACATCATGAAACACATCCTGCTCCTCGCCCTCGCCTGTCTCGGCCTGGGCACCACCCACGCTGCTGAACCCAAAACCGGCTCCGCCCTCCCCGCGCTCGGCGGCCTCCTGCCCGGCGCCCCCCTGCCAAAAACCGCCGGCAAGGTCGTCCTCGTGGACTTCTGGGCCTCCTGGTGCGCACCCTGCAAGGCCTCGTTCGTCACCCTTTCCAGGCTTCACCAAAAATACGCCTCCAAAGGCCTCGTCATCATCGGCATCGGCGTTGACGACGAAGCCGCCGACCACCAGGCCTTTGCTGCGAAGCACAAGGCACCCTTCACCCTCGTGCATGACTCACAGCACAAGGCCGCCGTATTCTTCAATCCACCCACCATGCCCAGCAGCTACCTCGTCGACCGCAAGGGCGTGATCCGCCACATCCACAAGGGCTTCAAGGGCGCGAAGACCGAGGCCGAATACGTGGCCGAGATCGAGGCGCTCCTCGCCGAATGAACTTTGCAACCCCAAGCGCCATCATGAACCTCCGCCACCTCGCCTCCGCAGCCTGCGCTTCGCTACTTCTTTGCAGCTGCTCCGACAGCCTCGTCCGGGTGAAGCCCTATGAACGCGGCAACCTGGCCAATCCCCTCATGGACAACGGCCGTGACCCTCTTCTGCTCGCCATGACGCAGCACGCCTACTTCTCCCGCGAGGCCGCCTTTGGCGGCGGCGGAGTCGGCGGCGGCGGCTGCGGCTGCAACTGATTCCAAAGACCGTCTTCAAAACAAACCGATCCAAAACTCCATCCGTCCCTCATCATGAATGTTCTCAACTTATTGAAAGCTCTGAAAAAATTTGGCAAAAGAGCCAGCTCGCTGCTCATGCTCTTCCAGCGCACTCCGGCCGCCCAGGTGCTGCTGCCCGCCGAGTTCAACCTGGCCTCCTCATCCGCCCTGATGGACGCCTCCAGGCTGCTCATCACCACGGTTGCAGGCCTCGGCGCCTACGACAGCGTCGCCGGAGCCACCACGCTGACACAGGTCAGCGGCTCCCTGAACGGCACGACCGGACAGCCGTTCTCTGCCACCTTCCAGGTTTCTGGCAGCCCCAGCACGCCCAAGTCCTGGCGCATCATCAACGGGCCCATGCAGGCCGGCATCAGCCTTCCCAACACCGTCGGCAGCACCAACGCGATCTCAGGAACGCCAACGGAATCAGGCAGCAAGACCGTCACGATTGAAGCCTGGGAAAAATCAGGATTCTCAGGAGGTGTCGTGAGAAAAAGCATCACCATCAACATCAGTGACCCATCTTCAGCATCCATCGTGACTCATCCTGCAGGCACCACCGTAGACATCGGCCAGACTGCAACGCTTAGTGTCACCGCCTCGGGAGCCACACCCATCACCTACCAATGGTATCAGGGCGTAAGTGGTGATACATCCAAACCGGTCGGCACAAACTCCGCATCCTTCACGACTCCTGCACTTACAGCCGCCACCAAATACTGGGTGAGGGTTTCAAATGCTCAGAACATCACGGGCGCTAATTCGAATACTGCTACGGTGCTGGTTCGGCTCATCAAGCCGGTCCTCGACCCCGTCACTTTCCCCACCATCACCGTCGGCGAAACCTTCCTCCACAGGCTCTCCGCACAGAACTATCCCAAGACCTTCTCCGTCACCGGCCTGCCCAAGGGCCTCAAGCTCAACCCCGCCTCCGGTGAAATCACCGGCATCCCCGACGTCTCTGGCCTCTTCATCCTCCAGATCCGCGCCTCCAACTCCGCAGGCTCCAGCCTCGTCCTCAAGGCCCCCCTCACCATCAGGGCTCTCCCCAAACACCTCGTCGGCTCCTTCGGCGGCACCCTCCAGCGCCTCCCCGCCGTCAACCAGAACCTCGGCGGCATGTTCTCCCTCTCCGTCACCTCCAACGGCTTCTACTCCCTCAAGCTCACCAGCGCCCTCGCCTCCGTCACCAAATCCAACGCCTCCTCCTCCTTCTCCTCCACCGGCAGGCTCGCACCCTCCCCTCCCCACATCTCCATCTCCCTCGCCGGCCAACCCCTCTCCCTCTCCATCAACCCCGCCTCCGGCGCTGTCTCCGGTTCACTCGGCGCAGCCACCCTCTCCGGCTGGCGCGCCGCCTGGAACGCCACCACCAACCCCGCTGAAAACCTCGTCGGCTACTACAGCTTCGCCATCGACCTCAGCGACCCCAACGATGACGGCAAGGACGGCATCCCCCAGGGCTCCGGCTTCGCCACCTTCTCCGTCTCCAACTCGGGCGCCATCAGCATCGTCGGCAAGTCCGCCGACGGCGAACCCCTCACCAGCTCTCCCCTGCTCGGCGCCAACGGCGAGTTCTGGCTCTACTCACCCCTCTACAAAAACCTCGGCACCCTCCAGGGCTCCCTCACCCTCACCGAGGATCCCGCCGGCCTCTTCTCCGGCAACTCCATCGCAGGCCTTCTCTCCTGGTCCAAGCCCACCACCACCTCACGCGCCTACCCCGCCTTCGGCCCCATCGTCCTCAGCGCCCAGGGCGCCTACCTCGCTCCCGCCAGCAAGGGCAACCCCGCTCTCGGCCTGCCGGACACCGGCACCGTCGGCCTGCGCTTCACCGACGGTGGCCTCGCCGACTCCGACCCCAACACCGACCCCGACGTCGACTTCACCTTCACTGACGAGGACAAGGTCCAGCTCTCCAAGGATCCTCTCGTCAACAAAGGCCAGGTCACACTGACCCTCAACCCGGCCAGCGGCGCCATCAGCGGCACCTTCACCCTGGTGGAGACCACGCCTGTGCCGTTCACCCGCGCCAAGGTGCCCTTCCAGGCCCAGGTCGTGCGCCTCGCCAACGGCCGGGTCAAGGCCGCAGGCTTCTTCCTCCTGCCTCAGATCCCCTCAGGCGACCAGAAGCCCGCTGACACCCCCATCCTTTCCGGCCGCGTCCAGCTCATCCAGCCAGTGCCTTAAAGATGGATGCCCCCTCCTTCAGCCGGTGAATAATACGGGCGGAAGGGCGTTCGCTGAAGAATCGAAGCCGTGTCCCGGTGCATTCCGCGACACGGCTTTTAATGTACATGTTGGTTGAATCGTTTGTTCGGCAGCCATGTGTGCGGCCGGAGTCTCCTGACGTTTTCAGGAAAAGCTCGACGGGTTGGAGGTGTCCATGTCCGGAGTTAACCAACTTTTGGCTGCCAACAGGCTTTCAATCGCGCCCCGGTCGTCATTAAATGCCGTCGAACCCCTCTCACGACAGGCCCTTCATGAAAACTGCCGCCCTCTTCCAGAAACTGAAAAGCCTCCTCAAGCGCGCCAGCTCGCTGCTCATGCTCTTCCAGCGCACTCCGGCCGCCCAGGTGCTGCTGCCCGCCGAGTTCAACCTGGCCTCTTCATCCGCCCTGATGGACGCCTCCAGGCTGCTCATCACCACCGTTGCAGGCCTCGGCGCCTACGACAGCGTCGCCGGAGCCACCACGCTCTCACAGCTTTCCCCCACGCCCAACTCAACCATCGTGCCCGTCAGGGCAGGCGTTGAGTTCACAGGTGCCTTCCAGGTCATCGGCAGCCCGACGTCGCCTCAATACTGGGAGGTCATCGGAACCCTTCCCAACGGCCTGAGCCTCGACAGTTCACCCGGGGCCGTCGCCATGCTCAGCGGCACCACCCTGGAGATGGGGGACAAAAACGTCATCATCAAAGCCTACCAGTATGCCGGTGCGGGAGCTGGCGGCGGCAGCATCGAAAAAAGCTTCACGATTCGTGTCACAGCTCCACCGGAGGCCTTCATCGCCTTCCATCCCGCCTCCACGGAAATCAATCTGGGACAGACCGCCACCCTCACGGTCGCCGCCACGGGCACGGCTCCGATTAACTATCAATGGTACCAGGGCAGCAGCGGTGACACTTCGACACCCGTTGGTGAAAACGATCCCAGCTTCACCACGCCCATGCTGACAGGCACCACCAGCTACTGGGTGAAGGTCTCCAATTCCGTCACACCCTCAGGCGTCAGTTCCAACACGGCCACGGTCACCGTGCGAACCCCCGCCGCCATCATCCAGCAGCCTGAATCCATCTCCATTTTCTCCGGCCTGAACACCACGCTTACGGTAATGGCCACCGGTACATCCCCTTTAACCTACCAATGGTATCAGGGCGAGTCAGGCGACACCTCAACTCCTGTGGGTTCCAACCAGAATTCTTTCACGACTCCCCGGCTTTCAGAAACCACCAGCTACTGGGTGAGGGTGTCCAACACTGTCCTCCCTGAAGGTGTGGATTCCAACACGGCCGTGGTCACGGTCGAACAAACCGAAAGCCCCTCGATCTTGACCTTTTCACCCCTGCCCATCGCCAGAACAGGCCTGAGCTACTCCACAACCATCGAGGCGTTTGGCGGCACAACTCCCTACAACTGGTCAGTCTCCTCGGGTTCCCTGCCACAAGGCCTCACACTCAGCACTGAAGGTGTCCTCTCCGGCACTCCCTCCGGCTTCGGCTCCTTCACCTTCACCCTCGAGGTCGCCGACCAGGAGTTCGACACTGACTCCCGGGAGTTCTCTCTCGTCGTCAGCAACCTCGCCATCTCCACCTCCTCCCTCCCCACCGCCGTCAAGGGCACCCCCTTCTCCTTCTCCCTTGCTGCCTCCGGCTCCAATCCTGTCCAGTCCTGGGCCCTCCATGCGGGCTCCCTACCCGCTGGCATCTCCCTCAACTCCTCCACAGGTGTCCTCTCCGGCACTCCGACCACCCCCGGCTCCTCCTCCCTCACCTTCCGCGTCACCGACTCCTCCGGCTTCTCCGTCACCCGCGCTCTCCTGCTCACGGTCTCCGCCAAGTTCATCAAGCCTGTCCTCAACCCCGTCACCTTCCCCACCATCACCGTCGGCGAAACCTTCCTCCACAGGCTCTCCGCACAGAACTATCCCAAGACCTTCTCCGTCACCGGCCTGCCCAAGGGCCTCAAGCTCAACCCCGCCTCCGGTGAAATCACCGGCATCCCCGACGTCTCTGGCCTCTTCATCCTCCAGATCCGCGCCTCCAACTCCGCAGGCTCCAGCCTCGTCCTCAAGGCCCCCCTCACCATCAGGGCTCTCCCCAAACACCTCGTCGGCTCCTTCGGCGGCACCCTCCAGCGCCTCCCCGCCGTCAACCAGAACCTCGGCGGCATGTTCTCCCTCTCCGTCACCTCCAACGGCTTCTACTCCCTCAAGCTCACCAGCGCCCTCGCCTCCGTCACCAAATCCAACGCCTCCTCCTCCTTCTCCTCCACCGGCAGGCTCGCACCCTCCCCTCCCCACATCTCCATCTCCCTCGCCGGCCAACCCCTCTCCCTCTCCATCAACCCCGCCTCCGGCGCTGTCTCCGGTTCACTCGGCGCAGCCACCCTCTCCGGCTGGCGCGCCGCCTGGAACGCCACCACCAACCCCGCTGAAAACCTCGTCGGCTACTACAGCTTCGCCATCGACCTCAGCGACCCCAACGATGACGGCAAGGACGGCATCCCCCAGGGCTCCGGCTTCGCCACCTTCTCCGTCTCCAACTCGGGCGCCATCAGCATCGTCGGCAAGTCCGCCGACGGCGAACCCCTCACCAGCTCTCCCCTGCTCGGCGCCAACGGCGAGTTCTGGCTCTACTCACCCCTCTACAAAAACCTCGGCACCCTCCAGGGCTCCCTCACCCTCACCGAGGATCCCGCCGGCCTCTTCTCCGGCAACTCCATCGCAGGCCTTCTCTCCTGGTCCAAGCCCACCACCACCTCACGCGCCTACCCCGCCTTCGGCCCCATCGTCCTCAGCGCCCAGGGCGCCTACCTCGCTCCCGCCAGCAAGGGCAACCCCGCTCTCGGCCTGCCGGACACCGGCACCGTCGGCCTGCGCTTCACCGACGGTGGCCTCGCCGACTCCGACCCCAACACCGACCCCGACGTCGACTTCACCTTCACTGACGAGGACAAGGTCCAGCTCTCCAAGGATCCTCTCGTCAACAAAGGCCAGGTCACACTGACCCTCAACCCGGCCAGCGGCGCCATCAGCGGCACCTTCACCCTGGTGGAGACCACGCCTGTGCCGTTCACCCGCGCCAAGGTGCCCTTCCAGGCCCAGGTCGTGCGCCTCGCCAACGGCCGGGTCAAGGCCGCAGGCTTCTTCCTCCTGCCTCAGATCCCCTCAGGCGACCAGAAGCCCGCTGACACCCCCATCCTTTCCGGCCGCGTCCAGCTCATCCAGCCAGTGCCTTGAGTCAGACAGGCTCAAAAACAGCCGCGAAAACGGCGCGAAAAACAGGGCCCAAAAAGCACCGCAACCGTGTCTCATTTGCAATGCGGACAATTAACTAAAAACATCGCAAATTGATTGAGCGCACCCCCTTGTTGAGTGTCACAGGATGTTCGGTTCCGCCTTTATACGGCAGCGCCTGATTCATCCCGTGAACTTCGCCAGACTGATCCTTTTCATGCTCACCCTTCTCGCCGTCGGCGGCGAGGCGGCGACTTTCGGGATCGGCCTCTTCCATAATGACATGGACCAGGTGCATGACCGTTCGGAAACCGAAGTGGAATACCAGGTTCGTCCGGAGCGGATCAGCCAGGATGAAGACTCGGACCCGCCCTGCCATCTCATGTTCGGAGCCGTCTGCGGCTTCGCCCGCCCGCTTCTGGCGGAGCTGGCCGGAAACATGCGTGACCTTCCGGGCATGCGCCCGCCTCCCACAGTTCGTCTTCATCGTTTGTTAGGCGTCAGCCTGACCTGAAGTCCGGCCTCACACCGAAGCCGTCCCGTGCTTTGCCGCACCTTGGCATCACCGGGAGTCATCATTCCGCCGTCGGAACCATGGACGGCATCCTTTTGTCAAAGCCTGACCCTGCAGTCCCCATGCTCCGTTTCACATCCTCTTTTCCCTTCCTCGCATCCGCCCTCCTGCTCATCGCACCACTTGTCCTGCCTCTGGAATCCAGATCCCTGGCCGGGGAGGTGCAGGCCTGGAAAGGCCGGGCGGACATCACCTTCAGCGGCACCTCGACCCTTCATGACTGGTCCGGCAGGGTTGCCGCACAACCCTTCATCACCCGCGTCACCACCGGTTCAGGCGGCAGGCCGGAGCGTGTCCAGTCCTGCGTGAAGATCGAGGCCGCAGGCATGGACACGGACGAGCCCAGACGTGATGAAAACATGCGCAAGGCCATGAAGGCCGCCGAGCATCCGCTTATCACCGCGGAGATTGACGTGCCCGCCGGCAAAGTCGCCTCCGACCTGCGGACGCCGACCCAGCTGCCCATGACGGTCACACTGCTCGGCAGGCCCCTGCAGGTCACAGGCATCGTCAGCAGCTTCAAGCAGCAGGACGGCAGCATCACCTTCGACCTCGACTTTCCCCTCTCGATGAAGGCCGGCGGCATCAGTGTGCCCTCCGTCCTCTATTTCATCCGGGTCGGCGATATCGTGAAAATCCACGCATCCGTCACCCTCACCCAGAACTGAGCCCAATCCCCCTTTCATCCCATGTCCGCCTACATTCACCATCTCGCCACTCTCACCCCGCCCTACACGTACGCACAGACCTACACCCGCGATCGCATCAAGGATTGGGCGAATGATCCCAAGACCCGGCGGATCATCCACGCCATCTATAACCGCAGCGGCATCGAGACACGCAACAGCGTCACCGGCGACTTCATCGTCGGCTCTGACGCCACCCTCTACCGCACCGACGCCCAGGGCGCCCTCATCTCGCCGTCCACGGCGGAGCGCAACCGCGTTTACGGCCACTGGTCCAGACAGCTCGCCGTCGAGCTTGCGCGCCGAGCCATCAACGACGCGCCCGGCTTCGACAAGGAGGACATCACCCATGTCATCTTCACCTCCTGCACCGGCTTCACCAACCCCGGGCCCGACTACCACATCATCAAGGAACTCGGCCTGCGTCCCGATGTCGAACGCTACACGCTTGGCTTCATGGGCTGCTACGCCGCCTTCCCTTCGCTGCGCATGGCGGCGCAGTTCTGCCAGGCCAGGCCCGACGCCGTGGTGCTCGTCATCTGCCTGGAGCTGTGCACCCTGCACATGCAGGTCAATGACCATCCGGACAGCATCCTGGCCAACTCCCTCTTCGCGGATGGCGCCGCCGCCGCGATCGTCAGCGCCCGTGAACCCCGCCAGGGGCGTCCCGCCTACAGGCTCGACGGTTTCGAAAGCGCCCTTGTCCCCGCCAGCGAGTCCGAAATGGCCTGGGAGATCGGCGACGAAGGCTTCAACATCGTCCTCTCCAGCTACGTGCCCGACATCATCGGTGGCAATATCCGCCAGCTCATGAGCGACATCCTCAAACGTCATGACATGACCCCGGAGAACATTGCGGAATGGGCCGTGCATCCCGGCGGCCGCGCCATCCTCGACAAGGTTCAGGAAAGCCTGCGGCTCGCCCCCGACACCCTGGAGGCCAGCCGCAGCGTCCTGCGCGACTACGGCAACATGAGCAGCGCGACCATCCTCTTCGTGCTGAAGGAGATGCTCGACAGCGCAGAAAGCGAAAGCGCGTCGCTCTGCGCCATGGCCTTCGGCCCTGGACTCACCGTGGAAACCGCCGTCATGCAGAGGATCGGCGGCCCCGTCATGAGTGATTCACAAAAACGCAAGGCACTCCAGGCGTCATGAACACCCACGCCGAACTGACCTACAGCCCGGCCCAGCGCTTCACGGCGCTGGGCTACGGACTCGCCAGCCACACGCTCTTCCTGGCATCCGTCGCAGCCATGTTCTGGAGCCTCTACAACGGACTTCACCTCAGCCTGCTGCACCTCCATGGCGGAGCCGCCGCGCTCATGAACCTGCTGCTGCTGCTCCAGTTTGCCCTGGGCCACACGCTGCTGCTCTCCAGCCGCGGTCGCAGGTTCATGACACGCCTCGCCCCCCTTGGCCTTGGCCCAGCCCTGTCCACCACGATCTTCGCAGGCCTCGCCTCGCTACAACTGCTGGCAACCTTTCTGTTCTGGTCCTCCAGCGACACCGTCTGGTGGGCTCCCGAGGGCGGCGTCAAACTCACGCTCAGCCTGCTCTATGGCATCTCCTGGCTTCTGCTCGCCAAATCCATGAGCGACGCAGGCCTCGACACCCAGGTCGGCATCCTCGGCTGGCGCTCCATCTGGCGGGGTGAAAAGCCCGTCTACAGGCCCTTCGCACGCACCGGCATGTTCCGCTACAGCCGGCAGCCGATCTATTCCTCCTTCACCCTCATCCTCTGGACAGCCCCCGTCTGGACCCCCGACCACCTCGCCCTCGCCCTGCTCTGGTCGGCCTACTGCGTGCTCGCACCCCTGCTCAAGGAAAAGCGCTACCGCCAGTGGTATGGAGCCGCTTTCGAACGTTACCAGCAGCGCGTGCCGTACTGGTTCCCTGCCAGGATGCGTCCCTCCATCACCCACAGTTCACAGCCGGTCACCGCCGACCACGATGTCGCCATCGTCGGCGCCGGGCCCGTCGGCCTCATGCTCGCCGGCCTTCTCGGCCAGAAGGGCCTGAACGTGCTGGTCGTGGACAAGCGCACCGAACCCCTCCGGCATTCCCAGGCCATCGGCATCACGCCACCCTCCCTGGAAATCCTCGCACGCCTCGGCCTTGACGAAGAGTTTGTCAGGCGCGGCGTCCAGATCCGTGACTGCCATGTCCATGGCCAGACCGGCTGGCTCGGCTGTGCCAGCTTCCGTGACATCCCCGGCCCCCACCGCTGCATCCTCTCGCTGCCCCAGCAGCAGACACTCGACCTTCTTGAAGCCAGGGTGGCCGCCATGCCCAATGTGCGGCTGCTGCGCGGCGTCGAAATCTCCAAGATCGAACAGGACGCCTCATCCGTCACCCTGCATGGCGGCTCGCTCAAAGCCACCGCCCGCTGGCTCGTCGGCTGCGACGGCAGCCGCAGCCAGGTGCGCGAAAACCTCCGGATGCGCACACGCGGAGGCAGCTACGGCTGCCACTTCCTCATGGGCGACTTCATCGACCGCTCCGGCTTGAAGGACGAAGCGCATCTTTGGTTCACACGCGACGGCGCCGTGGAGGCCTTCCCGCTTCCAGACGGACGCCGCCGCTGGATCGTCCAGACCTCCGAATCCGTCACCGACGGCAGGCACGGCCTCATCAGCAGGCTCGTCCGCGAGCGCGCCGGACTCGACATTGCCGTCGAAGACCAGCTTAACCAGAGCCCGTTCTCGCCACGCTGGATGCAGTCCGAGCAATATCATGACGGCCGTGTCATCCTGTGCGGCGACGCCGCTCATCTCATGAGCCCCATCGGCGGCCAGGGCATGAACACCGGCTGGGCGGACGCAGAGTTCCTCGCAGAGTCACTCATCGCCATCGAGCAGCACGGCCGCGAACCCAGGCCCCTGATGGAAGCCTACGACCGCTGCCGGCATCGTGCCTCCGACGTGGCCATCGCCCGTGCCGCACGCGGCATGTGGCTGGGCACCCGCCAGGGCCTTGTCTCCTCCTGGCTGCGCGACCTGTTCATGCGCGAGGCCCTGTTCAAAGGCCCTCTGTCACGACGCATCGGTCCCTATTTCGCCATGCTCACGATTCCCTACAACACAGTGAAGGCGGTGCCGGAGAAGGTGTTCGCCCTGCGCTGAGCCGTCAGGCCGCGTTGCGCTCGATCCGTTTCTTCAGGATCGGCGCGCGCTCGCCCTTCACCACGGCCTCGTTGATCGACACCGATCGAACGTCCGACCTGCTGGGAACCTCGTACATCACATCCAGCATGATGCGCTCGAAGATGCTGCGCAGGCCCCGCGCGCCGGTGCCGCGCTTGACGGCCTCCCGGGCCATCGCCAGCAGCCCCTCCTTGTTCACGTTCAGGTCCACGCCCTCCATGCCAAGCAGCTTGGCATACTGCTTGAGCAGCGCGTTCTTCGGCTCGGTCAGGATGCGCACCAGCTCCGCCTCCGTCAGCTCACGCAGCGCACAGAGCACCGGCAGACGGCCGATGAACTCGGGGATCAGGCCGAAGCCGATCAGGTCCTCCGGCTCCACCTCCCTGAGCAGCGCGTCCTTGTCATCCCCCTTCTCCACCGCACCACCGACAAAGCCCATGGTCCGGTGCCCCTTGCGTCGCTTGACGATCTGGTCGAGGCCGACAAAGGCGCCACCGCAGATGAACAGGATGTTCTCCGTGTTCACCTGGATGTACTCCTGCTGCGGATGCTTGCGCCCGCCCTGCGGTGGCACGTTGCAGATCGTGCCCTCGATGATCTTCAACAGCGCCTGCTGGACACCCTCGCCCGAGACATCGCGGGTGATGCTCACATTGCCCGTGGTGCGTCCGATCTTGTCGATCTCGTCGATGTAAATGATGCCGATCTCCGCGCGGGCCACATCAAAATCTGCCGCCTGCAGAAGGCGCAGGATGATGTTCTCCACGTCCTCGCCCACATAACCGGCCTCCGTCAGCGTCGTCGCGTCGGCAATGCTGAAAGGCACGTTCAGGATCCTCGCCAGCGTGCGCGCCAGCAGCGTCTTGCCGCAGCCTGTTGGTCCGAGAAGCAGCACGTTGCTCTTCTCGATGTCCACGTCGTTCGGGTCGTTGATCCTGCGGGGCGCCTCCTTCCTCATCGCCTGCTGCCGTGAGTGCAGGATGCGCTTGTAATGGTTGTGCACCGCCACGCTGAGCACCTTCTTCGCATGCTCCTGGCCGATCACATGCTGGTCCAGCGTCGCCCGGATCTCCGCCGGACGGGGCACGATCAGGCCGCCCGAACCGTTGTCCGCCTCCTGGGTGGCCTCGCGGTCCAGGATGTTCTTGCAGACTCCGATGCAGTTGTCGCAGATGTACACTCCCGGCCCGGCGACCAGCTTGCGCACCTCCGCATGGCTTTTGCCGCAGAAGGAGCAGAGCGTGACTGTGGATGAGCGTGGCATGGGGGGTGTCGTCTATCTCGCACGTTTCTGCTTCAAGCGTCAAGCACCGGCTTGCGGCCGCGTCAGGGCGCTGCGGCTCCCGCAGGCGGGGCTTCGTCCTCTTTCAATGCGGCCACCACGCGTTCGATGCCCGTCTTGGCAAAGTCGCTCGGCGGATACATGTGCCTGGCCTTGAGATACCAGCCGAGGGCCGAGCCCGACTGCTTGCGCTGCTCATGCTGTTTCGCCTTCTCGATCGCGCTGACATACTCGCTGGCCTTCACGCTGAGCTCGGAGCGCATCTTCGTCACCTCCGGGTCCTCCGGGAACCGGGCATACACCCGCTCCACGGCCTCCCAGGCGCCGAAGGCGTTGCCGGCCTTGCCCTGCTCCTCCGCCATCTTCACCACCATCGTCACCTCGGTCACGTCCGAGATCACCTTCTTGATCTGCTCCTGCCGCGCCGGGTCATTGATGGAGGCCGCCAGGAAGCGCCCCTGCTCGTTGAAGATCTGACGGAAGGCCCGCTGGCTGAGCAGGCGGTCCAGATCCAGCAGCGCCTGCGCCTGCACGTCGCTGTTCTGACCCACCATCTCGGACAGGTTGCGCAGCTTGGGGTTGGTGGGCCAGATCTCGGCCGCGCCCTTCATCTCGGACGCATAGATGTTCTGGTCGCCCTTCAGGATCGCGGCCTTCGCCGCCGTCAGCCTCATGTCGGAAAGCGCACGCGCCGTCTCGATCGCCGCCATCGGCTTGGAAAAATCGAAGTCCTTCGAGTTCTTCCTCATTTTGGTCACCAGCTCCTCGGCCAGCGTGAAGTCCTTCATCTCCAGCGCGTTCACCAGCTGGTTCCCGTCACGCACATAGTCGAGAACCTTCAGCTTCTCGGCAAGCGGCAGCCGGCGCACGCGCGGCAGGTACTCGCCGATGGCAAAGGCCTCCATCAGCCGGTTGCTCGCGCTTTGATAATCCTGGCGCATGACCAGCTGCTCAAACGCCACCACCGCCTCGTCCACGCCCCGGATGGCCTCGGACGAAAGGCTGTCAATCAGGCTCACCGTCGGCGGCACGCCCAGGCCTGCGGAAAAGGCCTTCTTCATGTCCGAGTTGTCATCCAGCTGCAGCACGCTGTCACCATCCTTGAACATGTGCGGATACAGGCGGCAGGCGATCAGGGCATGCTCAAACCGGCGCTGCAGGAACATCTGCAGGATCAGCGCCTGGAACTGCACCTTGCTGGTCACCTCCGACAGCCCGGCCGCCGTCTCGTTGAGCTTCTTGCGCGCCTCGATCTCGGCGATCTCTTTGATGTAGCCGGAAACCCTGCCGATGCTGGCCGCCGTCGCCTGCTTCTGCGCATTCCCCGCGGCGCCTCCGCCCTTGGCGCCACCGCCGCTGCCCGCCTGGGGCGAGAGCTCGGCGTTCGACATGGCGACCTCGTTGTTCCACTCCAGCTGCCGCCGCCTCTTGTTCATGGCGTCGTTGGCAAGGCGCAGGTTGTTCACCTTGCGCTGTGCCAGCCAGACGTCATACACGCCGTTCGCCATCGTGTTGCACAGGCCGGCGTCGATCTTGAACGCTCCGGCCTCCGGCAGCATGGCAAAGGCCGACGACACATCCGGTCCGTCCTTCCGGGTTGGCGCAAGCAGCAGGATGATCTGCGCGATCAGGTCACGGTAGGCCTGGTCCTCGGCGCCGTTCGCCTCCGGTGTCGCCAGGTAGATCTCAAACTTCGAGCGCACCAGCCGGTTGTTGTTCACCTGCCACATCTTGCCGTCCCAGGTGACCATCTCGTTGCCGCTGTCCACATGCGGCAGCACCCCGCCCATCATGGAGTTGTTCGAACCGGAGGAGGACTGCCCGCCGCCTCCGGAGGACGGGTGCGCATTCGCCGGCGGCGGTGAGGACTGGGCGGGCCCCGGCGCAGGCAGCACCTGGGCGGACGAAGTGACGGCCGCAAGCACGGCACCCAGTGGCAGGAGGATCTTCATCGTCTTCATAAGGTTCAGGTCAGGCTTTCAACAGCTGGATCACTTCAAGAACGCCGTTTTCCAGGACACGCACCTTGAAGACATAGCGCTGTCCCCTCTGGATGTTCGCCTCCAGCTTCGAGGGCACCAGCACCGGCACAAAGCTGCCCCCCTCGCTCACCTGCACCGAAAACAACCGATCGCTGCCCTTCCAGGAATCCAGCCGGTTGTCGATGGTTCCCTCAATCTTGTAGGTGTTCCCCGACAGGGCGTTCGAACTGTCCAGATACTCCTCCGTGCTCAGCTCGGTCAAACCCGTCATCGGGTCCGTGCCACGATGCAGGAGGGAGTATCCACCACCAATGGCACCTGCAAGCAGGGCCATGACGGCAATGAGGTGGGCGGGCTTGATCCCGGATTGAGCACGACGGGCCATGGAGAAATAAGGGGGGAATTAATCTGAAGTCTAACGGCTGGCCTTCCACCGGGCAACACCTGCCTGCGAAGGATGAAACCCCACGCCTCCCCCGGCACTAGGGCCGCCATCCCCAAATCCCTGTTTGACTCACAGCCGGTCCTGGAACATATCAACACATCCTGATACGTTGATTTGACGATTCCCAATCCCCAAACCTGAACCCACCACCCACCGCATCCCCATGAGCGACTACAAAGTTAAAGACATCGCCCTCGCCGACTTCGGCCGCAAGGAACTCACCATCGCCGAGAGCGAAATGCCCGGCCTCATGGCCACCCGTGAAAAATACGGCCCGAAAAAGCCCCTCGCGGGCGTCCGCATCACCGGCTCCCTGCACATGACCATCCAGACCGGCGTGCTGATCGAGACGCTGAAGGAACTCGGCGCCGACGTCCGCTGGGCCTCCTGCAACATTTTCTCCACCCAGGACCACGCCGCCGCAGGCATCGCCGCCACCGGCACGCCGGTCTTTGCCTGGAAGGGCGAAACCCTCGAGGAATACTGGTGGTGCACCTGGCAGGCCATCATGTTCCCCGGCAACAAGGGCCCTCAGCTCATCGTCGATGACGGCGGTGACGTGACCCTCCTCATCCACAAGGGCTACGAGATGGAGAACGGCGACACGTGGGTCGACACCCCCTCCGACAACCATGAGGTCAAGGTCATCAAAGACCTCCTCAAGGACATCGCCAAAAAGCAGCCCGGCATCTTCCACGAGATCGTCAAGGACCTCAAGGGCGTCTCCGAAGAGACCACCACCGGTGTGCACCGCCTCTATGAAATGGCCAAGGCCGGCAAGCTGCTCTTCCCCGCCATCAACGTGAACGACAGCGTCACGAAGTCCAAGTTCGACAACCTCTACGGCTGCCGCGAATCCCTCCTCGACGGCATCAAGCGCGCCACCGACGTCATGATCGCCGGCAAGGTCGGCGTCGTCTGCGGCTATGGCGACGTCGGCAAGGGCTGTGCCTTCGCCCTCCGCGGCATGGGTGCCCAGGTCGTCGTCACCGAAATCGACCCCGTGTGCGCCCTCCAGGCCGCCATGGAAGGCTTCCGCGTCATGCCCATCGAGGACACCCTCGGCTGGGGCGACATCTACGTCACCACCACCGGCAACAAGGACATCATCCGCCTTGAGCACATGGAGAAGATGAAGGACCAGGCCATCGTCTGCAACATCGGCCACTTCGACAACGAGATCCAGGTCGACAAGCTCAACGCCCGCTCCGACGTGAAGCGCCTCAACATCAAGCCGCAGGTGGACAAGTACACCTTCCCGGCCGGCAACAGCATCTTCATGCTTGCGGAAGGCCGCCTGGTGAACCTCGGCTGCGCCACCGGCCACCCGAGCTTTGTCATGTCCAACAGCTTCACCAACCAGTGCCTCGCACAGATGGAGCTCTGGGCCACCAAGGACAGCCGCGAAATCGGCGTCACCGTCCTGCCGAAGAAGCTCGACGAGGAGGTCGCCCGCCTCCACCTCGCCAAGATCGGCGTCAAGCTCACCGTCCTCACCAAGGACCAGGCCGACTACATCGGCGTGCCCGTCGAAGGCCCCTACAAGACGGATCACTACCGTTATTGATGGAGTGCGGACACTCCTGTCCGCTTCTTTAAATCACCCCCCAAAACCCGAAGCGCGTCCGGTCGAAAGGCCGGACGCGTTTTGCCTTGTGGTCTTGAAGGTGGCGCAGGCTTCCAGCTTGACTCCCTGCAACCAGCACGGCTGAACGTGCTTCCCCAAGGCAGTCATGAGCTTCAGTTCATGCCCGCACTTCCAATCCTCCGCAAGACCCCGCGATCAACCGCGTTCATGCGCGGCCATGATGATGCGAACTCTCCTCACCCTGCTGACCTCCGCCTCACTCAGCCTTGCGGACAGCCCACGGCCTAACATCGTTTTCATGCTCGCCGACGACCTCGGCCGCGCCGACTGCGGCTTCATGGGCGGCACGGTGATCCGGACACCCCATCTGGACAGGCTCGCCAAAGCGGGCGCCATCCTGGACCAGTTCTACGTCCAGCCGGTCTGCTCACCCACCCGTGCCGCGCTGATGACCGGACGCTACCCCATGCGCCACGGCCTTCAGGTCGGCGTCGTCAGGCCCTGGGCTCAGTACGGCCTGCCCCTGGAGGAACGCACGCTGCCACAGGCCCTCAAGGAAGGTGGCTACGAGACCGCCATCGTCGGCAAATGGCACCTCGGCACCTTCCAGCCCGCCTACCTGCCGTTGCAGCGCGGTTTCGACCATCAATATGGACACTACAACGGCGCCATCGACTACTTCACCCATGAACGCGACGGCGGCTTCGACTGGCATCGGGATGACCGGGAAAACCGTGACGAAGGTTATTCCACCCATCTGCTGGCCCGCGAATCCGAACGCCTGATCCGTGAACGTGACAAGTCGAAGCCCTTGTTTCTGTATGTTCCCTTCAACGCCGTGCACGGCCCCTTCCAGGTGCCGGACGACTACCTGAAACCCTATGCGAACCTCAGGGGCAACCGCCAGAAGTATGCAGGCATGCTGGAAGCGATGGACGAGGCGGTCGGGCGCATCGTCGCCGCCATCGACGCCGAAGGCATGCGTCAGAACACGCTTTTTGTTTTCTCCAGCGACAACGGCGGTCCCAGCCCGGGCACCATCACCGACAACGGCCCGCTGCGCGCCGGCAAGGGCACGCTCTATGAGGGCGGCACCCGCGTCGTCGCCTTCGCCACCTGGGAGGGAAAGATTCCCGCTGGCAGCAAGGTCAGCGCCCCCCTGCACATGGTGGACTGGCATCCCACCCTGTTGAAGCTCGGTGGTGTCTCCCTGGAGCAGAAGCTCCCTCTCGACGGACGTGACGCATGGCCCGCCATCACGGGAAAAGCGGGCTCTCCCCATGAGTTCATCCTGCTCAACACCGCTCCTGGCAAAGGCGCCATCCGCATGGGTGACTGGAAGCTCGTCATCGGCGGCAACATGCCCGACAGCGAGGACGGACCGGAAACCGGAGCCGCTCCAAAGAAGGGCAAGGGCAAAGGAAAGAAGAAGGCTGCCGAAGCCGCGCTGGAGTTGTTCAACCTCGCCGACGATCCTAACGAAAAGAACAACCTTGCCGCAGCTCATCCGGAGAAGGTCGCTGAACTTGGAAAAAAGCTGGATGAACTCGCCGCCCAGGCCGTGCCGCCGAAAAGCGCGCCCAAGGCGCCCGGCTTCAAGACACCCCGCGTGTGGGGCCAGACCGACTGATCACCGGCCGACTCCACATTCCAGCAGAGACCGGCACGGAAGGCACCACGCTCCTTTAAGGGCGCCGGGTTCCATCGTCAGCGCATCAATCCTGCCCCAGCAGCTGCATTCTCTTGCCGCCGTGGCGTCCGCTTCGTATTCACCTGGACGTCCATCCGCCCCTCTCTCCGCCGTGCTGCCCTCGCTCAACACGCTCAAGCTTCCCGACACCTGGCAGCACCAGGCGGTGAACCTGCTGCGTGAAGGCTGCGATGTCGTGGTCAGCGCTCCCACCGGCGCCGGCAAGACCTACATCTTCGAACTGCTCCACCAGTCGCGCTCCATCCAGGGCCAGGCGGTGTACACGGTGCCGACACGCGCGCTCGCCAACGACAAGTACGCCGAGTGGAAGGAGGCACGCTGGGACGTGGGCATCGCCACCGGCGACGTCTCGGAAAACGTCGGCGCACCCGTCCTGGTGGCCACGCTGGAAACCCAGCTGGAGAGGCTTGTGCGCGGCGAAGGTCCTGCGCTGCTGGTGATCGACGAATATCAGATGATCGGCGACGGTCAGCGCGGCTCGCACTACGAGGCCGCCATCGCCCTGGCTCCCAAGGACACCCGGCTGCTCCTGCTCAGCGGCTCCGTGGCCAATCCCGAGGACGTGGCCGCATGGATGCAGAGGCTCGGCCGCCGTGCCGAGGTCGTGATGACCCAGGAGCGCCCTGTGCCCCTGGATGAAACACCCTGGGAGGCGCTGCCCCAGCGCATGGCCAGGCACTTCGAGCAGTTCTGGCCCAAGTTCGCCGCCGCCGTGATGCTGGCCGACCTCGCCCCGCTGCTCATCTTCTCCCCGCGCCGCAAGGAGGCGGAAAACATCGCCCGCCGCCTCGCCGCCGACCTTCCTCCCGGCGACCCGCTGGAACTCACTCATGAACAACGCGCCGTCTGCGGCAAGGACCTCGCCGGCCTCCTGGAAAAGCGCATCGCCTATCATCACAGCGGCCTGAGCTACGCCGCACGCGCCGGCGTCATCGAGCCCCTGGCCAAGGCGGGCCAGCTGCGTGTGGTGACGGCCACCATGGGGCTTGCCGCGGGCATCAACTTCTCCGTGCGCAGCGTCCATGTCGCGGCAACCACCTTCCATGACGGACGCAGCGAGCACAAACTGGCGCCTGACGAGCTGCTGCAGATGTACGGACGCGCCGGAAGACGCGGGCTGGACGAGCGCGGCTACGTGGTCACCACCCGGCAGAGCCCGTCGCTGCATGACGCACGGCCCGCGCGGCTGCACCGCAGCAACCAGCTCGCCTGGCCGGTCTTCCTGCGTGTCATGAAGCATGCCGCCCAGGTCGGCCAGAACCCGTTCGCCGAGGCGGAGAAATTTGCACAAAGATTGTTCGCCAAGGCGCCGCCTCTGCTCGGGCTTGAGGAGGAGGTTCCTGAAGGCGCGCTGCAGAACGGCCTGGAGGAGGCCCGCGCGCTGTTCGGCCTGGAGGCTGTGGAAAGGCAGATGCTGAACTCGCGCGGCGAATGGGAGCGCAGGCCCGGCACGCCGCCGGAATGGCTGCCGCTCGGCCAGGCCTGGTCCTCCGGCCCGGACAAGATCGCCCCCGCCCTGAGCCTGCCCGGATTCGTCGCCCGTTTTGCCCATGGCATTGGCCGCGTCGGCAGGCTGGCGAAGGACCGTTACGGCGTCGAGATCCCGCTCGGCTCGTGCCTCGAGGACCAGCCCGGCGTCATCCGCCCAACCAAAAGTCTGCGCAAACTGCTCGGGCTGCCGAGGAGGCTTGAAACCATCCCCGTGGAGGAGGTGGAGATCCTGCATTGCACGGCCCTCGCCCAGGCCCTCTGCGACTCCGCCCGGGAAAGCTTCGAAGAACCTCCGCACGGCCTGCCGTCGCTGGTCCGCACCGTGGGGAAGGAGGGCCTTGTGTTCGCCGTCTTTGACCTCGCCGAACTGTCCGTGCCGGTGCATCGCGACTCCCTGGACGTGCCGCTGTTCCGCACCCAGGAACGCAGCCAGGTCGTCAGACGTGACACCACCGTGCACGACCAGTCCGCCAACGGACACGAAGCCCGCCCCGCAGACCGCCAGCCCCGCGCCGGCTCACCCATTCATGCCTGGCGCTCGCTCGGACTCATGGACGAAAACGGCGCTCCGACCCGTCGCGGCGAAATCTTCTCCTTCTTTCAGGGCGGCGAGGGACTGGCCATCGCCGCCGCGCTCGAAGATGAAGGCTATCCCGTCGATGACCTCGTCCGACACCTCGCCAACCTGCGCGGCGGCACGCGGTTCGACCTGCCCATGACCTGCGACTCCGAACGGCTCGGCGCCGTTTCCCGGAACACCTACGGCTTCATCAATCATCACGGCTATCTCGAGCACGGTCTGCCTCCGGATTATGGCGAGGGCACGGCGGAGCTGCTGGACGTGATGCTGCATCCTGAAAAAGGCGGCAACCGCGACCTTCGCCCGGCGGATGTCGCGGAGGGCGACATCTCACGCGCCTACATCGAATGGCTGAGCCTGCTCCGCCACATCGTCCATGCACCGCAGCATCCCTGGCGGCGCTGGCAGGCACTGCAGGAGGAATGCGGCCGCCAGTTGAAGCAGCACGGCAGAGCGCTCCGACACCTCTTTTACCTCGACCTGCCACCGCTCACCAACAAGCAGCGGCACGGCAAAACGCGTCACTGGCTGATGCCTGACAAAGCTTTTCATTAAACGGGGCGCGGATTTCCAGATCCGCAGCTGACACGGGCGCAGGCCATGTCCGTCTCCAGGCTTCGCTGCTTCGTAGCCTCCAGTCTTTTCATCTCCTGAAGCAGGCGACAGGGCTCTTTAAAAGGCGCACGGCCGAACCACCTTGCTGCGGACTCGGAAATCCGAGCTCAACGCTGCCGCGAGAGCCCGCTTGCCTTTTTCAAATCAAGGCGCTCACCGGCAGTGGCGTGAGGTCATTCACGCCCTGCGGAAACATGCGCTTCCGGAAGGTCAGAACCTCGGGCTCCGTCTCGGTGATCAACACCACATGCTCGAAATGAGCACTAGGCTTGCGATCCTGGGTGATGGCGGTCCAGTTGTCGCTCAGAATGCGGGTCTTGGCCGTGCCAAGGTTGACCATTGGCTCAATCGCCAGGCTCATGCCGGCCTTCAGGCGCGGGCGGTCTCCTTTCCTGCCGTAATTGGGCACCTGGGGCTCTTCGTGCAGCTTGCGGCCGACGCCGTGGCCCACAAACTCACGCACCACCGAGTAGCCATATTGCTGCACATGATGCTCAACGCTGTGGGAGAGGTCACCCAGCATCCAGCCGTCACGCGCATGACGAATGGCCACGTGCAGAGACTCCTCCGTTGCCGCCAGAAGATGCAGGGTTTCACGCGCGACATTGCCCACCGGGACAGTCAGGGCGTTGTCGCCAATCCAGCCGTCAAACTCGATACCCACGTCAATCTTCACGATGTCGCCGTCCTGAATGATCCTGGGTCCCCCGATGCCATGCACGACCTCCTCGTTGATGGAGATGCAGATGTGGCCGGGAAACTTGCGATAACCGAGGAAGGCGCTTTTGCATCCACGGGCCTTCATTTCCGCAGCGGCATAACGATCCACTTCTCCAGTGGTGACACCGACGCCGACCTGGGCGGCCGTCTTGAGAAGGATGTCGCGGGCGAGCGCATTGGCCGCACGCAGCCCATTTAGGACCGAGCCATGGCGGATGGGAATCTTGTTGCCGAGCATGTCAGTCGGAAGTCGCAGGCCGTCTCAGCGTCACTTGCCTGTGGCGATGAAGTAGGCGACGCCGACGAGCGCGATGATGGCGATGCCAGTCCAGAGCCAGACGACCGTCGTGGAGTCGGCGACCTGGCCGGTCTGGGCCATGCGGTCAAAACGTCCGCGGATGCGCCCCTTCTTGAGGAAGCCGTCATACTGGCTCTGAAGCAGGTAAGTTTCGACCTGGCGCATGACATCGAGGACCACACCCACAAGGATGAGAAGGCTGGTGCCACCAAAGAACTGGGCCGTCTGGGCGGAAATGCCCAGGAAGCGGCTGACAAAGGCAGGCATCACATAAAGGCCGGTCAGGAAGATCGCGCCGGCGAAAGTCAGGCGGCTCATGGTGAAGTCGAGGAAATCAGCGGTGGGCTTGCCAGGGCGAATGCCGGGCAGGTACCCGCCACTCTTCTTGAGATCCTCGGAGATCTGGGTGGGCTGGAACATGGTAGCGACCCAGAAGTAGCTGAAGAAGAAGATCAGCGCGGCGGAAAGGGTGTAGTAAACCCAGCCCGAGCCGATGAGAGCGGAAAATTCCTGAACCCACTTCACATCCGGAAACAGGGCGCTCAGAATCTGTGCGGGGAAGAGCAGGATGGCCTGGGCAAAGATGATCGGCATGACGCCGGAATAATTCACCTTCAGGGGCAGGTACTGGGTCTGACCGCCGTAAACCTTGCGGCCCACGACACGCTTCGCGTACTGGATGGCGATCCTTCGAGTGGCCTGCGTGATGGCGATGACCCCTGCAATGACGAGAATCATGAAGCCCAGCAGCAACACCAGTGTTGCCGGCTTCGAAGCTCCTGCCGCTCCACTGACACCGCCGACGTAGGTCTGCCAGACCTGCACCATGGCACCCGGAAGGTCGGCGACAATGTTCACGCAGATCAGGATGGAGACACCGTTGCCAATGCCACGCTCGGTGATCATTTCACCCAGCCACATCATGAGCATGGTGCCGGCAGTGATGGTGATGACGGTGACGACGACAAAACCGAAGCCGTAATCGGGCACCAGCGGCTTGCCGGTGCGGTCGATGACCTCCTGAAGACCGCCCAGGAAGATGTTCTGACCAGGCTGGGCCAGGGACTTGGCAAGAAGGTAGCCCTGGAAAAGGCAGAGGGCGATGGTGGCAAGGCGGGTGTACTGGGTGATCTTCTGACGTCCGCCTTCCTCACGAGCCATCTTGCTGAGCGGCGGATACACGGCCGTCAGCAGCTGAAGCATGATGCTGGCACTGATGTAGGGCATGATGCCAAGGGCGAAAATCGCACAGTTCTGCAGGCCTCCTCCGGAGAAGACGTTCAGCAGGGCTGCCACCTGGGCGGCGGCTCCGCCACTGTCGGCACGGCTGCTGATCCATTCATCAAGAACGCTGCCATCAACGCCAGGAAGCGTGATGGCGGTGCCGATGCGGACGATGACGATCATCGCCAGGGTGAATAGGATGCGGGAGCGCAGTTCCGGAACTCTGAAGCTGTCGCGAAAGGCGGAAATCATGGTCGAAGGGGAAAAGGAGGGGCTGGAATAAAGGAAAGCGGGCCTTGTCTCAAGACCAACTTGACGAAGTTGGCAAGGACCGGCCCGCTCAAAGGGTTGTTTCGGATTTGGATCAGGCAGCGACGGTGCCGCCAGCCTTCTCGATCTTCTCGCGGGCGGAGGCGCTCAGGGTCTTGATCTCGACTGTCAGCTTGCGGCTGAGTTCGCCGGTGCCAAGGATCTTGATGGCGTCGCAGGCGCGGTTGACGAGACCCTTTTCACGAAGGGATGCCTCGTTGACCACGGCACCGTCGTCGAAGGCGTTGAGGTCGCCCACGTTGACGACTTCAAAGACATCGCGGAAGCGGTCGTTCGAGAAACCCTTCTTGGGAAGGCGTCGGAAAAGGGGCATCTGGCCGCCTTCGAAGCCGGGGCGGATGCCGCGGCCGGCACGTGCCATCTGACCTTTGTGGCCCTTGCAGGAAGTCTTGCCGTGACCGGAGCTTTCGCCGCAGCCGATGCGCTTTTTGCGCTTGCGGGCGCCGGGGCGGGGTTGGGAGTCGTGAAGACGCATGACAGTTAAAGTGTTGGTGATGAGGTTGAACCGCTCTTACAGGGCTTTGCGCTCCTTGATCTCCTTGCCACGGGCACGAAGGATCTCGTCCTTCGGACGCAGGGCATGGAGGGCGGCCAGGGTGGCCTTGACGACGTTGGCGTGATTGCTGGAACCAAAGGACTTGCCGATGACATCCTTGACGCCGGCGGCCTCAAGGACGGCGCGGGCGCCGCCGCCGGCGATGATGCCAGTACCGGGAGATGCGGGCTTCAGCATGATATGACCGCCGCCATGCTCCCCGATAACCTCGTGCGGGATGGTGTTGTTGTTGAGATGAACGAGGTTCATCTTCTTGCGGGAGGCCTCGGTCGCCTTCTTGATGGCGTCGGCGACTTCGTTCGCCTTGCCAAAGCCCCAGCCCACGCGGCCGTTCTTGTCACCGGAGACGACAAGGGCGCTGAAGCTGAAGCGGCGGCCGCCTTTCACGACCTTGGCGCAGCGGTTGATGTGCACGACCTTTTCAACGGAGTCGCCACGGGAATCGCCGTCAGCGGCGTTGCGGATTTCTTCTGCCATAAAACTCGGTGCGGTGGAGGTGGAATTAGAACTTCAGGCCCTTTTCGCGGGCGGCGTCAGCAAGGGCCTTGACCTTGCCATGGTAGAAGAAGCCACCGCGGTCGAAGACGATTTCCTCGATCTTGGCAGCCAGGGCGCGCTCGGCGACCGTCTGGCCGACCTTGGTTGCGCTGGCGATGTTCGCCTTGCCGCCACCGAAGCCTTTTTCCTTCGTGGAAGCGGAGACGATGGTCTTGCCAGCCTCGTCGTCGATCAACTGGGCGTAGACGTTCGTGTTGGAGAAGTAAACGGCCAGACGCGGACGGGTAGCGGTGCCTTTGACCTTCTGGCGGATGCGCGCGTGGATGCGCGAGCGGATGAGTTTGCGGTTGAGAGCCATGTTCTGGGTGGTCGTCTGGGGTTACTTCACGCTCTTGCCGGCCTTGCGGCGGATCTGTTCGCCTGCGTAACGCACGCCCTTGGCCTTGTAGGGCTCCGGCGGGTAGTAGGCGCGGATGTCGGCGGCGAGCTGGCCGACGACCTGCTTGTCGATGCCTTCGATGGCGATCTTGGTGTTTTCAGCCACCGTGACCTTCACGCCCGCAGGAATCGGGTGAAGACGGTCATGGCTCTGGCCGAGTTGAAGATCGATGACGCTGCCCTTGACGGCGGCACGGAAGCCGACGCCATGGATTTCAAGATCCTTGCGGTAGCCCTGGCTTACGCCGTGGATCATGTTGCTGATCAGGCGCTGGGCGGTGCCATGCATGGCGCGCACCTTGCGATCCTCGCTTTCGCGGGTGACGTTCAGATGGTTGCCTTCAGCTGCGACATTGACGCCGGAGGGAAGGGTCCAGTTAAGCTTGCCTTTCGGGCCTTCGACCAGAACGGAGCGGTCAGCGCCGATTTTGACGGAGACCTTGTCCGGAAGGGAGATGGGTTGTTTGCCGACTCGTGACATGTGATGGGTTCCTCTTGTGTTGGGGGTTACCAGACCGTGGCGAGCAGCTCTCCGCCGACTTTCGCCTTCTTGGCGCGGGCACCGGTCATCAGGCCGCGTGAGGTGGACAGGATGGCAATGCCAAGACCGCCGAGCACGCGGGGGATCTCGTCGCAGGAAACGTATTTGCGAAGACCAGGCTTCGAAACGCGGCCCAGGTGGCGGACCACCGGGGACTTGCCCTGGTACTTGAGCTTCAGCTTGAGCTGGGGATGGGCGCCGGTGGTGACCAGCTCATAGTTCCAGAGGTAGCCTTCCTCGTGAAGGATGCGGGCGATCTCGCTCTTCATCTTGGAGAAGGGAACGAGGACTTCCTGCTGGCCGGCCTTGGCGGCGTTGCGGATGCGGGTGAGAAGATCAGAAATGGGATCGGTCATGGCTCGGATGGAGTCGGACGGTTCAGGTCAGTTTCGGGTTCAAGCGGCGGCAGCTTCGCCTTCGCCCTGTTTCTGCTGCTGGCTGATCTTGCCACGGAAGGGCATGCCGAGCGCACGGAGGAGTTCACGGGCGTGATCATCGTTGTTGGTCGAGGTCACGAAGGTGATGTCAAAGCCGAGGGAGCGCTTGATCTTTTCAAGCTCGATCTCGGGGAAGATGGACTGGTCGGTGATGCCGAGGGTGTAATTACCGCGGCCGTCAAAGGAGCGGGGGGCCACACCGCGGAAGTCACGCACGCGGGGCAGGGCGGTCTTCACCAGGCGCATGAGGAAATCATACATCTTGTTGCCGCGAAGGGTCACCTTGACGCCGACGTTTTCACCGATGCGGAGCTTGAAGTTGGCAATGGCCTTCTTCGATTTGGTGATGATGGGCTTCTGCCCGGTGATGAGCTGCACCTCATTCACAGCGTCTTCCATCGCCTGCTTGCGCTCGCCCTGGGATCCGACGGAGCAGTTGATGACGATCTTTTCGAGCTTCGGCACCTGGTGCACATTGGCAACGCCGAGCTGCTCCTTGAGTGCAGAACGCACTTTCTCGTGATAGAGAGTCTTGAGGACTGGGGTCATGGGGTTATGGGGATGAGCCTTTCCGCCGGGGGCCCTGCCGATGGCCAGGACAGTTGCCGGAGGGGGCAATGAGGGGCGCGGATGGTGGCGAGACTGGACCGATTGGCAACCTCTTTTTCAAAAAACACTTTTTCACGCGTCTGCCTCCCCTCACTGTCATCAGTCCGAATCCCCCGCTCTGACACCCATTTGAGCTCGGAAGAGAAACCGCGGCATCTGCGTTTAGTCAGGCCTGACAACCCAACATCGACATGCGCATTCACCTGGCCTTGCTGCTTTTCATCCCCTCCTTTGCCCCCCTTCGCTCAGCGGAAGTCTTTGAAGCCGCGCTCGGCCGTGAAACCGAGCTTCCCAAGGGCAAGGAGGCCGATGGCATCCGGGGCGACTTCGTCCTGCGCAGTGACAAGATCGAGGCGACCATCTCCCACAACGCCCCGAACCGCCGCGCCAACATGAGCACCTTCTACGGTGAAAACGGCGTCACTCCAGGCGCGCTTTATGACCTCACCCTGCGCGGTGCCGACAACGACCAGCTCGTGGTTTACAGTCCCTGCGGCCATGGCGCGGTCAGTTATGTGCGCATCGTCGATACCGGCGCCAAGAATGACGCCGCCGTCGAATCCGTCACCACCGCCGCCAAAAACGGCGGCGTCTACAAGCGCCATGAATACCGCGCCAGGGACGGCGCCCAGGGCCTTTTCATCACCACCACCCTGAAAAACGAAACGGACAAGCCGCAGAAGGTGAACACCAAGGCGGATTTCACCCGCTTCGACAGCTCCGGCACCACCGGCGACGGCATCTTCTGGGCCGATGCCATCAACCCCGCCCACAAAGGTGCTTATGCCTTCGGCAATCTGAAGGTCACCGGCACCGATAAAACCGGCGACAACCTGGAGCTGGCCCCGGGGCAGGAAGTTGTCATCACCCGCTTTTTGGCCGTCGGCACCTCCCCCGCCCAGGCGGTCGGTGAAGTGCGCGCCGCCCAGGGAGCCAAGCTGGGAACCCTCAATGGCCGGATCACTGACGCCTCCGGCAAGGGTGTGGCCACCGCCTCGGTTCTGGTGCCGGACGGCAAAACAGCCATCGCCGCCTATCCAGACGCCGAGGGTCGGTTCAGCCTGAAACTCCCGCAGGGACCCATCGAGCTTCGCATCACTGACCTAGGCCGCCCCGAGGCCAGGATCAGCGCCACAGTTGCCGAAGGTGCCACGCAGACGCCCAAGGTGGTCATGGCAGACGCCGCCGGCATCCGCTTCACCATCACCGGCGAAGACGGCAGCCCTCTGCCCTGCAAGGCACACTTCACCCCGCTGGATGAAAAGGCGGCCAAGCTCGACCTCGGCCCCAAATGGCGCGCCCATGGCTGCGTGGACCAGTATCACAGCGAAAACGGCCATTTCACCCAGCAGCTCCCGCCGGGCAAATACCGGGTGGTGGTGGTGCGCGGGCCGGAATACGGACACATCGACAAGGAGATCGTGGTGACCGAGGGAAAGGTCACGGAGCTCAAGGGAACCCTGAAGCGCCTCGTTGACACGAAGGGCTGGATCAGCAGCGACTTCCACAACCACAGCACGCCCAGCGGCGACAACGTCTGCGACACCG
>JBIJBP010000155.1:0-11593 GCA_044345155.1 Prosthecobacter sp. | reverse complement strand
CTGTTCCTTGTGCTCGGTTACAAGTCTCGTCTGGCAGCCATGGCCCTTGCGATCACCATGGCCGTCGCCTTCTTCCATGTGCACGGGGCTGAATTTTCCGGGGAGCAGTCAGGAGAGCTCGCCTTTATTTACCTTCTGGGGTTCATCACGCTGAGCATTACCGGCCCCGGCAGGCTTTCAATTGACGGTCACTAGACGAACTTGGGTGCAGGCGTGCGCAGACTCCAACAGCGCGGCTGCTTTCAGACGTGAACTGCCGGCCCTGCCCGCTCCGGCTTTAAGGCAGGACTCTCACCCTTCCATGTCATATGGAAGGGTGCTTCTGCAGCAAATGCTCACGGGCACCTGTCCTCAGTCTGGTTCCCCTGTCTTTGGCCAAAGGATGTCAGCCAGGCCCTTGGTGAATGCGGCGAGGAAGCCTTGTTCAGGCTTTTTTCACCAGCAGACTCCTGCCTGTCATCTCCGCGGGTTGCTTGATGCCGAGCATGTCGAGCAGGGTTGGGGCGACATCTGCGAGGATGCCGTCGCGGACGGTGTAGTTTGCGGCGTCGTCGGCGACGTAGATACCGTGGACGAGATTGGTCGTGTGGGCCGTGTGAGGGGTGCCGTCGGCGTTGCGCATCTGCTCGCAGTTGCCGTGGTCGGCGGTGATGAAGAGCCTGCCGCCGAGTTCGAGCACCTTCTCGACGATCAGGCGTACGCCGAAGTCGATGGTTTCACAGGCGTGGACGCCGGCCTCGACGACGCCGGTGTGGCCGACCATGTCGGGATTGGCGAAGTTCATGATGACAGCGTCGTAGTTTTCGAGGCGGCGCAGGACTTCAAAGGTGAGGTCCGGGGCGCTCATCTGCGGCTTTTTGTCGTAGGTGGGCACCTCCTTGGGGGAGATGGCGAGGTAGCGGTCCTCACCGGGATTGGGCTCCTCGACGCCGCTGTTGAAGAAGAAGGTGACGTGGGGGTACTTTTCGGTTTCGGCGGCGCGGAGCTGGGTGAGGCCGGCTGCGGCGATGACCTGTCCGAGGTTGTTGTTAAGCGTTTCGGTGCCGAAGATGACGCGTGCGCCGAGGGCCTCGTAGGTGGCGTCGTATTCGGTGAGGGTGTAGTAGCCGGTCCGGGGATGAACTTCACGGTCGAAGCCCTCGAACCCGGTCTTGAGGAAGGCTTCGGAAAGCTGGCGGGCACGGTCGGCGCGGAAATTGAACCAGAGGATGACATCGCCATCGCGGATGCGCTGCTCATTGGCGTTGGAGAAGATCATCGGCAGCAGGAATTCATCGCCACGCTTTTCGTTCGCGTAGGCGGCCTGGGTGGCGGCGCTAGGACTGTCGGTGCGGACTTCGCCGCGGCCAAGCACGATGGCGTCCCAGGCGATCTTGTTGCGTTCCCAGCGCTTGTCGCGGTCCATGGCGTAGTAGCGGCCGATGACGGTGGCGATCCTGGCGCCGCTGGGTTTCAGGTCGTTTTCCAGCTTGGAGAGGTAGGCGACGCCGCCGGTGGGGGAGGTGTCACGGCCGTCGGTGATGGCGTGGACCATGAGGTCATCGACGCCTGCGGCCTTGGCGGCGTTGCAGAGTGCGGCGAGGTGATCCTGGTGGGAATGCACGCCTCCGTCGCTGACGAGGCCGAGGAAGTGAAGGCGTCTGCCCCTGGCCTTTTCGAAGGCTTCGGCGAGGACCGGCATGCTGGCGAGTTCGCCGTCGCGGATGGACTTGTTGATGCGGGTGAGGTCCTGATAGACGATGCGTCCGGCGCCGAGGTTCAGGTGTCCTACTTCACTGTTGCCCATCTGGCCGTCGGGGAGGCCCACGTCTTCGCCGCTGCCACTGACTTTGGCCCAGGGATAGGAGGCGTAGAGGTGATCGTGGAAGGGAGTGCGGGCGAGCAGGGTGGCGTCGCCATTGGCTGCGGCCTGGGCTTTGCCGCCGGGGTTGATGCCCCAGCCGTCACGGATGATGAGAACAACAGGTTTTTTGGACATGGATGGATGCAGGGTCAATGGGTCAGGGAGGAACCGTCGTCAAGGTGCGGTCAGCGATGGGGAGCAGGCGTTGCGCCAGGCCGGCCAAGCATTGGGCGAGGGAGGGGTTTGCTCACACTCGGCGTTCTTCCAGGCCGAGGGCGGCGCCGGCTTCGGTGTTTTGGAAGTGGGTGATGCCGACGGCGAGGGCGTCGGCGGCGTCGGCGGGCGGGGTTTCCTGGAGGCGGAGGAGGGAGCGGATCATGAAGGCCACCTGGTCTTTCTGGGCGGCGCCGCGGCCGACGGCGGCCTGTTTGACCTCACGCGGGGCGTATTCATAGATGGGCAGGCCATGTTCGGCGGCGGCGATGAGGCAGGCGGCGCGGGCGGTGCCGAGGACGATGGCGGTCCTGTAGCTCTGGACATAGATGGTGGACTCGATGGCGCATGCTTCGGGATGATGGCTGCGGATGATGTCAGAGAGCTGTTCGCGGATGGCGACGAGGCAGCCGGAGTGAAGGAGTTTGGGCGGGTTGGAGATGACACCCCAGGTGACAGCCTTCAGGTCACGGCCGTTTTTTTCAAGCACGGCCCAGCCGGTGTTGCGCAGGGCGGGGTCGATGGCGAGGAGACGCAGGGTTGTCGTGTTTGGAAGCCGGCCGGCAGCAGCTGTCGAGGTTTTGCCTGCGCCGGGTGACCGGTCAGTGACACGACGGCCCGACCTGGCGGCGTTGGCGAGAACGCGTTTGAGTTCGGCGGCGGTCACACGGGCCATGGCAGGAGGTTACCAGCCGCCTTTTTTCTTCTTCGGCCGATTGGCCCAGCTTTCCCCGATGTGGAAGAGCTTGTCCAGCGAGATGGCGCCAGAGCCAAACAGGAGGAGGGTGAAGGCGATGAGCAGATAGAGCCAGGCGGTTTCGACCTGGGCGCCGGGCAGGCCGGGGGCATAGACCAGGTACAGGGCGATGACCGGCATGAAGACGAGGGCGAAGAGGCGGGTGAGGAAGCCGACGGTGAAGCTGAGAGCGACCGCGCCGAGGATGAGGGCGGCGGCAGGGGTGGTGATCTGAGGATAGGGAAAACCGGCTTCGGCAAACTGTTTCACCCAGTCCCAGGGCTGCTCCTTCCAGACAAACTCATAGGCGCTGATGACTGCGGCCAGGGCGTGACGGGTGATCAGCATGACGCCTGTGCCGATGCGCAGCACCATGATGGTTTTGAAGAGGCCTGCCCAGGGGTTTTGATTGGCGGCCGGATTGCCGCCCACATAGTCAAGCATGAGGATCAGATGTCGGGGGAAAGTTCGATGATGTCACCGGGTTCGGGCTCGACTTCGTTCGCCTGTTCCAGGGAGGAGTAGAAGCGGCGCACGCCCTCGCGGATGAGGTAAACCCCATGGTTGGTGGACCCCAGCCTGCGGCCGCCGGAGACGCGCACGGCCTGTTCGAGGGTCATGTCCTCCCAGGCGGGGATGAATTCGTCCGCAATGACATCGCCACGGATGGAGACGACGGGGGTGTCTTCGACGGAGAGGATGTGCACGGTGACGGTGCGCCCGATGTTCATGCCAACGCGGAAGGTGGCGGCGATGGCTTCAGCGGCCTTGGGCAGGGTGGCTCCACCGATTCGTGCCGAGCCTGCCTGGCCGAGGGTGATCACGCCCTTTTCATCGACCATGACGACGCCGTTGTAGATGCGTTCCGGGGAGCGTGCGCCTTCGTAGACGTGGATGCGCAGTGTGTGGCCGTAGCCGAGGGTGCCACGTGCGTTGAAGGGAACCCTGGGATCTTCAGGCGTTGCCTGGTCGCTCTCCGTCATGCCCGGGATGATGCGGGTGATCTTCTTGAGCGTGGAAAAACTGGGCAGCGGAGGTTTGGGAATCTTGCTGAAGTCGGGTGTCAGACGCTTCATCATCGCACAGGAAGCGAGGCTCAGGCAGGCCAGCAGCAGGGAGGCATTACGGCAGGAAACACGAAACATGGTGTGGAATTTGAGGAAGCCGATGATGGATGCCAGGGCTGAAATGACAAGGCCAACGTCTGTGGACGCTGGCCTTCCAGGGGTTGCGGAAGCAGTTTGAAGGTAGTTTAGGCGGCCATCTTCTGCCTGCCGAGAGTGACGAGCAGCTCGGCCAGGTCGGGCGTGTAGCGCACGATTTCATGAGCGAGCATCTCCAGGCGGGTGTCGCTGCGCCAGGCACCACGACGACCATGATCAGTGTCGTCAAGCTCGTGGGTCATGGTGATGTTGAAGACCATGGTATCGCTTTGAAGTTCGAGTTGCGTGGGCATCGGGAGCTAGGAATTTAGGGCGGGTGCTGTGGTTGGCATCACCTCGCCATTTTGAACAATGAACTTCCTCCGGGACAGCACGCCCTCCTTGATCTTCTGCTCGATGGCCTGGCCGAGCAGCAGGCGTGCTGCGTCGGATGGGCTGCAGCCGTACATGCCGTCGGCAGTCAGGTCCTCCAGGTACATTTTGACCTGGGGGGTGACTGCGATGGTCATGGTGACCGATTCGAAGCTGTTGGAAGGGCGAGCCATTCGATTAAAACCCGGAATTAATCGGATAATAACGGGCTCAAACACGAGTCGCAAGAATGAACTCAGTTTTTTTGGGGTTAAAACTGGTTAAAAACCTCCTATTTAGTTAAGGTGTGTTAAATAAACGTGTCTTTTCAGTTCATTTGGACACATCATAGTCATGGTATTTAGCCGCGAGAAAACAACTGGCTGAACCCGAACAGCTGGGAGTTGAGTCAGGAGGAGACCAGGTGCTTGATAGTAGCGGGGATGCCCTGTGCTGTGGTTTCCCTTTCTTTCAAAGATGGGTGCCGAACTCCGCAGCGGTTTACTTTTTGAAGAGCACCAATTCGCAGATAGCCCAATCATTGGAGGGCGTGGTGCTGGTCTGCATGATACGGATGTGCCGTGCTGGACGCGGGGCGTCAAAAACGACTTCAATCAAGGCCCCCGTGCCGTTACGCTCGATCACCTTGTCCCAAGACTTGCCGTCGCTGGAGGTTTCGATGGTGAATTTGCGGGGATAGTCACCGGAGGCGGCCTGACAGTCGAGGGCCAGACCTGCTATGTTTTGCTCCTCAGGTAGATCGACCTGGAACCACTGGCCGGGGTTTTGGCGTGCCTTGGTGCTCCAGCGGCTGGTGACGTTGCCATCAGCCACATTTTTTGCGTCGGTGCTGTTCTGGCTGGGGTTGAATTTCCAGGAGGAACGGGGATCGACCTGAGGCAGCTTGGTTTTGAGCCGCTGGGCCAGGGGTGCGATGGTGTTGAAGTAATAATCCCGGATGTTGGGGCCGTCCAAAAGCTGGAGTTGATCTGAGCGCAGTACGCTGGAGTAGAGCAGGGCTTCTGCAAACCAGCCATTGAACTGCTGATCTGCCGGGGGAGGGGTGCCGTCGCCATTGTCAGCCCTGCCAATCTGGAAGCGGGTCAGCGGGCTCCCGGGCGGATTGACATTCGATCCGTTGGCCGAGAAGGTTTTGCCGGTTCCGTCCCTGGCGCGCAGGCTGGTGATTCCGGTGTCGGACTGCCACGTGAGGATGGCGCTGATGGGCTTGGTGGGATCGACATCCTTGCTGGTGATGGTGCTTTGGGAGCCGGAGCTGTTTTTGAACTCAGCGATGAGGGATTTTTCCCTGCTGACCTTGAGCGAGACGCTGCTGCCGTCGGCTGAGGCCAGTGAGGCGACTTCAGTGGGCAGGGAGCTGTCGGCTGCCTGGAAGACGAGGCAGAGGGTCATTCCACGGGGGCCTTTGACAGAGGCGGAACCAAAAGGGAACTGAGGGGCTTCACCGGCAGGGTCGGACAGAAGCAGGGCGGAGGCCTTACCGTTGCGGCTGCGGAAATCGAGAGCAGTGCGGTTGCTCTTGGCATTCTGGTGGGTCCAGGGCTGGCGGACAGGGGCATGATCGGCGGTATTTTTCCAGGCGCGCATTCCATTGCCCTGGCCGCGTGGGGCGAGGTCATGCCATTCGGGGGCGGGCTCTCCATTGTTGGCGCCATGGGGTTTGCCGCTGGCGTCCCTGCTGGTTTTTGAAGCCCCTGCGTTGGCGACCAGATGCAGCACCAGATCTGTGTCCTGAGGAGGGAACTGCCTGTCCTGGGGGAGTTGAAAATAGAGCTTTTCGGGGCCTTTGGCCCCGGTGCCTGCCTGGGCTGGCGGGGCCTTGCCAGCTTCCTTGGTCGCGGGGGCTTTTTTACCTCCCAGAAAAGTCATGCCCAGGATCAGGACTGCGATGATGCCAATGCCGGCCAGGGCGTAGGCCTTGATGGACGAGGTGGATTTTTCGGGGGAGTGCCTGGGCGTTCTTGATCCCAGGGCATGAGGTGCCGGGCTCGAAGTGGGTTTTTGAGCTGCCTTTGCGGGCGGGGAATGAGAAGTGGCGGGACGGGGGGAAGCCGATATTGAAGCTGGCACCGGGGAACTCTGATGAGGCTGGGGAACCACATTCCCGGTTTGATAAGGCTGGGGGCTGACCTGGTCGGTTTGATAATAACCTGGCTGGACGGGGACGCTGCCAGTAGTGATCGCTCCAGGGTAGGCCTGGGTATAAGTGCCGGGCATCGGGGCGTAACCGGCAGGCATCCACGGCATCATCGGGGGGGCGGCGGACATTTTTTCCCAGGCTCGGAATTCCTGGATGGCCTGCTGAGCATTGGCCGGGCGGTCATCCGGCCAACGTGCCATGAGCCGGAGCACCCATGAACCCAGCCAGGGCGGGACATGGGGGGCCACGACGTGCAGGGGAACGAGGTCGTGGTTGATGTGCTTGTCAATCACGGCCGCCACGGATTCACCGTCGAAGGCTTTCCGGCCTGAGAGGGCTTCATAAAACACGCAGCCAAGAGAATAAAGGTCGGTGCGTTCGTCCACCGGCTGGCGGGTGAGCTGTTCGGGCGCCATGTAATAGATGGAGCCCATGACGGTGCCGCTTTGATCTTCGGTCTGTTTTCTCGCACGAAGGCCGGCGCGGGCCAGGCCAAAGTCGATGATCTTGGACTGCATGCGGCCGCCGGGCAGGCGTTCCACCTTGATGTTCTCCGGCTTGATGTCGCGATGGAGGATGTGCCGTTCGTGTGCGGCAAGCAGGCCTTCGAGGGTCTGTGAGGCGAGTTCCTTGAAATCGTCGTAATGAAGCGGGCCGCGCGCCACCACGTCGGCGAGGTCCTCTCCCTCGAGCAGTTCCATCACCATGAAGAGGCCTTCGGCGTCGCTGGCGACGTCGAAGATGGTGACGATGTTGGGGTTTCGTAGGGAAGCGAGCGCATCCGCTTCGCGACGGAGATCACTGATCAGGCTTTCATCGGCTCCGCCCTCCTTGAAATTCGTCAGGCGTTTAATGGCTACCCAGCGTTTCAAATCATTGTCGTAGGCACGGAACACGGCCCCCATGCCGCCTGAGCCGAGCTGTTCGTAGATTTTATAGCGTTCTGCCATGTGCAGGCTGTGATGAACTGAAGGGTACGAGAACCTGAACGCCGAGTTTTTGGCAAGAACGATATATGGGAAAGTTTGCGAATGACCAGGGCGAGCAGGCTTCGTGCCGTGGATGGACAGGATAAATTTTCCCCTACCCGTCGCGAGGACGCTCTGCTAGTAAGCGGGTCATTTCCCGCATGAACCGGACCCGGTGGTTGATCATTGGCATGTGGCTGCTGGCCTTCTGGCTCGTGGCCGCGCTGGTTGTCGCGCCTGGGATCGAGGGTGATCTCGCTGCGGCGGCGTCCCAGGCGACAAGGAATGTCGTCACCGGGTATGATCCACCGTTGGTGAGTTTCAGGGGGCAGCACGCCGTGGTGAAGGGCAGGGTTCGTCGGGAGGGGCAGCGGCGTGAGATCATGGCGGTCCTGGAGAAGGGAGTGCGTGTGGCCGGCAGGCCTGGCCTGGGATTCAATCCGGTACGGAGGGTGACGGATGAACTGGAGACGACGCCCTATCCTCCGGGCTGGCTGTTGATTGCCGCGAACGGCATGCGCGGACTTCTGATGGGCAGGGCGGCGAGCGAGCATGAGGCGCGTGACCTTGCGGTGCAGATCGGCGGACGCTGGGCGGAGCAGGGCGGGTATCTGGACAACCGCCTGCGTACGGATGCAGGCAATCACGATGAGGCGGAGGATGTGCAGCCGACCCTGACCCGGATGCCGATGCCGCGTGCGGATGCGGGAGGAGACGGCGCGCAGATCCAGCTGGCCCGGATCGGGGGCGACTGGCAGCGGCTGGTGCTTGATTCCCGTGATGAGGTTCTTCGTGAACGGGTGATGGCGTCGGGGCTTGCCTCCTCCGACTGGGAGCAGGTGATCCTTCCTGCCATTCAAAACATGCGCCGTTATCAGTCTGAACAGCGGGCTCTGGCGGCCGAGGCCGACAGGCAGTCCAAGCTGCCTCCACCGCATCTTTTCATGGCGGTGCGGGACAGCCGGCTGCTGCTGCGTGGCGAGGTCGCGACGCTTTCCCTCAAGCGAGAGCTGCTGAACACCTTCATTTCCGCTTTTCCGGACAACCGGGTGCTGGACGACGTGCGGGTGAACCCGCTGCGTCGGGCTGCAGCTGATTTTGGCCCCATCTCATCGGCGCTTCTGCCAGCGGCGGATGACAAGTCGGCGACGGCTGGCAAGGCCCTGCATCTGGGCCTGCCGGGGAGGGCCTGGGAGGCGGTCGATTTCCTGGTGGCCGGCGATGCCCGGCCCTGGGTGGAAAAGCTGCCCAAGGACCTGCCTGCGGCGCTGCTACAGGAGGACAGCAGGATGGTCATCGAGTGGCTGCAGGGCAGTGCGAAGGGCATCCCCAGGCTGGCCATCCGCCAGCAACCCGGGTTTCTTACCCTGACGCTGCTGCCGGACAAGGTCATCCTTGCTGGACAGGTGGCCGAGGAACCGGTGCGCAGCCAGATCATCGAGGCGGCGCGTCAGAAGTATGCCGGGCGGGCGCTGGTCATGGCGGACTCTCTGATGGCGCGCGGCACCTGCGAGCCGTCGGCGGATGTGCAGCAGACCCTGCGCAGCCTGCCGGACCTTCCCGGTGCGAGCAGCATGGGCACCCTGGCCTTTGCCCGGCCTGGAGCAGTCTGGAGCACGCGGCCGGCGACCGGACAGATGGTCCTGCCAGGCGCCATTGCGGCCAGCGGCCTGCTGCCCCAGGAGTTTCCCGCAGCGATGGCCGAGGACACCTTTCTCGAAGGCTTTGACCATCTGCGGCATCATTGGAAAACCCTTGGCTCAGATTCGGCAAAGCCTGCCGACCCCTAACCTCTCATGGATGGATTTCTCTGGCTCGTCTCCCAAATGGCCCTGCTGCTGACGGCGGCTGCGGCGGTCTTTTTCCTGCTCGGCTGGCGCTGGCGCGGCCGGATTGCCGGGCCTGTCACGCAGGCGCCCGATCCGGCCTCAGCGGCGGTTGAGCCGACGCAGTCCGTGGAGACAGCTCATGCACCTCCCGCAGCCCCGGATGCCAGGCTGCAGGCCGACCTGCAGGAGGCCAATGATCACCGGCGCAACCTTGAGCGTGAGCTGATCCGTGTGCATGAGGAGCTGAAGACGGCACGTCGGGATGCCGGACTTCATCAGGAGGACATGATGTTGGCGAAGGCTGAGTCGAAGCGGTTGACGGCTGCGAACGAAGAGTTGGAGAAGGAGAAGACGAGGCTGGCAAGGGAGGTGGCGCGGCTTCAGGCGGAACTGGCTGCGGCACAGAGTTCCGTCACGTCCGCGGCGGAGCCTGCAGCCGCTCCGGAAACGGCTGAAAGATCTGTGCGTCCGACAAGGAAACCTCGTTCAACACCGCTCAAGGCCGCCAGTTCGAAGCCTGTCGCCGACGCCGCATCCACGCTGGCCCGTCTTGAGAAGGACATTGATGCACGTCAGGCGCTGGTCGCTGCCTTGCGGCAGGAGCAGGAGGACTGGCGGCGCAAGGTCGCCAGCCTGCGGGAGAAAGGCACGGATCCGGCGGGCCTCGGCCTGGCGCGCAAGAGCCTGGAACGCGTTGAGGAACAGGTGGGCGAGGCCGCTGCAACCCTGCTTCAGCTTCAGCATCAGCAGTCGGTGCTCCGGCACGGCCTGGAGCAGGCGGCCGGGCTTGAGCGTGAGGATGACCTGACCCGCATCAAGGGCATCAAGTCGGTCCTGCGCGACCAGCTTCACGCCTTTGGCATTCGCAGTTTCAGGCAGATCGCGGAGTGGACGGAGACGGACGTGGAGGCGTTCAGCCAGCTTCTTTCCTTCAAGGACCGGGCGAAGCGCGACCAGTGGGTGCGGCAGGCGCGGGAGCTTTCAGGCATGTCTTTGGAGTGAGTCGAAGTTGGTTAGGCCGGTCTTGAACAGGTGGATCAAGGCATCGCAGGTCACGATGCCATGACGGCTGCGGATGGGCGCAAGCAAGGCGGCCATCTCGCTTCGCCGAGATGAGCTGGACGCCCTGTCAGTTCAACCATTGACGATTTCCTGGCGTGCCGCCTCCCTGCGAAAGCCTGCCGTTCCTTGTGGGGCGAAAAGGCCGCCTGGCCGGCCCGGCCTTCGCATCCCCGGATGGTTTTCATGCATGACATGGTTGATGAAGCTCTGCTGCTGAAGGTGCCGGATCACGGGGATGCCAGCGCTCGCATTCGGCAAAAAAAAATCCAGGCACATGAGCATGCCTGGATTTTGACGGTGGCCGTGCTGCCTACAGATGGATCAGGCCAGCCTGCCGCAGCACTGCTTGAACTTCTTGCCGCTGCCGCAGGGGCAGGGGTCATTGCGGCCGATGTTCTGAGGCACGGGACGGCGCTGGGGCTGCGGGGCGAGGGTGGGCAGGATGAGCTTGGGGCCTTCCTTGCCGGGATCGAAGGGCTTGGCCTCCGGCTCCTCCTCCTTTTTCTGCTGAACCTGGGCGGGCAGTTCACCCCCGGCGTTCTGCATCATCGCGAGGTGGGCGAGGAACTGCTCGAAGGCGGCGAGCTGCTGGGTGCTCTTGAAGAGGTTGTTGAGGATCTCGCCGTTGATGTTGCGCATCAGTTCCGCGAAGATGGCGAAGGCTTCCTGCTTGAACTCGATGACGGGGTCCTTCTGGCCGTAGGTGCGCAGGTTCACGCCTTCCTTGAGGGCGTCGAGGGCGTAAAGGTGGTCCTGCCAGAGGCGGTCGATGGCGTTGAGGAGAATCATTTTTTCGATCTCCTGAAGCGCCTGCGGGTTGGCCCCGCCGACCTTGATGTCGTAGGCGCCGAGGACCTTGTCCTTCACCCAGCTGACCTGGGCTTCAAAGTCGAGAGCCTTGAATTCACCCGGCAGTTCGTGCAGGCCGATGGGGAAGGTGGTGTTGAGCCACTGGAGCAGGTTTTCATAGTCAGGCGCGAGGTCGCCGCCCTTGTCCTGGGGCAGGAATTCGCCAAGGCGCTCGCGGATGCCCTGTTCGACGGCGTCGTTGATGAGCAGGCGCGGATCGTTGGACTCGAGGGCCTCGTTGCGGCGTTCGTAGATGACCTCGCGCTGCTGGTTCATCACGTCGTCGTATTCGAGCACGCGCTTGCGCCAGACGTAGTTGCGCTGTTCGACGCGCTTCTGGGCGGTCTCGACGCTGCGGTTGAGCCAGGGGTGGGCGAGCTCCTCGCCCTCCTTCATCCCGAAGCGCTCCATGATCTTG
>JBIJBP010000154.1:0-11630 GCA_044345155.1 Prosthecobacter sp. | reverse complement strand
TGACGATGAAGACGATGCCCTCCATGCCGATCTTCCGGTAGTCGGGGTTCCAGTCCATCAGGCCTCCGGCGCCGCAGATTTCCCGGCCGCTGGTGCTGAGGCGCGGGCCGGGGATCATGTCCTCCTCGATGGCCTTCTTCATCCAGACGTCGATGTTATGCAGGCAGCCGCCGCTGCGGGCGCTGGTGTAGCCGCATTCGAGGGCGGTCCTGGCGTTGACCGCCGACTGGAGGGTGACGTATTCGACGGGATACTTGATGTCGAGATCCTGGAGTTCGGTGACGTTGAAATAGGTCAGGTGGATGTGGGCCTCGACCAGGCCTGGCAGGATCGTTCCGCCCCGGGCATCAAGGGTTCGTGCCCCCGGGCAGGGCGGTGCCTCACGGGCGGGGCCGGCATAGGTGATGATGCCGTCGGTGACGATCACGGCGGCATCCGGAACGGGGGGCGCGCCGGTGCCGTCGATGAGCTGGCCGTTGGTGATGAGGGTGGTTCCTGGCTGGAGCTTCATGGCGGAGGCAGGCTACCGGCCTGGCCTATCCAAGGATAGAACAAAAGCGGCAGGGCCTGGAACATTCGCGGCGGAGGTCCCCCGCCGATGCGTGATCATGCCGGTGAGTATTCTTCGCGGTAGGCGCCCGGCGTCATGCCGGTGACAAGGCGGAAGGCGCGGGTGAGGTGGCTTTGATCAGCGAAGCCGCAGCGCTGGGCGATGGCGGCGATGGACTCGCGGGTGTCCACCAGGAGACGGCAGGCGTGCTGGATGCGCAGGCGCCTGAGGTATTGCTGGGGAGAAAGGCCGTATTCACGCTGGAAGGCGCGTTCAAAGGCGCGGGCGGACATGCCAGCGGCACGGGCCATCTCGGCATTCCCGACGGATTCGCCAAGGCGGCGTGTCATGAGGGCGATGACCATTCCGAGGCGGATGTCGCCACGCTGGTCGATCTGGGCGGCGTCGAGGATGCGGGTGATGCCGACGGTGCCGATGGCGCGGCCACGTCGGTTGAGCACCGGGCGCTTGGTGGTGAAGCACCAGACGGCGGTATGGTCGAAGCGACCCACGAGTTCCAGCCTGCCCTGGACGCTGTGACCGGCGAGCACGGCCTCGTCGCCCTGCCGGAACTGGGAGGCGAGGTGCGGTGGCGAGAGGTCGTCATCGGTCCTGCCGAGCACCTCGTCGTGCTGATGCATGCCGTAGTTGAGCAGGAAGGCGCGGTTGACCCAGAGGTAGCGGCGGCGGGCGTCCTTGATCCAGGCCTGCACATCCGGCAGGGAGTCGAGCAGCCCGCAGAGGGCGGCGACGGAGGCTGACTGGATTTCGGCCGGCAGGTGGGATGGCATGGGTGACGGTGAGGGCTTGTTCAACGGGCGTGGAGGCTGGGCTCATGCGGCTGATCTCCGGGAAATCAGGATGGCTCGCACCTTGACCCTGGCGTGGCTCCGGCGCACAGAAGCGCCCGCCTTCAGCCATGCCAGCACCCGCCAGCCTGCCCATCTTTGAGATTCGTGACGCCGTCCTGGCGCAGCTTTGCGATCCCGCCACGCCCAACCTTCTCTTGAAGGCGCCGACCGGCTCCGGCAAGTCCACGCAGGTGCCGCAGTTCGTGCTCGACTCGGGCATCCTGCGGGAAGGGCAGCGCTGCATCGTCCTGCAGCCAAGGCGCATCGCGGCGCGCATGCTGGCACAGCGGGTGGCGAGGGAGCGTGACGGCAGGCTCGGCGCCGAGGTGGGCTATCAGGTGCGCTTTGACAACGTCACCTCACGTGACACGCGGCTCGTCTATGTCACCGAGGGCGTGATGCTGCGCCAGCTCATGGAGGACCCGGACCTTTCCAAGGTCGGCTGCGTGATCATTGACGAGTTTCATGAGCGCCATCTGGACGGCGACCTTGTGCTGGCCTGGGCGCGGGCGCTGCAGAGGACGCGGCGTCCAGACCTTCGGATCATCGTCATGAGCGCCACGCTGGTGCCCGGTCCCCTGACTGGCTTTATGAATCCCGTGAAGCTGCTGGAAAGCGAGGGCCGGACCTTCCCGGTCCAGGTGCGCTACCAGGCGCCTAACCGAGATTTGCGTCTCAACCAGGTCGAGCCTGTCTGGGACCAGGCGGCAAGGGCCTGTGAAGGCCTGGCCTCCGAACTCGGGGATGAAGGCGACATCCTGGTTTTCATGCCCGGCGCCTATGAAATCCGCAAGACGATGACCGCGCTTCAGGGACGCAGTTCTGCACGGGGCAGGCGCATCGTCTCCCTGCACGGCGAAATGACGCCGCAGGACCAGGATGCCGCCGTGGCACCGGGTGGCGCGTCGAAGATCATCGTCAGCACCAACGTCGCTGAAACCTCGCTCACCATCGAGGGCGTGCGCGCCGTGGTGGATGCAGGGCTGGCGCGCGTGGCCAGCTATGATCCGCGCCGCGGCCTGAACACACTGACCGTGCAGAAGATCAGCCGTGCCAGCGCCGAGCAGCGGGCGGGCCGTGCCGGGCGGCTTGGCCCGGGCATCGCCATCCGCCTGTGGGCCGAGCGCGAGCATCTGCATCGTGCGGAGAGCGAGCTGCCTGAGATCCAGCGCCTGGAACTGGGCGAGGCCCTGCTGGCGCTGCATGTGGCGCAGGACCGGGCGCGGCTGAACATTGAATGGTTTGAAAAGCCGGCGGAGGCCGCGCTGAGCCGTGCCGAGACCCTGCTGCATGACCTCGGGGCGATTGCGCCGGAGGGTGGGTCCGGGGAGCAGCGCCTGACGCCGACGGGCCTGCGCATGTCCGCGTTTCCAACGCACCCACGCTTTGCGCGCATGCTCCTCGCGGCTGCAGACAACGGCTGTGTGCGCGAGGCGGCGATGTGCGCCGCGCTGGCCCAGGGACGTGAAATCCTGATGGTCGGGCGTAACCAATCTTCATTCAAAAACGAGGACTTCTGGGAGCCGGACGACATCAGCGAGTTCCAGGCCCTGCTGCGTGCCTTCATCCGTGCCGCGGCGCTCAACTTCGACCCGCAGGCCTGTGCGCCGCTGAACGTTCATGCGCTGAGCGCGCGGGAGGCGGGTCGCAGCTACGACCAGTTCCTGCGCATCGCCGGGCGTGCCGGGCTGCCGGTGAACGACGAGGTCGCGAGCGGGGAGGCACTGGCGAAAACCCTGCTGGCGGCGTTTTCGGACCACCTGGGGGTGGAGACCAGCAGTGGCAGCCGCATCTACCGTCTGCCGGGCGGCTACAGCGGTCAGCTGGGCAAGGACGCGCACATCAAGCCGCCGCGCCTGCTGGTGGCCTCGGAGATCATCGAGGTGCAGGGCAAGGCGCTGACCGTGCAGCTCAACCTGGTCACGAAGGTGGAGGAAGAATGGCTGCGCACGATGTTTCCGGCCGACTTCACGACCGGGCGTCGCGCCCAGTATGACAGCGTCAACCGTCGTGTGGTGAACCTGGAGGAGGTGCGTTTCCGCAGCCTCGTGCTGAGCAGCCGTGAACGCGGTGAGCCGGATGAAGCCACGGCGGCCTCTCTGCTGGCCGAGGAGGTGGTGGGGGGGCGTCTGCAGCTGCCGCTTTGGAACGAGAAGGTGGAGCAGTGGATCACCCGGGTGAACTGTCTTTCGAAATGGATGCCCGAACTTGAGCTGCCGCCGATCAGCGAGGAGGACAGGCGTCTGATCATCGAGCAGGTTTGTGAAGGCTGCACAACCTACCGGCAGCTGAAGGACAAGGACATTTTCCCAGCCCTGCATCAGTGGCTGAGCCATGGCCAGCGCGACCTGCTTGAGCGTTACGCTCCGGAGCGTCTGCCGCTGAAAAACGGCCGAACGGCGCGCATCGAGTATGATGAAAAGCAGGCGCCGAGCGTCAGCGTCGTGCTGCAGCAGCTCTTTGACGTGAACGAGAATCCGAAGGTGGCGGGCGGCCGCATCACGGTGGTGGTGCATCTGCTTTCGCCGGCTCAGCGCCCCATTCAGACCACGGCCGACCTGGGGCGTTTCTGGAAGGAGGGCTATCCGGCGGTGCGGGCGCAGCTTCGTGGCCGTTATCCCAAGCATGAGTGGCGCTGAGCCGGTCTAGCGGTAGCCCATCCAGGGCGGTGCACCGGCCCGGTCATAGGCGGTCCTGCCAAGCTGCCGGTCCATCATCTTCTGCTGGTTCCTGAGGTTCGATTCAGGGTCCGAGGCGGCACCTGCATAAACAGGCAGATCACAGCCCGGCAGGAGCAGCAGGGAGACTGTGGCGAAAAGAATCGGCAGGAGGCGTGCATTCATCGGGCCGTGACCTGGCGACTCAGGGCTTCGCCGCGGTTTCAGAGATGAACAGCGGGGCCGATTTTTGCACGGACTTGAAGACACCCCAGCCGAGCGGCAGGGAGACCCAGGTCCAGGCAATGATGAGCGTGACGGTTTTCATGGAGGTGAACGAGGGGCAGGGGTCAGGCCGCGCTTTCCCGGACGTGATGCCTCGGGTCGACAGGACGAACCCAAAGGTTGGCAATGAGGCCGACGACGAGCAGCCCGACCATGAGGTGGAAGATGGAGTTGTAGGCCTGCTCGGGCGGCATGGTCTTTTTGTTGGCGACGGACAGGCGGTCCACCAGCTGCGGGCCGATGATGGCGGCCATGGACCAGGCGGTGATGAGGCGGCCGTGAATGGCGCCGACCTGATAGCTGCCGAAGAGGTCGCGCAGATAGGCTGGGATGGTGGCGAAGCCGCCGCCGTACATCGTCAGGATGAGGCCAGTGGCGATGACGAACAGTGTGACGCTGCCACGCCCCTGGGTCCAGGGCACGCTGGCGTAGAGGGCTGCGCCGAGGATGAAGTAGATGCAGTAGATGCCCTTGCGGCCGACCAGGTCGGACATGGAGGACCAGAAGAAGCGTCCGCCGAGGTTGCAGAGCGAGAGCAGGCCGACATAGCCGGCGGCGGCGGCGGGCGTGACCTTGAACATGTCCTGGATCATCGGCGAGGCCTGGCCGAGGATGCCGATGCCGGCGCTGACGTTCATGCACAGCACCACCCAGAGCATCCAGAACTGGGGGGTCTTCCAGGCCACGTCCACGGACACATTGGCGTTGGTGACGAGGGGCTTGACGTGCTCCTTGGGCTCCCAGCCCGCCGGTTTCCAGCCGTCCGCCGGAACTCGGACAATGACCGCGCCAAAGAGCATGGAGACGGCGTAAAGGCCGGCCATCACCATCATGGCTTCACTCGCCCCGACGCTGGTGGCGGAGGCGTATTTTTTCATCAGCTCCTCGGCCAGAGGTCCGCCGATGAGCGCACCGCCGCCAAAGCCCATGATGGCCATGCCGGTCGCCATGCCGGGCCGGTCAGGGAACCATTTCATCAGCGTGGAAACAGGAGCGATGTAACCAAGTCCGAGTCCGATGCCACCGATCAGTCCGTAGCCCAGGTAGAGCAGCCAGAGCTGGTGTGTCCTTACCGCGAGTGAGGCAAGAAGCAGGCCGGAGCAGAAGCAGACCAGGCTGGCCACCATGGTCTTGCGAGGGCCGCTGCGCTCCACCCATTTGCCGAAGACAGCGGCGGAGATGCCAAGCAGGGCCAGGGCGATGGAGTAGGCCACGCCGACATCCGCCTCGGTCCAGTCAGTGGCGGCGGGGGCGGTGATGCCGACGGCCTTGGCGAGCGGTTTTTTGAAGACGCTGAAGCCATAGACCTGGCCGATGCACATGTGCACCGCGATGGCGGCGGGAGGGACAAGCCAGCGGTTGAAGCCTGCCTGGGCGACGGTGGCGGCGCGGGAGAGGTTGAGCATGGTCGGGGAAAACATGCCTTTTAGCGGAAGCTTCGCGGGAAAGGCAAAACAAACCGCTCAACTTTGAGTCGGGTCAGGGCTGGCTCAGCAGGACGTCGAAGCCGTAGATCTCCCGGAAAATGTCGCACTTCGAGTTGATGGCGATCTGCTCGATGGTGGTATCCTCCACGCCCGGTGTCAGGATCGTCAATCGGCTGCCCTCGGGGCGCAGGATGATGGTCTTGATGCGCTGGGCATGGCTGCGGTCCAGGGCGTCGGCGATGCGCAGCAGGGCGGCGAGCTTGAAGACGATCATGCGCTCCTCGCGGCCAAGGTCGGAGAAGTGCGGATGGTTGCGCTCGGGGTTGTAGCGCCGGTGGTAGCGGGCAAGCAGGGCCACAAGCTCGCGTTCGCTGGTGCTGAGCCCGAAGATCTCGGTCTGCATCAGGATGTACAGGCTGTGCTTGTGATGCTCGCGCGGGCTGATGAACATGCCCACCTCATGCAGGATCGCGGCCACGCGCAGTACGAGCTCGTAGCGTGAGTCGAGTCCGTGCAGGTGCTTGAGTTCACGGAAGAGCTGCTGGGCAAAGGCGGCGACGTGGTCGGCGTGGCGGCGGTCGGTCTTGTAGCGCACGCCGATCTCGCAGGCGGCCTGCATGACCTCCTCCTGGAAGCTGGTGGTGCGGGGACGTTCGGTGACGAGATCCTGCATGAGCTCGCGCTGGAAGTCGCCCTCGGGCACCCAGATGGCCTCGTCGCCAAAGCGCGTGGCCAGGGCCAGGTTGGTCTGCAGGGCGGGCACGATGCCTTCGCCGCCTGTGTAATGGACGTGAAGGCGGCGGACGAGCTGGTCGGGGCTGAGCTCGGCGATTTTTTCGGTGAAGCTTTTCAGCTGTGCCTCGGTGATGCGGCAGGCGCCCTGCCTGGCCGGAGCGAGCTGGGGCGCCACGCTTTGCAGCTCGGCACCGATGGCGACGTGGTGGTCAAACTGATAGCCCGAGTAGTCCTGGGCGAGGTGGTCGACGACGCCGCGGATCTGCTCCTCGAGGTGGGTGAGGTGCTGGGAGGCCTCGCCTTCGAGCCCCGCCACGGCCTCGCGGGCCCGGAAGATGCCGAGGCGGTAGTTGCTGTAGGCGGCCAGGCGGCCCTGCTTGAAGAAGAGGGCGCGGGTGTTGCCGGGGCCGATGTGGGAGACGAAGGTCTTGCCCTCGGCCAGTCGCGGGTTTTTGTCCAGGGTGCGCCGGGCGATCAGGTAGACGAGACGGGTCATGTCGCCGTCATCGATGAGGCGGGCGTTCAGGCCGGTGCTGACCTGGAGACGGTTGAGGAAGATCTCGTGGTTGGCGGCCTCGGAGAGGATGTTGGTGGTGTAGAGCCGGATGGATTCGGCCGGGATGCTGTATTCGCGGGTCGTCTGGAGGAAGTCGCGCAGGATGGCGGCGCCCTGCTCGAGGGTGGAGCGGGTCACGGTGCCGGTGCGGAAGATGTCACGCGCGAGCGGCAGCGGCCTGTCCAAATGTTCGACCTCAGTGAAGCCGTCGTTCGAGTGGGTGCCGATGACCAGCGACAGGGAGGCCGCGCCGACGTAGATGACGGCCTGTTCGTTGCAGGGCAGGGGGGCGGTTTCAGACATGGGGCGGCTGGGGCTGGGCAGAAAGCGGGCGTTTCCCGGTTTGTCAGGCTTTTTGTTGTTCTTCCCGCAGCCAGGCGACGCTGCCGACGGCCACGGCGGTGCCGCCCAGTTTGGCGATGCTGTATTTCACGCCCTTGGCCAGCCCGGGCACGGCGAAGCGGTTCACCTCCTGCTTGAGCAGGTTGAGGTAGAGTCCGGGAAGCTCTTCCACGAGGCCGCCGCCGAGGGTGATGTGATCGGGGGCCAGCAGGTTGACCACGGCGGCCACGCCCATGCCCAGGTAGCGGATGCTGTTGCGGAACATGATCATGCCCGCGTCGTCGCCGCTGCGGAAGGCGTTGGCCAGGGCCTTGCTGCGGATGTCGCGCAGGTTGCCCTGGGTTTTTTTGTCGAGTTCGGGGAGCTGGCCGCGGTAGCAGGCCACGCCCGCCTGGGAGGCGACGGCGAGGCGGCTGGTGAGGTCCTCCAGCAGGACGGTGCCCTCGTGCGGGCTGCCGAGGTGGGTGCCGGGCAGGTAGATCATTCCCAGTTCCATGGCGGAGACGGCCCGGCCCATGATGATCTTGCCGTCGTAGACAAAGCCGGCTCCGACACCGGTGCCTGGAAACACGCCCAGGAGGGAGCGTGCGCCCTTGCCGGCGCCGAGCTTGTATTCGCCGTAGGTGCCGGCATCGACGTCGTTAAGGACGGCCACGGGCTTTTTGAAGACGCCGCGCAGCATGTCGGTGAGGTGCAGGTTGTTCCAGCCGAGGTTGGGGGCGTTGATCAGGATGCCCTTCTGCGGATTGACCAGCCCCGGGCAGCCGATGCCGATGCCCTGAAGGCCCTTGGGGTTCACCTTGGCGGCCTCGATGGCTTCATGGATGGCCTTGAGGATCTTCTGGCGGCCCTTGGCCTGGCCGTCGGAGCCGTTGGTGGATTTGCGCGCCGTGCCCAGCACCTGGTAGTTTTTATCCAGGACACAGGCCAGCATCTTGGTGCCGCCAAGGTCAAAGCCGATCCAGAAGGGGATGTCCTTCAGCCTGGCAGTCTTGATCGGCTTGACCGGCTTGCTGGCTTTGGTGACGGGCTTGGGCGGGGTGTCTTTCTTTTTGGCCATGACCAATCAGAGCACGGCCAGCCCCCGCCGGGCAAGTGACAAGCCGCGAGGGAGTCAGATTGTTAGACATTCCTCCCTTATTGCGGGCCGGTCAGGTATTCCGTCACACGGTTGCCTCGGAAGGTCACCGTTGCCGCCTTGTAAGGCACATACATCACCGTCGTGCCCATGTTTCCCCAGTAGGGATCCCAGGGGCCGCAGTAGCCGTAGCCCAGGCCTCGATAACCTCGAAAACCACGGTAGCCACCTCCCCAGCCCATGCTCATCCCAAAGGTGTTGGCGTAGACCGGCTGGCTTCCCATGTAGGTCCATTTTTCAAGACTCACCCCCTTCTGTTTGCCGACCGCCACGGAGTCCGGTCTGCCATAGGAAAGAAACACGCCCTCCTTGGTCATGCCTTCCCTGATGCGTCCCTGCTGAACCAGAAGCTGGTCGGAGGTGGAAAGGGATTGGTAAATCTGAGGGTTGTTGGCGATACGACGTTCACGCGGGCTGACGCAGCTGCTGATCAGTACAGTGAGCAGGGCACCCAAAAGGAGGCGGCAGGAGGTGGACATAAATTTTGAATTCGAATTCGGACTGACTGAGCTGGCCGGGACTTTGTTCATTCGAGCGTGCTCATTCAAAGCCTCATGGCAAAATGCACCTGCCTGCCGATTTCCTCAAAGCCGCAGGAGGGGTAAAGGTTTTGTCCGATGACGTTCGAGGCCATGGTTTCGATCTTGGCCACCTTCATGCCGTGTTCGCGGAAGTAGTCGAGTGCATGATGAATCAGGCGCCTGCCGAGGCCCAGGCCGCGTGCCTGCTCCACGACGGCCAGGTTCGGGATGCGGCCCACGGAGTTCACGGTGTCCAGCCTTGTGGTGATGTAACCCAGGATCTCGCCGTCCCGTTCGGCCACAAAACAACCTTCGGGATGAGTCTGGCAGTCGTCGTTGATGTGGTCCGCCTTGCGTGCCTTCCAGTCGCGGCCGTTCCAGACGCCGAGCCTGTCCTCGAGCATCTGGTCCAGGGCCACGCTGCCAAAGGAATCCACCGTGATCTGCCGCAGCACGGCCAGGTCGGCGGGGTGATAATGACGGATGGTCACGGGGGATTCAGCAATCATGAATGGAAAGGGGGTAGAATAACGTGTTGGGCGGCCCTGTCATTCCTGGAGAAAGCGACGGCCTGCGTCGCATCGTGCAAAAACAAAGCCCTGGGCGCGGGTGAAGCTGACCTGAACAGTATCCCCGGATTTGACTCCGCCCCTTCCTCCCTCTACCAAAAACACCCTGGCACTGTTCAGCCGCCTCTCCCCGGCTTCCTTTCCCCTCGATTCCCATGTCCTCACCCGCCCACAACTACACCGAAGACAGCATCAAGTCCCTCGACTGGCGCGAGCACATCCGCCTCCGCCCCGGGATGTACATTGGCAAGCTCGGCGACGGCTCCCAGCCCGAGGACGGCATCTACGTTCTGCTCAAGGAGGTCGTGGACAACTGCATCGACGAGCACGTGATGGGCTTCGGCAAGGTCATCGAGGTCACCATCACCGAGGAAAATCTCTGCACCATCCGCGACTACGGCCGCGGCATCCCGCTGGGCAAGCTGCTCGAATGCGCCGCCCAGATCAATACGGGCGCCAAGTATGACAGCGAGGTCTTCAAGCGCTCCGTCGGCCTCAACGGCGTCGGCATCAAGGCGGTGAACGCGCTCTCCGAGTTCTTTGAAATCCAGGCCGTCCGGGAAAAGCAGACCCGCTCCATCGAGTTCTGCCGCGGTCAGGTGAAGTTTGACATGGGCAAGCCCCGCGTGAGCGAGGAGGCCGACGGCACCCGCATCGCCTTCCGCCCCGATCCCGAGTCCTTCACCTCCAAGGTGAAGTTCAACCTGGATTTTGTCCGTGAGATGTTCCGCTACTACGCCTGGCTGAACCCGGGCCTGACGCTCAAGCTCAACGGTGAGTCCTTCAAGTCCAAGGACGGCCTGCGCGACCTCATCGCCGCCAAGCTCACCGAAAGCCCGCTTTATCCGGTCATCCACCTCGACGGCAAGGATGTCGAGGTCGCCTTCACCCACGGCACCGGCTACGGCGAGGAGTTCTACACCTTCGTCAATGGTCAGCACACCACCCAGGGGGGCACCCATCTCGCCGCCTTCCGCGAGGCCGTGGTGCAGGAGTGCCGCGAGTTCTTCAAGAAGCAGTGGGAGCCCGGTGACGTTCGTACCGGCATCATCGCCGCCGTGTCCGTGAAGGTGCAGGAGCCCGTCTTCGAGTCGCAGACCAAGACCAAGCTCGGCTCCACGCACATGGAGCCCGACGGTCGCAACCTGCGCACCCACATCATCAACACCGTCGTCAAGGAGCTCGACAACTTCCTCCACAAGAACGCCGAGGTCGCCAAGGCGCTCCAGGAGAAGATCCAGGCCAACGAAAAGGAGCGCAAGGAGATCAGCGGCATCCAGAAGGCCGCCCGCGAAAACGCCCGCAAGGCCAAGGTCTGCAACAAGAAGCTGCGCGACTGCCGCATCCACCTCGACACCAAGGACAAGCGTCGCGAGGAGAGCACCATCTTCATCACCGAGGGCGACAGCGCCTCGGGCAGCATCACAAAGAGCCGCGATGTCGAGACCCAGGCCGTCTTTAGCCTGCGCGGCAAGCCCCTCAACTGCTTCGGCCTCACCCGCAAGGTGGTCTATGAGAACGAGGAGTTCTACCTGCTCGCCAACGCCCTGCAGATCGATGAAAACATCGAGGACCTGCGCTTTAACAAGATCGTCCTGGCCACCGACGCCGACGTGGACGGCATGCACATCCGCCTGCTGATGATCACCTTCTTCCTCCAGTTCTTTCCTGAGCTGGCGCACATCCACAACGTGCGTGCGGGCCACCTTTACATCCTTCAGACGCCGCTGTTCCGCGTGCGTAACAAAAAGGAGACCTTCTACTGCTACAGTGACGAGGAGCGTCAGCGCGCCATCCATCGCTGCGGCAAGAACGCCGAGATCACGCGTTTCAAGGGCCTGGGCGAGATCAGCCCTGACGAGTTCAAGCATTTCATCGGTTCCAAGATGCGCCTTGAGCCCGTCATCCTGCCCGAGCACAAGAACATCAAGGAGCTGCTTTCCTATTACATGGGCAAGAACACCCCTGAACGTCAGGCGGACATCATTCAAAACCTTCG
>JBIJBP010000153.1:0-11676 GCA_044345155.1 Prosthecobacter sp. | reverse complement strand
ACTTGGAGGTGACGCCCTTGCCGTTGCCGGAGGCACCATGGCAGACTGCGCAGTAGATATTGTATTGGCGTTCGCCACGCTCCAGCAGGGACTTGTCCGCCTTCAGCTCTTCAGGCAGTCCATCGCCGTAAAAGTCACCCATCTTGCCGGTGTTGTAGTAATCAACCCCGTTCGTGAAGCCATAGGCGACAGGCTTGGCACCTGGGTTCGAGGCGGGCTGGGCGGGCACTTCAAAGCCCATGGGCACCGTGTTTTTCACCGGCAGACGGGCGGCGTGACCATCGGCAAAGAAATCGCTCTTCACCTGGTATTTCACCTTGGCCTGATGGTCCATGTCCGGGAAAAGCTCGATCGGAGGCAGCTCACTTTTGCTGCCGCGTGTGCCGAAGGCCGCCACGACGATGGCGGCGACAAAGGCGTAACTGAGGAAGAAGTATTTCAACATGGCAGGGCGGCAGTGGCCGTTCAGGAGCTTGTGAAAAATTTCACAAGGAGCCGCAGAGTAAAAACAGCCGCCGGGATTGCAAGGACGATTTCGACTTTTGTCAGCGCCAAAAAACCGGGTTTTCCTGTGAATAAGTCCGTCCTGTTGCGCCTCTGGAAAGCGGCTTCCCCGCCCTGCTCTTGCCTGCATCCCTGAGCCCGGTCATGCCGGTGTCCGTCCCTTTCGGCCAGAGAAGATGAGCCCTGTCATTTCCCCGCATTCAGCCGGTCACAAACGGCGGCCGCCAGGGCCAGGACGCCTGTTTTGATGGCCTCTTCATCGCAGTCATAGAGGGGGGTATGCCCCCCTGCGGTGATGCCTTTTTCCTCATTGGCCACCCCAAGCCGGAAGTAAAACCCCGGCACCACCTGGGCAAAAAAGGAAAAATCCTCCCCGCCCATGCCCGGGATGAGCTCCTTCACGTTGTCGGCCCCGAAAAGCCGCCGGAAGGCGGGCAGCGTGGCCTCCATCAGCTTCCGGTCATTGAGGATGCTGGGGTAGGTCTTCCGGTAATCCATCTGGTAGGACGCACCGTGCGCCTCCGTGATGCCCTTGAGGATCCGGTGCATCTGCTCGATGACGCCGTCCCGAAAGGCCGCATCATAAGTACGCACCGTGCCGCCAAGTTCGACCTTTTCCGCAATGATGTTTTCGCGGTCGCCACCCCTTATGGTGCCGATGCTGATCACCAGGGGCTGACGCGTGTTGGTCTGCCGGCTTTTGATCATCTGCAGCGCCATCACCGCCTCGGCGGCGACGGCGATGGCGTCCACCCCCTTGTGCGGAGCGGAGCCGTGGGCCATTTTTCCTTGGATGGTGATGTGAAAGCGGTCGCTGTTGGCGTTGTCGAAGCCGGGCGTGAAGCCGACCTGGCCCGCCTTCAGGTAATGGACGCCGTCATCGGTGGTGCCGGCGGGCTGAACCAGGGCGGTGGTGTGCAGGCCAAAGACCGCCACCGGCCTCGGGTGATCCATCACGCCCTCCGCCACCATGAGCTTGGCGCCCCAGTCGCCCTTGAACGTCGCGGGCATGGCCTCCTCCGCCGGTTGAAAGAGAAACTTCACGCTGCCCCGGACCTGGTCCTTGTGCCGCGCAAGCAGCTCCGCCAGCCCCAGGGCGCAGGTCGTGTGCACATCATGGCCGCAGGCATGCATCACCCCGGGGTTCTGTGAGCGGTAGGGCGTGCTGCGCAGCTCCTTGATGGGCAGCGCGTCCATGTCCGCCCGCACCGCCACGCAGGGTCCTTCCCCTGCCCCCTTGAGAAGGCCGACCACGCCATGCTTCGCCACGCCGGTCTTCACCTCCAACCCCAGCTTCCGCAGATGATCCGCGACCAGCCCTGCCGTGCGCACCTCCTCGTTGGAAAGCTCCGGATGCCTGTGGATGTCACGCCGGATCTCGACCAGCTTTGGAAACATCTCCGTCACGCTCCGGGTGAAGAGGGAATCCCTTGGCGACGCGTCCTCGGCGAAGGCAGCGGACAGGCTGGCGAGGAGAAGAACGGCAAAGCGGAGAAGCTTCTTCATGGCCCCGCCAGTCAGGCTTGAAAGCCAGCGGCTGGCAAGCAGAAGCTCGGCAAGTCCGGGCGGGAAAGTGCCGCCTCAGCATCCGACCTGGATTCGGCTGCGACGGCGCATGAAGCCTAAGCCTGAGCCGAGCAGCAGCAGCAGGGCACCCGAAGGCTCGGGCACCGTGGCGGTCTGGAGATCAAACACGCCGGGGTTGCTGGTGTAGTCACCCGGTCCCTGGTCATCATGCAGGCCTCCGAAGACGACGGCGCTCGCGCCTGAAAGCCGCCACTCCAGGGGCAGGTCCGTCTTGTCGCCCGGCACCGGCATGAGCCAGTCATCGGCGGCATTGCTGTCGCTCGAGTCATTGGTGACCAGCGCCCACTGCGTCTGGGCGGGGTCGATGTTGAGGACGTTGTAGACCCAGATGAAGGCCTGCTCACCGGCGAGGAAGGTGTAGGGTAGGAGCGGGGGTGACTCGCTGGACTGGCCGCCGGCGAGGAGCGTGGCGGTGGAGTTGAAGAAGCTGAAGGTGGAGTTCCAGCCGCTTCCGGCAGGCGCCTCGGCGCGGTCAAAGACCTTCCAGTGGGAGGCCCAGTCGGCGATGTTGGAGGCTGTCGGCGTGAAGCTGCCGAAGGTGCCGAGCTCGAAGGTGAAGGTGTCGTCGAGGGCCAGGCCGGCGCTGTTGACCAACGTGTCTGCGACGGCATTGCCCCAGTCGATCGTGCGCGCGGCGGCGGGCAGCGCGAAGAGGAGCAGGGCGGCGAGAAGGGCGGACGGTTTCATAGGCCGGAGACGGTGTTGAAAGGGTTGGCGGGCAGGCGGATCATGGCGTCCAGGGAAGCGGCATCACATAACTGGGCAGGCCGCTGCGCATGCGATAGATGGCCCCCGTGGTGGGCTTGAAGAGCATCAGGTTGTTCTCATTCGTCAGCAGCGCATTGCCCTGCTCCGTCCACTGCTGGAGCGGGCCCGAGCTCAGCAGGAAGTGGTTGTAGTAGGCCATGGCCTGCGTGCTGGTGTAGCCCTTCCAGAAGAGCAGCTGGTCCGCCGTGGACGGGTCACGGGTGCCGATGAACCCGGCGCCGGTGGTCATGCCGCGCATGGCGGGGCTTTGATCCATGGGATAGCCGCTGCCGACAAAGGTGGGGCCGGCGACGAGCGGGCAGGCGAAGGCATTGGCGCGCACCATGCCGTGCCAGACAACTTCATGGGCGGTGGCGCGCGGATGCGTGTACCAGCCTTCGGTCGGATCCACGACGCGTCCGCCCTGGTCGGCGGCCGTGCCGTCACCGTTGAGCACCCACTTCGGACTGCCGCCGTTGAACAGCAGCCAGTAGATGCTGTAGGTGCCGACGCCGCGGTTCATGAACATCAGGCGGTCGGCCGTGGCGGCGTTGTTGGTGGCGGTGAATTCAGTGCTCGGGAAGAGGTCGTTGAGCGTGTGATGCTCGCGGATGACCACCTTGTCTCCCGCAAGGCTGGCGGGAACCGACGCCTGGGTGTTGCGGCTGCTCGCGGCATCCAGCGCGATGGCCGTGGCGGTGGTGGCTGCCTCGTTGATGTCAAAACGGTGGCCGGCGTTGTCACCCGAGTACACCTCGATGAAGTACTGCCTGTCGGGCACGAACTGTGCTGAGATGCTTTCAGAGCCGGCGCTGGTGCTGACATCAAGCACATTGCCGACGACGGCGTCCACCGTGCCGCAGAAGAGCTTGTCCTTCAGGTAGGGATGCCCCGTCATGACGCATTCGGGATCAAAGGTCCGGCGTGTCCAGCCAAAGGTCGGCGTGTCCGCCGTCTCCTCGGGGACCATGTTGCCGTCCTCATCCAGGTCCACCTTCAGGCGCACGAAGCCCTGCTGAAGGCCCATGAAGTAAGGATCGCTCTCGACATCTTCATACGTGACCTTCTCGGTGCCGTCGCCGTTGCTGGTGACAGTGGGCACAAGGGAAAGCGCCGTCCATCCCGCTGGCGAGGCGCCGAGGGCGTTCAACCCCATGAGGGTGTAGGAGACGTCGTCGAGGCCGCCTTCCACACGGTCAAAGGATACGTCGATCCTGCCCGTGAGCGTGTTGTGAACGCCTCGGAAGACCGGGGCCGTCTGCACGCCGCTGGCGGGGTTCAGGTTCAGAGCATACTCAACGAGGTCGATGTAGCAGTCACCGTCGCCGTTGGAGTCCGGATCAGGTCCGCCGCCGGGCGTCACGAGCTTCCAGTATTGATACTTCTTCGGAGTGGCGAGACGCAGCGGGATGTTGTTGTTGATGACCAGGGGATCACCTGAGGCCAGGTCGAAGCTCAGGTACCAGGGGTTGGAGCCTGCGGTGGCATCCGTGAGGTAGCCGGGGTTCAAGCCATCCTCGCCCGCCCCAAGCACCGTCGGATTGCTGCCGCCGGTCGGATCAAAGCTGGGGCCCGCCACCGGACGCGCCGGATCAATGATGTAACCAGAGGGCGGCGTGTAGGTGATCGTGTAGGTACCGGAAGTGCCGTCGGTGATGAAGCTGTACTGGCCGCTGCTGCCATCCATGACGAGGGTGACCGCACCAGGCCCGCTGACCGCGATGCTGCCGCCGGGGATGATCTGACCGGTGGTGACATCATAGGCGTAACCAGCGGGATCGACGGCGTCGAGGAAGTCGTTGCCGATGCTGCTGCTGCCCGCCAGAAGCACGCGGATCAGGTTGTCATTGGCGGTCATGACGTCCGCAGTGCTGGTAGCGCCGGCGGGATCGACCTCCTGCACGAAGTAGGTTCCGCCCAGCAGGCTGCCGAAGCTGTAGGCGCCCAGGGCGTCTGTCGTTGTCGTGGCCACCAGCAGGTCGTCGCCGATGTCAAACACACCGTCGCTGTCGCTGTCGGCGTAAAGCCTCACCGTCACCCCCGGCACCGGCTGGTCGCTGTCCGAAAAGCTGCCATCCAGGTCATAGTCGTCACGAACCTGGCCGCTGATGCTGAGCGTGCCTGCGGCGGTCGTGAAGCCAAAGTCGATGGTGCTTTCGACATCGCCGGCCACCAGTTCAAAGACGGGGCTGTAGGTGTGCGCGCCGGGCATAACCTGGCTGCCGTTGTCATCATCATCCTGGCCGTCATCGGTGTTGTTGGTGATGCTGGACGAAAGGATCAAGCCTGATGGCGGTGTGCTGATGCGCAGGCGGTAGAGGCCGGGCGGCAGGTTGGTGAAGCCATAGGCACCGCCACCCGAGGTGGTGGCCGTGAGCGCCTGGACACCCGGTGCCAGCGGGTCGCCATCCACCGGATTGTTGGAAATGTCCAGCAGCTCGATCACCACGCCGTCAATGCCGTCCTCGGACACATCCTTGAAGCCGTCGTTGTTGGTGTCCTGCCAGACAAGGTTGCCCACCATCGCGGGTTCCTCCTCGACAAATTCCGCCGTGCCGGTGCCGCCGGCGCTGAGCACAACCTCCACCTCGTTTTCCAAACCACCATCGGTGTCGCTGACGCTCAGGAATCCGGCAGGCTGGGTCTGAACGACACGATAGGTGCCGGGCAGAAGGTCGGCGAAGGTGAAGTTGCCGTCGATGTCCGTCGTCGCTGTCGTCGGCTGAATCCCGGGCAGGCCGGAGTCACTGTCGATGTCATCGCCGGCGGCATCCTTCAGGGTGAGGGTGACGTTGAAGAGCGGCACGTCTCCGAAATCATCGTTGTCGAGGTCCGCAAAGACCGAACCGGTGATCTGGCTGACCTGGCGATCGATGAAGTCGGCGCTCGCCGATCCGGCCGGGACCACGCTCAACGCCACCCGGTTGTCCGTGCCACCGTCGGTGTCGGTCACGCTGGTGAAGCCCGCAGGCTGGGTTTCCTCCACCACATAATCCCCCGGCGGCAGGCCGAAGAAGTCATAGCTGCCGTCCGGGGCCGTGGTCGTGCTGTCCCACAGGACGCCGTCCGAAGGATCGCCGTCACCGTTCGGGTCGGTGTAAACTGTGACGGTCACCGAACCGATGCCCGCCTCACCAACAAGGTCACCGTTGGTATCCTCCATCACCACGCCGGAGATGCTGCCAAAGCTGCCGTCCGGCACGAAGCCGAAGTCCTTGCCTCCATCCGTCTCACCGGCGGAAAGGACAAATGCAGGGCTGCTGACCGGCGTGCCCGCGCCGCCGGCCTGGATGCCGTTGTCATCATTGTCCGTGCCATCATCGACAGTGACGGTCACCAAGCTGGAAAGCGATGCCGACAGGAGCATGCTGCCGGAGCTGAAGTTCGAGGCCGGCAGATAGAGCACATAGCTTCCCGCAGGCACCTGGGTGAACAGATAAGCGCCGCCCGAGGCCGTGGTGGCGCTAAGATAGGGCGCTTCCGACCCTGGTGTCTGCGTGCTGGTGTAAAGCTCCACCACGACGCCATCGACCCCGCTTTCACCCAGGCCCTTGATGCCATCATTGTCGGCATCCAGCCACACACTGTCACCGATGCTGCCAAGCACGGAGGTGTTGCTGGTGTCGAGATAGTCATTGCCGGCGACGCTGCCGGAGGGAGGCAGGGTGAGGGCGATGCGGTTGTCGTTCGGGTTCGCCGCGTCCGCCGTGCTGACATAGCCCGCAGGATCGGTTTCCACCACGACATAACTTCCAGGCGGCACGAGCGTGAAGCTGAAGGCGCCGCTGCCATTGGTCACGGTGGTGGCGAGCAGGATGCCGTCGTTGTAGCTGCCGTCGCCGTTTGGATCCGTGTAGAGGCCGACGGTGACGCCGGAGATGCCGGAGTCGGGATCCGCCAGACTGCCGTCGCCGTCCGTGTCATCCCGCACCTGGCCGCTGATGGCGCCATAGGTGGAGGTGTCGAGCAAGGCGTCGAGGAAGTTCTTGCCGGTGTTGGCGATGAAGCTGCTGATGCCGACGCGGATGCGGTTGTCGGTCGGCGAACCCTCGGTGTCCTGAAGGCTGACATAACCCAGGATGTCCTCCTCGACGACCACGTAGTCGCCAAGGTCGAGGTTGAGGAATTCATAGCTGCCGTCGGCGAGCGTGGTCGTCATGTCCACGAGCGTGCCGTCGGCAGGATCGCCGTCACCATCCGGATCGGTGTAGAGGCGCACGGTGACGCCCTCCAGCGCTGTGTCGCCAGCGCTGAAGACATCATCATTGTCATCATCGTCGTAAACCGTGCCGCGGATGCTGGCGGCCTCGGTCACCAGGCTGGCAGTGCTGTCCACCGGCGCGACGGGATCGCCGTTCACATCGACGGCGTAAAGAATGGCGGCATGATTGTTTGCCGGATTGGCAGCCCCCTTCGCCCGCAGGGTGACCGTCAGCAGGTAGGACTCGCCGATGCCAAGGCTGCCCGCGCCGGTGAGATCGTTCCAGACCAGGCTGCCGCCGCCCTTACCATCGGGCGTCGTCGTGGCGGAGACGAAGTCAAAGATGGCGCTGCTATAGCTGTCCTCGAGCGGAACGGTGGTGATGAGGGTGTCCCCCGTGTTCTGAACCAGGATGTCAAAGACCACATCGTCACCCTTGCCCGCCGGGCCGGGGTTCGGACTGACCAGCGTCTTGAGGATCGAAAGCGAGGGGCTGGTGATGATGACGTCCTCGGTGTCGGTGGCGGTCAGGCCGCCTCCGGCGTCCGCCAGCACGCTGTTGACCGCCGGTGCGGCCGAGGCCAGCGCGGTGAAGGTGACCACGATGTCGGTGCTCTGGCCGGAGGTGAGCGGCCCGACATTGTTCCAGACGATGGAACCTGCACCGCTGCTGTCAGGCGTGACGGTGGCTGAGGCGTAGGCCAGGTTCAGGGCCGGGAAGTTGTCAGTGAGCTGGATGCTGCTCAGCGTGCTGCCGCCGGTGTTGGTGACCCGCACGCGGTACTGCACGGATTCACCGACCATCGCCTGGCCGTCCGCAGGTGAGAGCAGCGTCTTCACCACGCTCAATGAAGGTGCCGCCGTGGGCACGGAAGCCGTGTCGCCCGAGGTGTCGGAGGAGTCGTCCGGATCCACATAGGTGACGGTCAGCACGCTGCCCACCGGGGCGTAAAGCGTGCCGTTGCCGGGCGTGCCGCCCGTCGTGGAGCTGGCGGTGATGCAGAAGCTGAAGGCGCCGGTGTTCACGCCGGTCTCCGTCAGCATGACAATCTCGCTGTCACCTGAACTCGACAGGACGGTGACAAGCACGGTTTCCGCCGCCGCAGGATTCTGGTTCTGGTCGAGGTCGGTGGTGGTGATGCAGACGGTTTCATCGGCGGCATACACGTCCTTGTTGAAGACCGTCGTGCTCGGCGTTCCAAGGTCGAGCTCGGTGAGGGTGAAGGAGGAGGACTTCGAGGACTGGATGGTGTTTTCGTAGCCTTCCTTGGAAGTGGCGGTGAGGCTGTAGCCGCCCTGGGTCGCCGTGGTTGCCCAGGTGTATTCGTAAACCTTCACCGTGCCGTCATCGGAGACGACCTGGCCGCTGCCCAGCGTGGCGCTCACGTCGCCTGCCGAACCAGGGCCATCGATGACGAGGTCACTGCTGGTGATGTCATAGGTGCCAAAGGGATCGGTGACTGCGACACGGACATATGCCGTGGAGCCCACGGCAGCTCCGGTGACCACGCTTCCCGCCGGATAGGCGGCGTCGTAAACGGACACGGAGAGCGTGTCGATGACCGTCGTGGTCGGCAGGTCGATGCGCGCCGGATAGGTCTGGCTGTCATAGAGCAGGCTCATCGGCGTGGCGGCGACGTTGTTCTGCACGACGACGCTGATGACATCCCCACTGACCGCCGTGTTGGCGGAGGCCAACGTCGCGGACCAGTCGAGCTGGTAGATGGCGTCGCTGCTGGCCGGACGCACCGGCACAGCCGAGATGGCCCAGTCCTGCGAACCGTCCGTGCTTGCATAGGAGAAGGTCACCGAGCTGGCGCCGGCCTCCGTGCTGGCGGCACCGGAGGTCGGGCCATAGTTGTTGAAGAGCCAGCGTGAGGTCTGGCCGCCGCCCGTCGTCAGGGTGGGCGCTTCATCAGCGGCCACGGTTCCAAACACCACCTGACCGGTGGCCGAACTGACCGTGACCGAAGGCGTGCTGCCAAAACCACCCACCGAGGCGAAGGTGCCCAGCGGCGTGGTCTGATCGACATTGTAGAAGGTCGTCGCACCTGCGGCCACCGCACCGTTGCCACCGAGGGTGACAACCACGTTCGCCGTCCCGACCGGAGGAGCCACCATGCGGTAGATGTAGGAGACGGTGTCATCATTGCTGCCACCGGAACCCGAAACCTGGGATCCGACCAGCGTCATCGCAGTGCCGCCATAAGTCACGTCCGTCATGCTGGGCGGGTTGCCAAGCTGCGATGTCGCCCCCAGGGCCACAGAGACCAGAAGCAGCCGATTGTCCCCTGCGGCGACCGTGTGGGAGAAGCTGAGGCTGGAGGTGCTGGCGCTCTGCAGGCTGCTGGTCGTTCCCACGCTGATCGTCTGCGTGCCGCCGCTGAGAAGCGTGGCCGAGGGCGAACTGAGCGTGACAAAGGGCGTGCCGTTTTTCCGCACGGCGGCCGTGATGTCCGGCACTCCGGGCAGACTGCCCGAGGGAACCTGCACATAAGCGCGGCCGCTGACGGTGCCGCCGGAGGGCAGGCTGAAGTTTGACACAAACGCCGGTGTCTGCGTGAACGTGGCGCTGGCACCGGTGGCGAGGGACTGGCTCGTGCTGGTCGTGGCGTCCGTGGTGGCTGCGGGATCGACGCGGTCCAGATCGCCCGTGGCATCCGCATCCGTGCCATCGCTGTCGAGATAGAGCTGCTTGGTTAGGCCCGGGGCGTTGATGCTGGCCGTGTCCGAACAGGTGTCGGCAAACTGCGGGTCGAGATACTGGCTGCTGAGCGTGTTGCCGATCTGGACATTGAGGGTGCCGTCATCCGGATCGAGGCCGAGGGTCGTCGAGGTGGCCAGGGCTGAATTGTTGCGGAACACGCCTGTGTTCACGTCGGTCTCCACCAGGGTGACAAACTCGGCGTCGCCATTGCCGCCGTTGGTGACCACGACCTGCACGCTTTCCGCAACGGTGGAGTTGGTGTTTGCGTCGGCGTCGGTGAGTGTGACATAAACGCCCTGGCCGGGAAGGTAGTCCGAAGGGCTGCCCGAACTGTTCGTAAACTGCAGAGCGCAGCTGGTCGAGCCTCCGCCCGACGGGACGTTCACCGTGTTCAGCGCACGAACCCCGGGATACCCAATGACATCGGCCGTGTTCGTCAGCGTGCCGGAAGCCGTGATCGCGACCAGGAACTTCACCTCCGTAAACTCCCGTGAACGCACGATTGGCACAATCAGGCCGTCTTCATCCAGTGGAAAGGGCGATGTGCCGGCATCGGCCACGGCGCTGCCGTCCTTGGTCGTGCTGCCTGCGACATAACTCACGCCGACCGGCAGGGTGTCGAGCACCGGCACGGAGGTGATGGAGACCAGCGACTTGTTGTCCAGACGGATGGTGTATTCGAGAACGTCCCCAACGCTCAGGCCGGCGGGCGCGTTGTCCGTGGCGATGCGCGAGGTCTTGACCATGACCGGCGCCGGGTAGGCGGGGATCGTCGTGCCCACGTCCAGGTAGGGATTGCCAGCCCCGGCAACTGCCGGATCCTGCCCCCAGGCGCCGGTGACCAGCGTGCCGTCGAGCGTGTAGATGCGCATCGCCGTCTGGTCCTTGTCCGGATCGTAGAGGCGCATGGACTCCAGGCCGGCGATGTCATAATGCACATCGTACTTCTGCCCCGTTGGGTCCGTCAGGCCACCGTCATGGTCGCCGTCGTAGTCCACATAGATGCGGGTGGCTGTCAGCGCGGTGACCCAGGCCGGGCTGCCGTTTTGCGAAAGGTCCGACGTGCCCGGCCCCCAGCCGACCACCAGCGCGGTCGTCAGGTTGTTCTGCGGCACCAGGGTGAAACCCCAGTCATACACGTTGTTGGAACTGGGCTTGGCACCGACCGCACCGACGCCGAAAAACGGCTGGTCTGAGATGCTGTCGTAATCAATGCCGGAGTTCTGAGGAAGCTGATGCCGGTAGGTGTCCTTGGCCGGAATGGAAAAGGATCCGCTGCCGGTGCGCGTGGTGTAGTTGATCGTGATCGCGGAGGCATTCGGGTTGTAGAGGAAGGCGAAGGCCTCGTGGCCGTTCGAGGCGGTGCCGACGGCGGAGTAGTAGCGGATGCCCCACTGGCTCTGCGGCGGGATGGCAAACCAGCGCGATTCGTAGTTGGCACCGACATCCCCGGTCATCAGATGAACCTGCACCGGCTTGCTGGTCATCACCGTTGCGCCTTTCTTCACTCCGGAGGCGGTGAAATGAACTTCCCCTCGGTTCAGCGTCACGGTGCTGTCCACCGTGCTGTCGCCATTCAGGTCGATCTGCACCTGCGTACCGTTTTCCGCCGCCTGAACAAACAGGGACACCTTCTCAAACATCGAGGAGGTCAGAGGAGTGGGATAGATGACATCCTCGCCCACGGGCATCACAAACGACGTGCCCCAGTCCACGACGGGGTAGACCTCCGTGGCGTCCGCAAGCACGCTGCCCGGCGTGGTGGCCCAGGCCGAACGAGAAACCACGATGGCATTGGTCGCCCCCAGCCGGTCGCGTCCATCATAAAGAATGGTGGAGGAATTGCGCGGCAGGCTCACGAGGTTGCGCAGAGCCAGCACCGCTCCCGCGCTCAAGCCTGCAGGGTCGTTGGCAAAGCCGGGGGCGATGC
>JBIJBP010000152.1:0-11679 GCA_044345155.1 Prosthecobacter sp. | reverse complement strand
AGCAGCACACGGCGGCAGCCGCCGAGCTTGCAAGGCTGCGCGAAACCCTGCGGGCGACGGAATCTGCGCATGAGGAACGCAGGAAGGAGCTGGGTGAAGCCGATGCACGGCTGGAGCAGCTCCGCCAACAGTCCGAAGAATCCCTGCGTCAACAGTCCTTGATCCAGCAGGAGCTGGCCCGGCTGCGCGACCAGCTTGTGAAGGAGCAGGCGGAGCTGAATGTCATCCGTGATGACAAGGAGGTGGCGACAAAGGCTGCCAGGGAGGCTGCGGAAGAAAGGCAGCGCCAGGATGCACTTGCTGCTGGTCTGCGAGACAAAGCCGGCGGTCTGGAGACCCTGCTCGCCACGCTTCTTGCAACGCAGACGGAGCGTCAGGAGCAGGTTGCGGAATTGGAGACGCGCCATGCTTCACTGGTGGCGTCAACGGCGGAAGATGAGCAGAAGGCCGTCGAGACCAGCGCACGTTTGGCCGATTTGAAGCAGCAGACGGCGGGTCTTGAGGAACGACTGGCGGAATTGAAGCAGGCTGAAGCAAGCCTTGCGGATGCACGGGCAGCGCTGTCAAAGGTCACCACGGACCTGGAACTGAGGCGCCTTCAGCTGAACGAAGCTGCAAAGGAGCTGGCAGGGCTTGAGGAACGCCTGCCGTCCCTGAGGTCGGAATCCGGGCTGGCGCAGGAGGCGCTTTTGGCGCTGCAGAAGGAGAAGGAGGAGACGGAGGCCAGGCTCTCGCTGCTTTCCGGCCAGGTCAAGGAACTGGAGACCCGGGCCGTTGAACTCAAGCATGTTGAATCCCATCTTGCGGGTGTGAAAAGCGAGCTGACCAAGGTTTCATGTGATCGAGATGACCTGCTTGGCCATGTGAAGGCGCTGATGTGCCAGCGTGAGGACAACGAAAAGCTGCTGCTGCCGCTGCGCACGGAAGTGGAGGCGCTGAGGGGCGAGATGAAGACGCTGGACAAGGACAGGCTGTCAGTCACGGCTGACTTGGAAAAAGCCAGGACGGACCGAAAGACCGCCTCGGAGGAGGTCGAGTCCCTTCGGCTGGAAATCGGGAGCCTGCAGAAGATGCAGACGGAACAGCGGGGCAGGCTGGACGCCGAGATCAAGGCCAGGCTTGCCGAGATCACGCAGGCGGAAGCCCGCTTGAAGGACCTGACGGCCGGCGTTGCCGCCGCTGAAAAACGCGCCGCCGAACTGGCGGATGTGCAGAAGCAGCTTGCGGAGTCCCAGGCGCGCCTGAAGGAATCGGAGAAGCGTCGGCTGTCGGAGGACAAGCAACTGGCTGATCTGACACGTCAGCAGGAGAAGCTGCGACGGGAGCTGCAGACCCTGGAGGAGGGGATCAAGGCCGGAACGGTGCAGGTCAACGATCTGACAAAGAGGATCAAGGCCGAGGAGGCAAGGTTTGCGGATGCAACGACAAGGCTTGAAAAGGTCAGCGCAGCCCTGCAGGCGGCGGAGGCCAGGCGTTCGGAGGCGGAGGCTTCCGCCGTCAGGCTCCGTGACGAGGAGAAGGCCCTGCGCAAGGTCGTGCCCTCGTTGAATAACGAGGTGGCCGGACTTCAGACACTTCTTGCCAGGCTGGGCAGGGAACGTGATGAGGCGTCGCTGTATGTGACGCGTTTGAACGTCTCCACCGACGAATCACAGAAGAAGGTTGCGGCCCTGCAGCAGCAGATTTCGCAACTTGAGGAAGCCCAGCGTGTCCGGGAGGAACGGGTCATGAAGACCCAGGCTGAAGTGGACGTGGAGGCCGGAAAGCTGAAGTCGGCGCAGGAGAGGACGACCGAGGCGGAGACTTCCCTCAAGGATGTTGAGCGCGAGCTTAAAGAGGCAAGGTCGAGGGCGGATGCCGCACGTTCACAGCTGGCTGGGCTTGATGCCGACATGAAGTCGAGACTGGACCGTATCGAGGCGCTGAAGCTTGAGGAGCAGCGCCTGGGCGGGGAAGCTGAGGAGCATCGGCGCAGCCTGGCTGCGGCGCAGGCCAGCCTGGCGGAAGTCCAGGACAGGATACGTCAGGAGGAGAAGCGCCTCGGTGAATATACCCATGTCGGTGGGCAGGTGCTGTCCCTGGGCGCCGCCCTGGCATCGCTCGGAGCCAGGCACGATGAAACGACAAAGGCACTTCGCGAGGCCGCTGAACGTGAGCTGGCGCTGCAGGTGAAGATCAACTCCCTTCAGGAAACCTGTCATCGTGAGGGGGCGCGTGTCGAGGAGGTCAGGAAGGAGCGCGCGCGCGCCGAGGCCAAACTGGCGGCCTTTACGGAACAGGCCATGAAGCAGAAGGCCTCCCTGCAGGCCCTCGAAGGGGAACAGCGCAAGCGGCTGTCCGAGATGGACCGTCTTCTCCAGGACCAGCTGACCCAGAGCGAAAGGCTCAAGGCGGAGCTCTCCGGGCTGAAGGACAGGCGCGCCGAATTCGCCCAGGCCGAGGCTCAGATCAAGCACTGGCAGGACATTGAGGCGCGGCTGCGAGGCCAGCTGCTGGAGCTTGAGGAGAAGCATGAGATCATGCGCCGCGGCATCCCCGTGGATGAGGGAACCGTGGTGATGTTCGCCAATGACATCATCAAGCGCATCGACCTTGTTGATGCGCTCACCTCACGCTTTTCAGCCCAGAACAGCAGTGACATTGTCGCCCAGCTCCAGACGCTCAGGGCGTCCTTCGAGGACATCCTGCTCCAGCATGGCGTGACAGAATTTGATGTTCCTGAGGGAACCGAGGTGGACACCAGCCTCCGCAGGCGCATTGCGGTGGTGGACAGCATTCCAGGCAAGGCCCAGCCGCGGGTGGTCGAAACCTGCCGGACAGGTTATATGTATTCCAAGGAGGAGGGACATGAGGTGATCCTGCGCAAGGTCGAGGTCAGGACTTCAAGCAAGTAGCCGTGTCGCCGCACCCTCGCATGGCGGCCAGGTGAGGCCGCAGCCGCTCTAATGCACCGTGCCTGGCTGCGCCCTGCAATCGAGGGCGTTGCCCACGATCTGTTCGATGTGCGTGATGGGCAGCGAGTAATGCCCCTCGTTCTCAAGCCAGTGGGTCGTCACATGAGGCATCAGGGCGGCGAGCTGCTCGCTGTATCTCCAGGAGATGTTGCGGTCTTCCTTGCCATGCCAGAAATGAACCAACGTGTTGATGACGCTCACCTCAAAACCCCATTCGGAGAGGTAGATGTCCGCATCGGCAATGACCATTCGCGGGCCGCGCCGGAGGGCCTCGATGATGCCCTGTCTGACGACATTGAAGATCCTGGGATCAGAAAGCACGCGACGGTCCTCCCTGCCGAGCATGCACATCAGCCATTTGAGCGGGGCCTTGGAAGGACTTCCGTCTGAGATGATCCTGCCGATCCTCAGCAGAAGGCCCAGGACCGGAGGAAAGGTGGAGCGGAGATGAATCATGAGCCGGTAGATCCAGAACATGTGTTCATATCCCAGGAACCTGAGCGGGGGCGCGCCGCAGCATATGCTGGCGCTGAGAATGCGTTCGGGCATGGCCCTTGCGGTGGCCAGGACGTAGGGTCCGCCACCGGACCATCCCATCAGATGAAATTTTTCCGCGCCGAGATGCTCGGCGAGTTGTGCCAGAGTGTCCGGCCAGTCCAGCAGGGTCCGGCCTGGCTGATAGTCGGAAAGGCCGATCCCAGGCCGGTCCGGGGCGATGACGCGCAGGCCAAACTTTTCTGCGACATCCGCCATCAGCTCCCCCTGTACTCGTGCGCTTGGCCAGCCATGGAAGTAAAAGAGCACCTCTCCAGCGGGACTGCCAAATTCAGCGTAGCCCAGCGTGAGTTCGTTGCGCAGTTTAAGGAGGTGATCAGCCATTCAAGGGATGACGAGTCTAAGGAGTGCCATCCGTCGTGCAACCTGGCGGGCGAAGATTGTTAAAGGCTTTTTTCACCCAGGAGCACGCTGCTGCTTGGAACCGTCTCGTGACGCAGGCCGAACTGCCTGACTGCGCGATCCTGGAGATGGGCGACGGCCTCCTCCACGCTGTCGGTCCAGCAGATGAGGTCGATGTCCTCGGGGCTGATCGTGGCGCCTTTCACCATGTGATCGACCAGGCTGCGCATTTCGCTCCAGAACTCGGTTCCCATGACGACAACAGGGAAGTTCTTCAGTTTCCTGGTCTGAATCAGGGTGAGCGCCTCGAACATTTCATCCAGGGTGCCGAATCCGCCAGGCATGATGACAAAGCCGTAGCTGTACTTCACCAGCAGCACCTTGCGGACAAAGAAGTACTTGATGGTCACCCAGCGGTCGAGCCAGGGGTTGTGCTTCTGCTCGAACGGGAGCTGGATGTTGCAGCCGACGCTGCGTCCGCCCGCATCCTTGGCACCGCGGTTGGCCGCCTCCATGATGCCGGGGCCTCCGCCGGTCATGACGGTGAAGCCCATGCGTGCGATGGCCGCGCCCATCCTGCGTGCGAGCTGGTAGTAGGGATGGTTCTCGTCAAAACGGGCCGAGCCGAACACGGTGATGCAGGGGCCGACAAAGTGCAGGGCGCGGAAGCCCTTCAGGAACTCGGCGGCGACGCTGAAGATCAGAAGCAGTTCCTTGAGCCTGCGGTTGGGGCCGCGAAGCAGGGATCTGTCCACCAGCTGGCGGCAGAAGGCCTCGTCGCTGCTTCTGTCCTCCGGGCTCAGGTCTTTCGGGTCGCAGGCCGGCAGGGGGCCTGACACAGCTTCCTTTTCCTTTCTCTGCAACGGGGTTTGGGGAGCAATCATGGTTAGCTTCTTAGAGGCGTGGCAGGCTTCATTGATTCAAAAATTGGATGGGGAATGGTGCTTTTATTGCTGATCAAAACGCCGATGATTGACTTGTCATGCCTGCTTCCCACCATGCCCTGATCATGGGACTTTTTGATGCACTTGCCAAACAGGCTGTCGGCAGCCTTCTCGGGGGGCGCGGGCAGTCGGCCGACCTCCTTTCGTCGCTTTTCCAGGAAGCCGGCGGGCTGACTGGATTGATGGAACGTTTTGAGAAGGCCGGGCTTGAGGAGGTATTCGCCTCCTGGGTTTCGCAGGGTGAGAACAAGCCGCTGGGCACCGCGCAGATGGAGCAGGCGCTGGGAGCTGATGCGATCTCGGGATTGGCGGGCAGGCTGGGGCTGGATTCGGGCATGCTGAAGCCCCTGATGAGCCAGTTTCTCCCGCAGGTCATCGACAGGCTGACTCCGGAAGGCCGCATCGACCAGGCGTTTCCCAGTGCCGACCAGCTTCAGGGCGTGCTTTCCGATGTGATGAAAAGCGGGATCGGCGGCCTGTTCGGCGGACGTTCATGACCTTCTGACCTTCCCATGGCCGCAGACGTGAAGATCACCAAAAGAAAGGAGTTCCTGCCTTTTACGGATGATCTTGAAACCTACCTGGACCAGTTTGGGCGGAGGTATTCGCTCCCGGCGACCTATGGCGACCTGCTGGGGTTCACGGAAAGCTATCCATTGGACGACAAGAACGGCAACCCGACTCACTGGTCGACGGTGCTGTATCCGCGTGAGGTGCAGCAGGACATTTATCCAAGGCTGACCAGCATCTACTCGCTTCTGCGCACGGGGGACCTCCATGCCGTGCCGCATCTCTATGTGGAGCGTGTGGATTTCTGCGAGTTCGGCAACTCACGTCCGTTCCGAGTGCGCGTGGTCAACCAGTACAACGACAATTACGACCACCTGTATGTGAAGAGGGCGGACGCCTCACGCGTCTACGGGCTGGAACTGGAGCACCTGTTGTCGCCCAACCGCATCAACTACCTCGCCCATTCGGGCACCCTGGTGGAGGAGCATATCGCCGGAATCCCGGGCGACGTCTTCATCCGTGACTATCTGGAGCGTCCCGACATCAACGAGGTGCGCATCGCCAAGGAGTTTGTGAAGTTCAGCGAGCGCTGCTTCATCCGCCTGCTGGGGGACATGCGCAGCTACAATTATGTGATCGACATCACGCCCGACTTCGAGGACGTGCAGTACCGGGTGAGGGCCATCGACTTCGACCAGCAGAGCTACGAGGGTCGCCGGAGCCTTTACCTGCCGCAGTTCTTCAAGGAGAACAATCCCGTGGTCTGGCTTTGCTCAAAGTGCCTCAACCTGCCGACGATGAAGCAGTATCAGGAGGAGGAGCGGACACTCATCGCCCGGCGCTATATCAGCGAGCATCAACGCATCCACGCCCTGCTGGACTGCATGAAACGCAACCCCCGGGAGCCCATGGACAAGGTTCGCCAGCTTGCCCTTGAACTGGGTGAGTATCACCAGACGAGCGGGTTTGAGACCTGTGCGAGCATGGGGGACGTGGTCGAGCGAAACCTGGAGATATCACTGGGCAGGCACCTGGCCTGAGGCGGGTAGGACGGCCGGACTCAATGAGCGGCTTTTTTCTCTTCGTGACCGGCGGCGGGCGCAGCATGCGTTTCGTGTCCTCCATCGCCGTGGGACTTGTGCATGCCTTCATGCAGGACCTGGGTTTCCTCCCAGCTGTGCTTCGCGCAGGAGGGGGCCAGGATGAGGACGGCGGCGATGGCGGCGGTGAAGGCGGTTTTTTTCATGAATGGGACGGGAAAGGGTCCGGCATCCTAGGGGTAATGAGACGCTGTGCAATGACCTTTTCGCGAGGTTGCGCGCGCCCCTCTTTACATGGCCTCAAAGAGCAGCATGATCGGCTTGGTCCCTGAGATTGAATGCCCCCTGTCCCGCCAGCCAAGCCAAGTCGGCTGAAAATGACCCTGCTGCTGATGGTGGCGGCTGTTCTCGCGGGCTGGATCTATGGCGAAATCTACTTCAACCTGGGCAGCAACACTGTGGCCCTGGTGGTTAAGGATTCGCCAGAAGCCCTGCAAGTCAGGGGGCGAAAGGGGGACTGGCGCAGGGCTTCGAGCCTGACACCGGGTGACCTGGCGTCCGCGATGCTGACGCGACATGCGGAGGACGGCCTGCGCTGGAGCACCTTGAAGGTGAGGCGGCCGGCAAGGTTTCCTGGCAACCAGGTGCAGGCCCTGCTGGGCGCCGAGGTGCATGTGATTGTGATCGAGCCGGAAAAGTTCGAGTTCATGACCAGCTTTCTGCCAAAGTTCGAGCTCACAACGGCCCATGAGCGGCTGAAGTCCGAGCGTCTGAACTTTGTCATCACCGCCAACTTCAGGGATCCGAAGGGCCGACCGCTTGGCTATGTCTACCATGAGGGGAAGCAGGTGAACGCCGCCTTCAAGGAGTGGAGCGGTACGTTTTTTGTGAAGGGTGGCAGGCCTTATTTCGGCCCGAAGTCGCTGCTTGACGAGGTGCCCGGCCCTATGGAGGAGGCCACCCAGGGCTATCCGGCGGTGATGAAGAATCACACGGTGTTTTCCTATGTTGACCAGAAGCCTGACGCCTTTTTTGACGGCTCCAAGATCACCTATCGTTCCCTGGCAGGCATGAGGCGTGATGGTGCGATTGTTTTTGTTCTTTCCGGCGACGGGGGTGTCATGAACGTCAGCGAGGCCGCCGAACTGGCCAGGAAGCTGGATGTGCAGCATGCGACGCTTCTGGATGGTGGGAGGGCGCTTCAATACAGTCTTGCGACAGACGACGGCCCCTGGCACTTTGCCGCGACCAACACGGAGAAAAACCTGTCCTGGCATCCTCTCGAGAGGCAGCGCTCACCCGTGTTCATCGGGGTGCGCAAACGTGCGCCGCAGATCATCAGCGTCGGTCGCTGACGCTTGGTTTTTGGGAGATGCAGGGTGGGTTTCGTGCCGTGGGCATGGGGGGTTCTGAAGAAGGATCGCAGGCACATCTTGCGATTCGATCTTGACCATGTGGGCCGCCAGCCTCCATGCTGAGATTTCTCAACGGCTGACGCAGTTTGGAATGAACTTACGAGACCAACTCCGAAACATCCTCCCCGAGATCCTGCCCCATGATCCTGAAGAGGCGATCAAGGGGACGGAGTTGATCCGTCTGGTGCGACTCAGGCTCGGGGATGACTACAGCGATGCGACGCTGCGATATCATTTCTCCATCCTGTCATATGATTCAACATCGCCCATCGCCAAGGTCGACCAGGGACAGGGCTACTATCAGCGGACGAAGAAGGCCGCCGGTGTCAACGGCTCGGGACGGCTTCTGTTTGGCGGGGGCGAGGTGGATGAAGATTCAATGCTGATGCGCTTCCAGCGCGTGCTGGCCATCTATGAGCGACGCTGCCTACAGCGTTCCCAGTATCCCTTCCAATTGAATGGAGGCCAGGGAATGGCGCCGGATATCAAGGGCCTGTGGGACATTCCAGACCTTGTGGCGGCGGAGTGGGACATTGAAACCGGAGCTGACGAAGTTGCGCGCTTTGACGCCGGCATGATTGATCTGCGTCGTCATCTTGGCGGGCCTGAAACCAGCCTGATTGGCGTCCAGGTCAAGCTGGGGCTGACCCTCGACAACTGTGCGTCTGAATTTTTCCAGGCGGTGAGCGCCACCCGGTGGACTTTGGTGAGCGAGCTTGTCATTGCCGAACCGCTGAATGATGAGGCCCTGGTGGAGGCGCTGCGAAGCCTGGGACATCAGTTTGGGGTCGGCATCAGCAGCCTTGGCCTGCAGCTTGACCAGCTGGATGACCTGCCGACTTCGCGTGAGCTGCGCAGCATGAGCCTGGACCAGTTTGAAAAAGTGCAGGAGAAGATGCGCCCGCAGCGAATTACGATCGGAGCACCTCGTCAGCGAATCGACTGGCAGGCGTTGTCTTCACTCAGAAAGAAGCATGAGCCTGTCGAGGAGATGGTCCAATGGCTTTGCGAATGCCTGAAGCGCAGGCAGCCGGACTGGAAGTGATGCATTGTCTGTTCGGCCCGGATCAGGGCTGGGGAGGGCCCTTGCGGCCCACATAGACAAAGGCAGGCGGCAGGTTGGCCCAGACGATGCGGCTGGTTTCCACCCCGGGGAGGTGGCGATGCAGGAGCTGCCTGAAGCGGCGTCCACCAGGCAGTTGATGAAACCCGAGATAGGCAAAGGTGGCGAAGCTACCGCCCGGGCTGAGATGTGGAAGCACGTTACACAAAATGCCTTCCTGCAGGCTGGATGGAAAGGCCGTCCAGGGCAGGCCGCTCACGATGACATCAAAAGCGGGGCGTGACTGAAGGTAGCCGCTGAAATCAAATTCCTGGGCACCGGCGACTTCAAAGCGCAGGTCCTGAAAGCGTTCTCGGAGCTGGCTGGCAAAGGTGGTGTTGATCTCAATGCCCAGGTACTCAGCGTCATCGGCCATGGCGTCACGGATGGCCTCCGTAAAGGCCCCCGTGCCAGGGCCAAGTTCCAGGATGTGCCTGGCCTTCCAGACTCCGGCTGACTCGACCATCCTTTCGGCCAGGGCCGGACTCGAAGGTGCCACGGCGCCCACGGAATGCCGGTTGCTGATGAATTCACGGAAGAAGGCGGCGGCGGACATTGGAAAGGGGAGTTGGAGGTCGGCAGGCGGCGGTTCAGGGCAGGGGACGGATGGACAGGCAGGGAAGGCCGCCATTATCTGACGAGCAGTTCCTGGCCGCCAAAAACGACCCGTTCGACCATGCCCTTGAGCGTCTGGCCAAGGTAGGGGGTGTTGACGCTTTTCGACTTGATGAACTCCCGGTTGAAAGTGGTGGTGCGTTCCGGGTTGAAGACGATGAACTCGGCCCGCCCGCCTTCCTTGACTGGAACGGGAGGCAGCTTCATGAGGCGGCGTGGCTCCGCCGAGTAGCGTTTCACGACCAGGCCCCAGTCCAGGATACCGCGGCTGATGAAGTGGTGGTGCAGGCTGGGGAGCGCGGTCTCCAACCCCGTGATTCCAAAGGGGGCGCTGGCAAAGTCCTGGTTCTTTTCGAAGGGGGTATGGGGTGCATGATCGGTGGCGATCACGTCAAACCAGCCCTCCTTGAGGCCGTGCAGGAGGGCTTCATTGTCCTCCGCCGTTCGCAGGGGCGGATTCATCTTGTAATGGGTGTCGTAGCTACCGATGTGCCCGTGATTGAAAATGAGGTGATGGGGGGCGACTTCGCAGGTCACCCGGATGCCGCGGTCCTTGGCGCGCTTGATGGTCCGCATGCCTTCGGCGGTGGTTACATGCTGGATGTTGAGGTGAACACCGGTGTATTCAGCGAGCCTGATGTCCCTGGAGATGCAGATTTCCTCGCTGATGCTCGGGATGCCTGCCAGGCCGAGTGAATAACTGACCCTGCCTTCGTGCATGCAGCCTTTTCCCGAGAGCTCCCTGACTTCACAGTGGCTGGCAAGCGGCAGGTCGTGGTCACGGGCATATTCCATGGCCCGTCGCAGCACCTGGGGGTTGTCGACGGGGAAACCGTCGTCGGTTAGGAGGACGCAGCCGGCAGCCTTCATGCCGGCGATGCCGGCCAGCTCCTCTCCCTTGCGCCCCTTGGTGATGGCGCCTGCCGTGTAAATCCCGGACCCGATGCGGGTGCGGCCTGCGCTTTCCAGCACTGTGCGGACCACCCCGGCATTGTCGATGGCCGGAGCAGTGTTGGGCATCATGACAAACCCGGTGACGCCTCCATTGATGGCAGCCTCGGCGCAGGTGGTGATGTTTTCCTTGTCTTCCTGGCCGGGTTCCCGGGCATGGACGTGGATGTCAAACATGGCGGGCATCAGGATGCGTCCGCTGCAGTCGATCACCGTGCAGTCGTCAACACCGGTGATTCCTGCGGAAACTCCCATGATCCTATCTCCTTCGACAAGCACGTCCCCCTGCATCAGTTTCGGGCTGTCTTCAGAGGCGATCAGGGCGTTGCGGTAGAGGCGTTTCATGCTTCGGGACTGTTAAGCATGATGCCGTGGCTGCTCCCAGGGTCAAGGAAGCGCGTTGTATTCAGTCCTGCGGAAAGGAAGGCCCAAGTGCAGCGGGGGACCCGGGCAGGGAAGGTCATCCCTGTGGTCATGAGTTTTTCTGTGGCCGCCGGTTTCTTTCCTTGCGCCACATCTCACGATGCTTGCTGGCCCAGTCGGTCAGGGCTCTCTCAAAGCCGACATCCCTACCTTCCTTTTCGCTGGCCAGCCACTTATGTCGGTGAATTTCGGCCAGTTCGGCCTGAAATTCAGCGTAGGGGAAGGACGCAATGGTGGGATCTGGCATCGGTGGAGGGGAAGGAACTATCCGGTGCCGAAGCAGGGCTGCAAGCACCGGGTGTTTCCAAATCTCTGGTTTTTTTCCTGCCGAAGCAGAAAGCATATGACAAGCGGGGGCACACAGATATAGGCTGGCTAAGTGTTCCATTGCACAGGCCGAAGTAGCTCAGCGGTAGAGCAGCGCATTCGTAATGCGCGGGTCGCGGGTTCGATTCCCGCCTTCGGCTCCAGCTCGGTGAACTGAGCGCCATGCCATGTCTAGCCAACCTGTTCCGCACCGCCCCATGCGCCATCGGCGTCAGGTGCTTGCTCTGGAGGTGATCGCCAAGTTGGTGGGGGCGGCCACTTTGGTCTTGACCGTGGCTTCGGTTTTTTATGTCCTGCTCACTGATGTGGACCGGACGGGCCCGCGGACAGCTCCTCAGCATTCCTTGAATGCCGAAGGTCTGGTGCCGCAGGCTGGAAAGGCTGACAAATTCAACTCAGGAGGAGACCCATAGTGAGCAAGAGCAAAACCAAGAAGCCCAAGGCAAGGCAAGCCACCAAGACGGCTTCGAAAAAAACCGTCTCCAAGGTCGTAAAACCGGC
>JBIJBP010000251.1:0-3568 GCA_044345155.1 Prosthecobacter sp. | reverse complement strand
GGCGGTGTCCGGTGCAGGCAGGGGCCGAGGAAACGCGCGTTGCCGCAGCCCAGGTCCAGCATCGACCACGGCCCGCTCTCATGACGCTCCGCCAGCAGCCGTCCGACCTGCTCATACACTTCGCGATGAAACATGTAGTTCATCTCCGACAGCGCGTCGTAGAGCGTCCAGGACTGGCGGAAAAGCGTGGTTTCGTCGTGGTTCGTGCAGGCTTCGGGCATCGGTGCCATGAAAAGCATCAAACCGCGTGCCCTGCCAGACTTTGCGCCTGGCCGCGCCACAAATTTTGCCGTGACCGTTCAGGGTTCGTAGACGCCCAGCGTGCCGTCGATCCTGCCGGCGACCAGCTGCGGCTTGTCCGTGAAGACCAGCGCGGAGGACCAGTCGGGCTGCTTTTCCAAAAGCCGCTTTTCCGTCAGGTCGGCGGCGTTCCAGAGCTTCAAGGTCCTGTCCGTGGCGGTGGAGGCGAGCAGGCTGCCATCCGCCGACAAGGCCAGGCTCAGGATGCCGCCCTCGTGGGCAAAGCGGCTGGTGAGTATCTTGTTCGTCCCCTCCTTGGCCCCGGCGCTGATGCTCCAGGCACGGATCCTGTTGTCAGCCCCAGCGCCGAACAAAGTTTTCCCGTCGGCGCTGAAGACGACGCTCGTCTGCTCCTTGGTCGGCTGGGAAAGCGTGTCCAGCCTCTGCCCGGTGGCCACGCTCCAGAGCTTGACGGTGCGGTCGGAGCTGGCGCTGGCCAGCACCTGCCCGTCCGGACGGAAGGCCAGTCCGTTGACGGCGCCGTTGTGACCTTTCAGCAGGGCGGTTTCCCGGCCTGTGACACTATCCCACAGACGGATCTTTTGATCGTAGGCTCCGGTGGCGATGCGCTTTCCATCGGGTGAAACGGCCAGGGCGTAGGCGGCGTCCAGATGCCCCTCAAAGTCATGCAGGCGTGCGCCATCCTCGGTCCTCCAGCTGCGCACGATGCCGACGATGCCCGCCTCTCCCCCGGCGGCATAAACCGTCAGGCCATCCGGAGAAAACGCCACGGCGTTCACCTTGCCGGTGAAGCCGCCCAGCTTCCGCAGGACCTGAGTGCCGCCCGCTTTCAGCAGCTCGACCTCCCCATAACGGCCGACAGCGACCAGGCCGGCCTTGGCGGAAAAGGCCACCGCCTGGATGGACCTTTTCGGCGCTACGGTGGGGGCGATCTTTGGCGTGACAACCTGCTTCGGCATCGGCTTCGCCTCAGCCACGGACGGCCCCTTCGCACCGGCGTTGATCCAGTCCTTGATGATCGCGATCTCCTCCGGCTTCAGCTTCTCGCGCTTGCCGGGCGGCATCGCTTCGTTCTTGCCACCCCGGCCGGAGCGGCCTTCGAGAAATTTCACCAGCAGGGATTCCTCCGCCTTGCCCGCCACGATGGCCTCGCCCTCCTCGCCCCCCTTCATCAGCGCCGTGAACGTGTCGAGGGCAAAACCTCCGTCTGGATCCTCCTCGCCATGGCAGTCGATGCAGTATTCCTCCCACAGCGGCACGATCTGCCTTGTGTAATCAACGGCCGCCGCCCATGCCGGGACAGGCGGCCAGGCGAGGCACATGAATGCAAAGTAGGTTGGGAAAGGGAGGCGCATGGCAGCCCGCATCATACGAAGGCTGCGGGGACAATTCAGCCGCGGAGGCGGATTCTCCATGTCAGATCATAGGTTTGGCCGCCCGCGCAGCCGCCTTTGACACCCCGCCCCTCCTGCGTTAGAGCCGCCGCCCTATGTCAGAAAAGCGCCAGTTCTTCGGCACCGACGGCGTACGCGCCGTGGCCAACCGTCATCCCATGACCCCGGAGTTTGTCCTCCGGCTCGGCCAGGCCGCCGCCGTGGTCCTCGGGCAGAAGCCCGGATCCGAAGGCCGCGCGCGCTGCGTCATCGGCCGCGACACCCGGGCCTCGGGTGAGATGTTCGAGTCCGCCCTCATCGCCGGCCTGAACTCCGCCGGGGTCGATGTCGTGCTCGCCGGCATGGTGCCCACGCCGGCCGTCGCCATGCTCTCCGCGCAAACCGGTGCTGACTTCGGCGTCATCGTCAGCGCCTCCCACAACCCCTTCCATGACAACGGCATCAAGTTTGTCCACGGCAACGGCCGCAAGCTGAACGACAAGACCGAGATCGCCATCGAGAAGATCGTGCTCGGCGAGGCCGCCGAAGCCCCGCGCCCGGACGGCCGCGGCATCGGCCGCGTCAGCCGCATGATCGACGCCGCCGACCGCTATGTCGCCCACGCCGTCGCCAGCATGGGCGGAGTCCGGCTCGACGGCATGCGCGTGGCCCTCGACAACGCCCACGGTGCCGCCGCCTTCACCAGCGCCGCCGCCCTGGAGCAGCTCGGCGCCGATGTCCAGGTCTTCCACAGCGAGCCCGACGGCTTCAACATCAATGAGGAATGCGGCTGCACCCACAGCGAGGAGCTGGAACGCCTCGTCCGCCAGAGCCAGGCCCAGGCCGGCATCGCCCACGATGGAGACGCCGACCGCATCGCCTTGTGCGACGAGGAGGCGATCGCCCTGGACGGCGACGAACTCATGGCCATCGCCGCCGAGGCCATGCTGCGCAAGGGCACGCTCAAGCAGAACACCGTGGCGGTGACCATCATGAGCAACTATGGCCTCGACGACCTCGTCTCCCGCCTCGGCGGACGGGTCATCCGCACCAACGTCGGTGACCGTTATGTGCTTGAGGAAATGCATGCCCGCGGCCTGAACTTCGGCGGCGAGCAGAGCGGTCACATCATCTTTGGCGACTGGGCCACGACCGGCGACGGATTGATCGCCGGCCTGCAGGTGCTGAAGATCATGAAGGAGACCGGCGAGCCGCTCAGCCAGCTGCGCAAATGCCTGAAGAAGTTCCCCCAGGCCGCCCGCAACCTGCGCGTCCGCTCCAAGCCGCCAATGGACGAGCTCAACGAGGCCCGGAAGATCATCCAGGAGACCGAGAAGAAGCTTGGCGACTACGGCCGCGTGCTGCTGCGCTACTCCGGCACCGAGCCCCTCATCCGCCTGCTCATCGAAGGCCGGGACGTCGAGTATCTCGAAGCCCAGGCCGACAAGATCGCCTCGGCGATCCTCGCGCAGATTGGCTGAAGCCGCCCTGTCGCAAAGGTGGTGCGAGGTGAAAAGACTCCACCCGTTTCGCTGGCCGGTTGGGTGACTTTATTCCTCCTCGGCGGGTGTTTCCGTGACCGCCTCCACCTTGACGCCCAGGCCCTCGAGCACGGCATCGACCTTTTTCAGTAGCTTGAAGGGCACGCGACGGCGCTGGTACTTGCGGAAGAGCACATCCCGCAGGGCCAGCCAAAGGGCCACGTCCGGTTTTTCAATCGGCACCCAGTCCTCGTCCTCCGGCTCCGTTTTTCGAAACATCCAGGCACGGCTGTTCCAGTAGGCGCGGAAGTATCGCTTCCGGCCGTCTTCCTCACGGTTCTCGTGCCATTCGTGGACTTGGTTTTTGGTCATTGAGAGCGCGCAGGATGCGCTAGTATCGCCGCCATGCAAGCCGACATGCCCCGACCTTCCTCCGCCCTGCCCAAGCTGCTG
>JBIJBP010000041.1:0-37043 GCA_044345155.1 Prosthecobacter sp. | reverse complement strand
GCTGCTGGAAAGCAGGGCGCTGGCGTTGTCAGCCAGACGACGGATGGCATCTGCGGCCGCTGTCTGAGCCTCAGTGGCATTCATGCCGAACACCTCGCCGAGGTATTGGATGATACTGTCCATGAGGCGACGGATGGCGGAGCTTTGACCTGGGGTCCATTTACCGGCCGCATACGCTGCGGCTGCCTCAATGACTTTGGCCGTCGGGCTCAGATTGTCCCAGCCGTTGTAGATTGCATTACCCTTGGGCAGGTTGGCTGCTTCTGCCTGCGCCTGTGCCAGCAGTTCTGGGTTGTTCTGTAGGACCAGTAAAGCAGCGGCGTGATGGAATTCCTCGCTCATCACGGATTTCATATCACCGCCTGGCAGCTGCTGGATATTGGTGGCAATGAAAATCACCACAGGCTTGCCGTCGACTAAGGCGGTGACGGCTTTGCGGCCTTTTTTCTTGAGCGGCGAGCCCAGTATGGCTTCGGCTTGTGCCTCAGTCTCCACGACCTGGATGCTGGCTCCGTGCTGCCTGAGAGTGGTTTCCTGTTTGCCATGAGCAACCGTGGCAAATAGCGCGAGCACGGGGTGGTCGGTGGCAGGCGTTGATTCCTGGGTGTTTTTGGCTGATTGCTGGTTTGCTGGAGCCTTGGTAATTTTCAGCGGTTCGGTGCCGGCGCGGGTCGTGCGGTCACCTGTGGCGCCAAGTTCATCCAGCGTGGATGTGAACTGATCGCTGGTGACCTGTTCGTTAACCGATTTCCCGATGATGCCGTTCTTTTTGACGTGCTCGATGGCCACGGCTTCGGCTTGGTCGCGTGGGAGACCTGCCATTTCGAGGTGATTTGCCACTTCCCATGCGCGTTGCGGGCGTGGGTCTGTGGGGTCGGCGGCCCACGGCATCTGGGCCCGGATGCGCTCCTTCTGCTGTGTGGCAGGGTCGATGGGAGCGGCCGGAGGGGCGGCAGGCGAAGCCGACCCCCCAGCCTTGGGAGCAGGCGCCGTCACCGGCGTCTGTACTGTCCTTCGGGCGCTCTCCGCCGCCTTCACCGGTCCCTGGCCGGATGTTCCACGGGTGCCTGGCACCGGTTTTGCCGCGCTTACCTCCCCCGAGGAAGCGGCGGTTGGTCCGGTGGCGGGCGATGCTGGGGAAATGTTTGTCGAGGACTGCTCGGTGTCCTCAATCTTGCCGGGCGTGTGCCAGTCGGTGTGCTTTTTGCTGACCAGGCCAGCCAGCACGGGCATGTGCTCCTTGAGCTTCTCGGCATATTTGGCGTCCAGTTTGATGCGGCCGTTGCTGTCCACATCCAGCATGTTGGGGCCGGTGTAGTCTTTCAGCTTGGTCAGGCTGCCGTCAGCCCTGGTGACTCCGGACGTGTCACGGCGCGTCCATCCAGCTGCGTTGAGGATGGATTCGTCGATGGTGTTGAGGTCGACTCCGCGGGCAATGGCGAGGGCCAAGGAGGCGCGGTTGCGGATCTGGTCGTTGGTTGCCTCGTCGTATCGGTCGTCGCTGTAGAGGTCGATTTCCCCCTCGGCTGCGGCGACATCCTCGGCGAGCAGCGCTTCGCGCATGCTGGACCTGTTGAGCGCTTCGGTCGCCAGGGCGGTGCCTCCGCCGATCGCACCGACGGACAGCGCGAGTTCGGGCAGCGACCGCACGAATGAGTCGATGACGGGCGCCAGGTTGGCGCGTGGGCCTTCGGTGGCGATGGCTTCGGAGATCTGGGAGAACAGTTCGTCGGGGACTTCCTCGGCGATTTCACCGGCGGCGTTAGCTCCGATGGTTTTGAGCAAGCCGCCGACGGACGACACGGATTTCCGCAGGGCATTCCGGGCGGCCTCGCGGCCTGCCTTGTTCATGAGTCCGGCCAGCGCAGCTTCGCCGCCGGTCTTGCCTCCCAGGAAAGTGAGCAGCCCGGTCATGATGCCGGATGTCAGCGCTGGTGCCCAGGTGCGTTCATAGGCCTGTTTGTGGGTCAGTCCCTTGGCACGCAGGGCGGTGTAACTGCTGCCTTCCTGGAGTCCAGCGGTCTGCGTGCCAGACAGGATGCTGGCGCCCAGCATGGGCGAAATCCTGCCGGTAGCTGCCAGGAGTCCGCCACCGATCATGATCGGGGCCAGCTGGGGGATCAGCTGGGCGGTCAGGTTGCCAGCACGCAGCAGGGTGCCGTCGATGCTGGTTTTCTGGTCGCCGGCCGCGATCGCGCTCTGCGCCAGGGCGTTGGAATCCTGAGCGAGCCTGCCGACGGATTCTGATCCAGTCGCCAGCAGGGCGGCGCCGTAGAGGGTGCTGCCAAGGTCGAGGAGTCCCTTGGTCAGATTGCGGGCAAGGCTGTCCACGGCCTGGCTGCCAGGGTTCCTGGCCTTCATGTCCTTCAGGTAGGCCAGGGCCTGCTGGGCGAGCGGCTTGCGGGCATTCTCCTGGTTGGCCTGCAAAAACTCGGTGCGCCAGGTGTTGAAGTCGGGCAGCCCGGGCAGTTTGAGCTCGGTTTCCAGCTGGGAAACCATCGCAGCGGCTGCCATTTCCTGGAGTTTGGGGAACACCTTCCGGGCCTGGTCTTTGGCATCCTTGCCGGTCGCGGCTTCCGAGGCGGCCTTCATGTAGGCTTTCTCGTCGAGCCAGAGGGCAGGGTTGATGCTCAGGCTGCCGTCCGGCAGGTTGCGGCTCGGTTCGGCCACAGTGTCGTTGCCTGTGAGGTAGGCCAGGGCATTGCCGATGCCGGTGGCGATGTCGGGGCCGTAGTCGTTGCCTTTGGCAGCCTCGCCGACCATGGGGCGGGTCCAGTCGGACTTGCGCGCCATGTCGAGGATGCGGCGGCCTTCCTCCTCGGTGAATCCACGGCGACGGGCTTCACCGGCCAGATCAATGGATCCGCCTTTTCCAACGGATTCGTCGTTTGCCCAGTCGGTGATGTTGAGGTTCTTGCCGAATGACTCGTACAGATCCTTGGCGGAGTCCTGGACGGCCTGCATGCGCTGCTGGCGGTCGGTGCGGGTGGCGCGCAGCTCCTCATCGAGGGCCTTCATGGCGCTGCTCCGGAGAGCCGGATCGCTGTATTTCCGGCTGATGTCCGCCGTCCGTTGCCGGATGCTGGTCACTTCGGCGTCGATTTCGTCGGCGAACGGCGCCATGCCCGGTTCGGAGCGCAGTTTGTTCAGGGCGGTGGCGCGCTCGGCATCGAGGTTGCGCTGCTGCTCGCGGCCCTTGTAGGCCAGGGCTTTCTGGTGTTTGTCCAGGTTGCTGGCGTCGATCTGCAGCTGTTGGCGATCGACGTCGAGCAGGTCGATCTTGCCGCGGTTCTCGGCTTCCCATCGACGGAGGCCTTCTGCGGCCTGCTGATAGGTGCCCAGGGCGCCTTTGTGCCAGCGTTCGGTCTGTCCGTCGACGGTCTGCACCTCGACGACGTCGCCGTCGCTGTAAGTGCCTGCCAGCAGCTGCTCATTGTCGGAGCGGGCCTTGTCCAGCAGCGTGACGTACTGCTGCTGGCTGGCCTTGAGAGCGTCATAGTTTTGCCGCAGCGAGGCTGCCCGGGCGGTGATTTCGGTCGCCTGGCTTTCGATGGTCTGCTGCAGTTGCTCGGCGGTGGCGCCGGCGCGGAATGCTGCCTGCTCGGCATTCCAGCCTTCCGGATCGGTGAGGCGGCGCTCCAGGGCGTCTGCGCGCTCGAAATCTCCCTTTTCCCGGAGCAGTGTGATGTGATCGCGGAGCACGGCGGCTGTCCTGGTAGGATCTGCGCTGGCGGGCTCGGGCGATGGGTTGGGCACATCGATCGCGGCGCTCTTGACGGCGTCCAGCCTGGGGGCTGTCATGATGGGCAGTCCTGCGCGCTGCTGTTCGATCTTGCGCTGTTCCGGGGCGAGCTCGAGCTCGCGGTTGGTGCGGGCGATGCCGATGGTGCGCTCGTTGTTTTCCAGGGCTGCCTTCTCCTCGATGGCGGTGTCGCGTCGGCTGCGGAGGCTGTCGAGGCGGGCAAGGTCGGCTTCTGAAGCGGCCGCATCCTCGAGGTTTTTGATTTGGTTGTTCAGCGTGGTGATTTCGGCCGCTTTCGCCTGCACCGCCTGGCTGGCAATGTGTCCGGCGGTTTTGAACCTCGCTACGTCATCCTCGATGGCGTTGCTTTCCTTGTTGAGCCGGACGCTTTCAGCCTTGCGGAAGGCCGCATCCGCTTTTGCCTGGGCTTTCTGCTCCTCTTCGAGCTTTTTCTGCTTTTGCATGTCCGCCCAGGTGGCGTCGTCGTGCACAGGGCGAACGCGGCCGGCGCTGTCGGTGTAGGTCGGGCGGCCTTCGCGGCGGTAGATGGGTTTGTTCTGGTCGTTGGCGGCGTCGATGTCGGCCTTGGCGCGATCTTCCTCCATGCGGGCCTGCTCTTTGGCGCGGCGCTCGCGTTTGCGGGCCATTTCTTTCTCGGCGCGTGCCTGTTCCTTGGCCTGCTCCTCGATCAGCTTGCTCTGCTCCTCGTAGCCTTCGCGGATGAGTTCCTCATCGGACTTGCGCCGCCGGAGGCGGCTGTTTTTCAGGGCTTCGGGGTCGGGGCGGAAGGAGGCAAGGGCGGCGTCGATTTCGTTTGGCATGGGGTGGCGGTGAGCAGCGTGTGCGGTTCACGGCCTCGACGACGTCGCCTGAAGAGTCCGGGGGAGGGTGTTAGTAAATGCGGTTTGGGGTACGATTGCCAAGTTGCCCACGCATCCGTGCGCGCGCTAGGCTTTCGTCCTGGTATTGCTTGGTCAGGAGCCTGGCCCGTTTTTTTTCAAGCCTGGCTTGTTCCTTGTCTTCGTCGCTTGCGTTTTCATCGACGTAGCCTTGCCAGTCAGCATTATCGTATCCACGGTCGCTGGATTGCTTGTCTTCTTTGTCTGTATAATGCAGGCCTCTTATGGCGTGTACGTTGCTGGGATCCTTGATCCGGCCTTGCCTTATAGCATCAGCTAGAGACGTGGCTGGATTTTTTGGTGCTGGCCGACCTTCGGGGTACATGTCCTTGTCCACCTCGTTCTGGATGAAGCGGTCGGTTTCCGGTTTGATGACAATGCTGTCGTAATTGGTGGTGGGCTGGCTGGTCTTGCCGGCCATCTCACGGCCTTTGTTGCGCAGCATCTCCTCGCGATCCTCTTCAGCGGCGATGGCGCGGCGGTTGGCTTCCTGCTGCATGGCGTCGGCGAAGTTCCGCTGGTTGCCGTATCGCTGCCGGTCTCGTGAGGTGAGACGGCTCCAAGCGTTTCCAACGGCGCGTTCCTTTGCGCCCACGCCACGCATCAGACGGCGTTCGGCGAACTGGCGACCGGCCACGGGCACCATGCGGGTTTCGGGAGTGTCGGGTCGAAGGGCCATGATGTCAGACCATGCGGTTCTTCAGAATCTGGCCCTGCACGCCAGACAGGGCGAGGTCGTAGCCAAGCTGCGGTTGGCTGCGGGTGATGTCTGCGGCCTGCTGCGCTCGGACTGTCTTAAGTCGGGCGTCTTTCAGGCTGCCGGCGTTGGACTTGGCAAGGCTTCCCAGGGCGTTGGAGATTTTGACGGCGGCGTTGCGCCGGCGGAATGTGCCTCGGCCAAGCGCGCCCCCTTGTCCGGCTGCCTGCCCGAATGCGATGTTGGTCATCGCTTTGTTGCGGGCGGAGTTTTCGGACATGGCATCCTCGACGGCCGCCTGCTCAACCTTGGCGACATCAGCGGCATTCTGCGCATCCGTGAACTTCTTGGCAGTCTGGGCGCCTTGCGCGTCCTGATAAGCTCGGACCTGCTCGGTGATGTTGAGGCCGTCTTTGGTGAGCACCTGCCCGTTGGCGTGTGTGGTGGCACCAGCCATGAGATTCGGCATGTTGGCCGCTGTGCGGGTTGCCGCTGTGCGGCGCCATTTGGAAAGATCACCCATGGTATGCGAAGGTTTGCCGTGTAGTCATACTATCATGACAGAATGCTGTCACGGAAATTTTCTGGACCGAAGAGGAGTTCGGCCGGGGTGGCGTTGTAGTAGTCGGGGTTGTGGTCGCTCGGCGCTCGGCTGACGGCCACGGGTCGGGCGGCCATGGGGGAGGCAAGCGGCAGGGCGTGCATGCCGATGGCCAGGGCCATAACCCAGTCGTCATGATGGCCGACCAGGGCCATGTTGTTGGTCTGGAATGCTCGCAGTTCGCTCAGGATGTGCGGACAGTAGACCAGCAGCCCTTCTTCGCGGATGATGGTGGCCAGGTTGTCGATGATGAGCGGCTTGGTGGTCTTGGTGGTGTTCCAGCCGAGTTCGGTCAGCAACCTTTTGTCCTCCTTGGAGTCGGGGTGCAGCTGGCGCTCGAAAATGTTGGTGACGCCTGCCTGCTGCAGGAGGGCGATCACTCCGTGCATGTTGTTGATTTCGGGCACGACCATGCAGTCGCCGTAATACAGCTGCATGGCGCGGATCTGCTTGCACAGCACATCCAGGTCGAGCCTGACCTTGGGTTTGATGGCGGCGACGACGGCCGCCGGGACGGACAACCCTGTGTCGGTCATGTAACCGGCGCGGATCAATGGGACGGCGTGGAAGTCCGGATCCTCGGTGACGGTTTTCTGGCCGGTACACCAGTCAGCTCCGATGATGTAGGTCCGGCCTGGCTGAGGGTGCTCCCAGATGCGGCACCATGCGGATCCTTCGCGCTCTCCAAGTTCCTCCCAGATGGCGCGGTCGTTCTTCTCGATGATCGTGCCGTACTGGCATCGCAGGTCTTTCAGGGCTTTCTCAATGCGGTTGCAGCCGCGTTCGCTGAACCTTGGTGCGTTGCCTGGGGCGGACAGGGCTTCCTCGAGCGTGGACGGGAATTCCTGCGGCATCTTGATCTGCAGCCTGGTCTTTTCGATCGCCCACCATTTCTTTTGCTCCTCCGAGAACTTTCGGCCCAGCTGCTCCTCGAGGTCGCGGAAGTAGTCGCGCACGTCGTCGGTGATCTCGCCGGTGAGCGACACGCACACGGGATCTCCGTGCCAGGGGAAGAAGTAAATCTTGCCATCGGCGTTTGGGCTACCGCTGTAGATCGGCTCAATCAGGTTCCACAGGTCGCCGTTCTTGCCTCCCATCCAGGTGGTTTCCACACAGCGCCAGCCTTTACGTGCTGCCGGGAAGGCTCCGGCCAGGATTTTCCCGGATCGGTATGGGTCCTGGGCAGCCAGCGGCCCCCATTCCGAGACCCACAGGCCGGAGCAGTCGCCACCTCGGGCGTTCATGCCTGCGAAGAGGTTGGACAGGGCGGACTCGGGCTGCCCTTTGATCCGCATCGAGAGGTGGCCTTCGTTCCTGGCGCCGAATTCCTGGCGGCTGAGGATCGCTCTGGGGAGAGAGTCGATGGCGTAACGCACCTGCTCACGCATCTTCTTGTGAGCGTCGGGCTGTGTGAGGTCGACGAGGTTCAGGTTCCGGCCTGCCTCGAACGCGACCTGGTCGCCGGAGAACACGCTCAGGGCCGTCGAAAACCCCAGGCGGCGGCTTTTGATGATGTAGGCCGGTATGTGCGGGGTGTCGATCAGGTGGTTGTAGATTTCCCACTGGATGTCCCTGGGGACGAACCTGATGGGGTCACCGCCGCCCTCCGGCTTGATCCAGTAGAGGTTTGCCAGCCGCCAGCGTTTGTCGCTCAGGAGACGCTTTGCCATCGCCTCGTTGAACAGGGCGTCGCCGATCTCAATCTGCTCGGCGGTCGGCAGAATGACGGGCATTTCGGTCGGCGCTTGCTCGGCGGCTGTTTTGGGGGAGGGCATGACGCGTAGTCATACCATGCGCGTCAAGGATTCACTTCTCTTTTGGCTTTGCGTGTCGTGCCAAAGCTGCCTTGCGGGCGGCTTCGCTGCGCTGCTGAGCGGTGGTCCCTTTCCAACGCGCCTTGCCTCCTTTGACCTGATTTATGGCCTGGATCTCATCGACGTGGCCGCATTTACTGCATTTGTGCTTCATGTTTGGGCTGGTGCCTGGTTCAGGCTTTGGTGATTTCAGCGTCGCGGCGATAGCGTCCGTAGGCGTCGCGGTTGTAGATGGCGTAGCCTTCGGGGCAAAAGTCGTTGTTTTCTGGGCGTCGGCGGCGGTAGTCCTCGGCGATCAGGAGCAGGGTTTCGTCCAGATGGTAGCCGATGCCGACGGGCTCGTAGGCGGCGATCTCGCCGGGGCCGTTGTAGCATTCGGCCATAATGAGGGCGGCTGAGCCGACGCAGGCGTCTCCGCACGTCAGCCGGGTGGGCTGGATCTGCCAGCGGGTGCCGGTGGTGGACTCGGTTTTTTCGAAGCGCATGGCTTCAAGGGCGGCGTCGATTTCGTGTTCGTGGTCAGGGTCGTGCATGGTGGTGAGTGAGATGTGTCAAGGTTTAGAGTTTTGCTTGAAGGATAGTGTCGGCGCTGGGCAGGTGATCGAATCGCTTGATGATGCTCGCGTGGCGGATGGTGCAGGTGATCGTTTTTTTGGGGGTTGGGATCCAGCACGAGTCGTGCAGGTCGGTGATGTATTGGGCGAGGTCGGCAGCGCGATCCATGCTGCCTTTTGCTCCTGCTGCGTGGTATCGCTGCCGGAAGCGACGATTGCCGTTGTAGGTTAGGGTGATGCGGTAGGGTTGTTTCATGGTGCCGCTTTTACGATATGCGAGCTAGTTCGCATAAGCGAGCAGAAAGAACCTGTTTTTTCGAGACTTCTCAGCTGTTGTTCAGCCCTCCCAGGGCCTGCTGGAGCGCCGGCATTGTGGTGCTGACATCGAGGTGGGTGTAGCGGGCATTCATGGCGGTGCTGGCGTGGCCGAGGATCTTGCGGCGCACGTCGTCGCTGATGCCAGCGTTTGCCATGAGGCTGTTGGTGGTGTGCCGCAGGCTGTGGTAGGTCTTGTTGGTCCACTTCTGGCCCTTGGCGCCGTCTTTTTTGTTCTGGGTGGTGCGTGTGATTCCAGCCTTGTCCAGGATCGCGGAGAACGGGGTCGAAAGGTCTGTCCTTTTGTGTTTGGCAGGCTCGGCGAGTGATGGGGCGAGCGCGCCGCTCCTCTCGGCTTTGGGGACTGCCAGCAGGGTTGTCGCCAGGGGATCCACTATGGGGATGATGACCTGCGCACCGGTCTTGGCCTGCTTGAGGGTCCAGACGAGGGTGTTGTTGTGCTCTGTGATCTGCGACCAGTCTGCCAGGGCGCAGTCCCGAAGGCGCTGGCCGGTGCAGATGCCCAGGAGCGTGACGGTCAGCCAGTCTTTTTGGCCGGTGTCGCGCAGATAGCTCAGGATCTGGGCGATTTCCTCGAGTGTGAACGGTTCGCGCACGTTGGACTCCCCATGCTGGCGGACGACGAGGTCGACCGGGTTGCGCTGGCAGAATCCCTCGGCCTGGGCGCGGTTGAATATCTGCTTGATGATTTTCAGGCTGCAGTCGGCGGTGGCAGGGGTTCGGCCTTCGGCGATCAGGTGGTTGTACCATGCCTGAATGTCCTGGGCTGTCAGGGTGGCAATGTCTGTGGAGGCCCTTTTGCCGAGCCAGCTGGTCAGGCTTTTGACGTGTCCCTTGTAGTTCAGCATGGTGCGCGCGCCTGTGCGTGGCTTGCGCAGTTCGAGCCAGGCGGCGGAATATTCGTCCCAGGGCTTGGATGGCGTCACGTATTCGCGGCCGGCGAGCCGCAGGATGTGGTTGAGCGTGTCCAGGACGTAGTCGCGGCTGATGGACGTGTCGGCGCCCTCCTGGACGCGCAGGGCGAAGGTCTGCAGTTCCTGGGCAATGCTGGCGGCCTTGGTCTTGTTGGTCGTCTTGGTCGATTTCAGGCACCGCGTCCATTTTTGGGCGGCTTGGTCCCAGGCGTAGAAGACGGCCTGCCAGTACTGGGTGTTTGGGTGGCGGCGGATCCGGGCCTTCAGGTAGGGGAGGTGCATTTTGGGTGGCAAAACTTAACCACGGAGTTACCCAAAGTCATCATTGTTTTACCCACGTCGCATTTGTCACTTTTGTCATTTCTCCTGGGAAGAGGCTGGTTTTGAGTGTGTGCAAAACACCTTCTGCCATCTTCCGGGAATGGCAGAGGGTGTTTTGAACGGGTCGCCCGGTCAGCGACCCAGGTTCTTGGCTCCGTTGACCTGGGAGTTCACGCGCAGCCTCAGACCGTTGAGACGGATGAAGCCGGTGGCGTCGTCCTGGTTGTAGGCCTTCGTGGGATCCGCCTCCATCGTGGCGATGTGCGGGTTGTAAAGGCTGAACTGGCTCTGGCGACCCGCGGCGTGGATGCCGCCCTTGTAAAGTTTCACACGGACGGTGCCGGAGACGTTCTTCTGGCTTTCCGTCACCAGGGCCTGCAGGGCCAGGCGCTCGGGGGCATACCAGAAGCCGTTGTAGACCAGCTTGGCGTATTCCGGGATCAGGCCGTCACGCAGGTGCATGACCTCGCGGTCCATGGTCAGGCTCTCGATCTGGCGATGGGCGAAATGCAGGATCGCGCCGCCGGGGGTTTCATAAACGCCGCGGCTCTTCATGCCGACAAAACGGTTCTCCACCATGTCCACACGGCCGACGCCGTGCTTGCCACCCAGCTTGTTCAGGGTCTTCATGACCTGCAGCGGGTTCATCGGCTTGCTGTTCACCGCCACGCAGTTGCCCTTGTCGAAGTCGAGCACGACGTACTCGGCCTTGTCGGGGGCGTCTTCCGGAAAGACGGAGAGCGTGGTGAAGTAGTCGCGGTACTTCACGTCACCGGCGTTGAACCAGGGGTCTTCCAGGATGCCGGCCTCGTAGCTGATGTGCAGGAGGTTGCGGTCCATGGAGAAGGGCTTCTTGGCGCTGGCCTGCACCGGGATCTTTTTGTCCTCGCAGTAGGCGATCATCTCGGCACGGCCGGGGAACTGGTTGCGGAAGCGCTCGTCGCGCCAGGGGGCGATGATCTCCAGATCGGGGGCCAGTGCAGCGGTGGTAAGTTCGAAACGCACCTGGTCGTTGCCCTTGCCGGTGGCGCCGTGGCCGATGGCGGTGGCGCCTTCGGCCTTGGCGATTTCCACCATGCGCTTGGCGATCAGCGGGCGGGCGATGCTGGTGCCGAGGAAATACTGGCCTTCATAAATGGCGCCAGCCTGCATCATCGGGAAGATGAAGTCCCTGGCAAACTCCTCCTGGAGGTCGTCGACATAGATCTTGGAGGCGCCGGTCTTTTTGGCCTTGGCGTTCAGGCCCTTCAGCTCATCGTCCTGGCCGATGTTTGCGCAGAAGGCGATCATTTCGGCGTCATAGGTTTCCTTGATCCAGGAAAGGAGGACCGACGTGTCGAGGCCGCCGGAGTAAGCGAGGACGATTTTTTTCTTCATGGGTTCGGGCAGGGAAGGGGGCGCGAGATTAGGCCATGAATCCCCTCTGGCAAGCCCGCCAGGAGCTTTTTACCAGCCGGGCTGCAGGTCGTGGCGAACATGGCCGCATGGAAGCCGTGCTTGCCCGCAGGCCATCCCCTGGCAAAATGCGCCCCTTCATGGCCCTGACCTTGCACGATACTCTGACCCGTCAGTCCCGTTCCATCCAGCCGCTGGATGGCAAAACACTGCGCTTCTACTGCTGCGGTCCCACGGTCTACGGCCCCGCCCACATCGGCAACTTCCGCACCTTCGTCGCCCAGGATGTCTTCCGCCGCGTGGTGGAGATGGGCGGCCTGCCGACACTGCATGTCCGCAACCTGACCGACGTGGATGACAAGACCATCCGCGACTCACAGAAGGCCGGTCAGTCATTGGGGGATTTCACCCGCTTCTGGACGGAGAAGTTTCACGCGGACTGCGCCGCCCTGAACCTGCTGCCGCCGCATGTGGAGCCAAGCGCCGTGGCGCACATTCCGCATCAGATCCGCATGATCGAAACGCTGATCCAGCGCGGCCATGCCTATGCCTCCGCTGATGGCAGCGTCTATTTCAAGGTCTCGTCCTATCCCGATTACGGACGATTGTCGCATCTCGAGGACCGCGAGCTGAAGCTCGGCGCCTCGACCACCGCCGGGGCGATGGACAGCGATGAATACACCAAGGACTCCCTGGCGGATTTCGCCCTCTGGAAGGCACGCCGCCCCGAGGACGGGCCTAACCACTGGCCCAGCCCATGGGGCGAAGGCAGGCCTGGCTGGCATCTGGAATGCAGTGCCATGTCGCTCGAATACCTCGGCGAGGACTTTGATGTGCACAGCGGCGGCATTGATCTGATCTTTCCTCATCATGAGAACGAGATCGCGCAGAGTTGCTGCTCGACGCATGGCAAGTTCGCCCATCACTGGTTTCACGTGACGCACCTCATGGTGGACGGCGGCAAGATGAGCAAGAGCCTGGGCAACCTCTACACTCTCGCGGACTTGCAGAACCGAGGGTATCATCCCGCCGAAGTCCGTTATGTCCTGATCAGCGGTCACTACCGCGCGCCGCTGAACTTCACCTTCCATTCACTGGACGCCGCGCGTCAGGCCCTGCAGAAGCTGGCCAGGTTTGACAAGGCGCTGCTGGAACGCGGCTGTGCGGCATCGCCGGCCAGGGAGGACCTTGCTCCGGGGCCGTTTGCCGATGCCTGGAAAAACCTGACGGATGACCTGAACGTTCCGGGCGCCCTTGGCGCGGTGTTTGGAGCCATCAACCGCACCAAGCCCGCTGCGCTGACGGAAGCGGAGGCGCTGGCCTGCCATCGCGGATTGCACTTCATGCTGGAGGCCCTCGGGCTCCGGCTGCCTCCGATCCTCGATGAAACGGCGGTGGAGGTGCCGACGGAGGTTGCCGCTCTGGCCGAGCAGCGCTGGAACGCCAAGCAGTCCAAGGAATGGGCGGCGGCGGACGCCCTCCGCAAGGAACTCGATGCCCTCGGCTGGATCATCAAGGACGGCAAGGATGGCTACCAGGTGATGCCGAAGTAGGAGGACCTGCCATTACGCGCCCTGCTTCTTCTTGAGCGGCTTTGCGGATTTGGGCGGCCTGGTGCCGGCGTTCTCGCCCTGGTCGGCAGCCTTGAGCTTGCCGTAGAGCTTCTGGGCGTACTCGGACGTTTGTTCACGGGTCAGCTCCGGGCTTTTCTCCAGCTTTGCCTTGATGGCGTCCCTGAACTTGTCGCGCGCATCTTTCGAAAGGGAGGTATAGAGCTCGCGGCCATTTTTCCCCAGCAGGTCGGAAGGGCGTTGTTTGTCGCCGTCTTTTCTGGAGCCGCGCCCGGCAATCTGCGATTTGTCGTCACCTTTCCCCGCATCTGTGGGCTGCAGGCCGTGGTAGTGCATGGTGAGGATTTCCGGGCCGATCATGACCTGAGCCTGGGTGTTGGTCGGGTCGGTTCCTGGGTCGACAGCAAGCAGGCGCCAGCCCTGGGCGTTGGGATCTTCCGTGAGCAGGACGCGTTCCTTGGTCTGCTTGTTGAGGACGGTGGCGACGGGACGGCCGTTGATGTAGGCGACGCCGGTGAGCTGCAGGGTCTGCTCCAGGTTCACCGAACGTGTGAAGGGTGACTGGCTGACCAGTGAGGATGCAAACCCTGCGTCCAGGGGCTGCGGCAGGTCAGGATCCGCCGGCGGCATGTTGTCGCTGGCATGAAGCAGGCGGCAGGTCAGGCACAGGGCCAGCATGGCGGTGGTCGGACAATTCATTCGGCATTCGGGGGGATCCTGGCAACGAAGGCTTCCTGCGCCTCTATCACCAGAAGCCCCACTGCCGGGTGCTCAGGGCGTAAATGCCCAGAAGCAGGTTGCCGAAGGCATGCATGACCACGCAGGCACCCAGGCTGCGGGTGCGGACGGCAAGCGCATAGACCAACGATCCCCAGACCAGGGCCCCCAGGTAATCCTCAGGCTGGTGGGCGAGAACGACAAGGCCCGTGGTGATGCCGTACGCGCTCCAGGAGTGCATGCCAAACGGCACCTGCCGCCATCGACCGTCGGGAGCATTCAGGTAGCGCATCAAAAAGCCGCGCCAGAACAGCTCCTCCACCAGGGGCACGATGACGATCATGCGTACGAAACGCATGAAGATTGAAAAAACCTGTGCGGCGGGCCAGGCGGAGAGCACCGTGGGATCGAAGCCTTCCCGTCGTTCGACAAGGCCCAGCCACTTCCACCACCCGGGGGCGTCGTCACCGGCGCCGAACTTTTCAAACAGCCAGGCCGGGCTGATCCAGACGGCGATTCCCGCGGCCGCCAGCAGCAGGGAGGGCGCCAGCCCGCGCCACGGGCCTAACACATAATGCCGTCGCATTGCCAGCAGCATGACGCCGCAGACCAGGGTCTGCAGGGGATAGATCCAATGCTCGGGCGCCTTCTGGTGCCAGGGAAGCTCCGGGTTTTCGACCTTCAGCCAGCCGGGCAGGGCCAGGAACAGCATGAAGACAAAAAGGGGCGCGATGTGCGCGAAGGCGGCCGGGTCACGAAGGCGGGCTGACATCGGGAATCAGGCTACTGGCGCTCGATCTTCAGGATGCGGTTGTTGTAGCTGTCCGTGATGTACAGTTCGCCGCTGTCAGGGTGAATGGTGACTCCGTGTGGCCGCGAAAGCTGGCAACGAAGGGGGCTGCCTCCCACGCCGGCCGCGCCTTTCTGACCCGTTCCTGCGACGCGTTCGATCCTGCCCGAGGCTGGAAGGTATCGGCGGATCAGGTGGTTTTCAGCGTCGGCGATGATGATGCTGTCATCCTTGTCCACACACAGGTGCTTGGGCCCGTTCATCGTGGCCTCGATGGCCGGGCCGTCGTCGCCATCGGCGCCCTTTTTACCGCTGGCATTCACGACCGTGCGGATGCGCCCATCCTTGCCGACGACACGCAGGGCGTTGCCGTTGCGCTCAAGAATGTAGAGGTTGCCCTGATGATCCTCGGCGGCGGCGCGTGGGTCAACCAGCGGCTGTCCGGCGGCGGCTTCATCCTCCTTGGGGATGCCTTTTTTGCCGTTGCCGGCGACCACGCGCGACCTGCCAGTGGCAAGGTCGAGCTCATGCACCTGGCGGAGGTCGGCGATGTGCAGGCGCTTTTTGTCAGGGGTCAGGGTGATGCAGAAGGGGCCGTTGGCACGGGACTTTTCCGCCGGGGCCTGCCAGCCTTCGAGCGTGGTGATCAGGCGTGACTTGATGTCCACCCTGCGGATGCGGCCGTTCCAGGTGTCGGCGATCAGCAGGTTGTCATCCGGAAGGATGGCGAAGTTGTGAGGTCCGTTGAACCGGGCGCGAATGGCGGGGCCGCCATCACCGCTGAAGCCGGGCTCCAGCTGTCCGGCGATGTGGGAAATCTGGCCGCCGCCATCCATCTGCAGCAGGCGGTTGCCTGACACCATTTCGACGATCCAGAGGTGACCTCCTGAATCGAACTCCGTGCCGAAAGGTTCACGAAGCCTGGCTTCAGTGGCAGGGATGTCCACTTCATCCCGGGTGCCGCCGGCAACGAGCACGATCTGGTCGGCAAGGACCGGCCAGGCAAGGACAAGGAAAAGGGTGGCGAGGCAAACGAGGCGCTTCATGAAAACACGGGGAGGAGCCCTACGCTTGATGCAAGCCGGCTCATGCTTCGATTCGATTCCTGAGATCCAGGCTCAAAACGAATAGAGGAACTGGGAGCGGAGTTCCTGCGGGAGTTCGTTGGGCAGGACCTTGGCCACGCCAGTGGTAGTGGCCACCGAAAGACCGCTGTCATCCATCTTGATGATGCGCACCTGGCCCAGGTCCCGGCCTCCGGTGGTGGTCAGGGGAAAGGTTCTGCCGATGAATTTCTGGCGGATCGCGCCGAGGGTTGTCTGCCGTTCAGCCAGCACCGAACTGCGTTCCTTGAAAAGCGCCTGCAGCCTGGTCTGAAGCCTGGCGAGTTCGGCTTTCTGATCGTTGACCTTTGTCTTGATCGACATGGCCTTTTCCGCAGCCAGGAATTCGGCACGTCGTGCCGCCGTGGATGTTTCGACCTCGGCTAGCTGATACCTGGCGGCCTGAAGGCTTTCCTCCGCCTGGGTTTTCTGGTGGTGCAGATACCAGCCGTAGAAGCCGCCTGCGAAGATCAGAAGAGCGATGATGTTTTTCATGATCGAAGTGTTCAGCGTGGATCTTTGCTTTTGATTTCCTCCAGGCTTTTACGGGCCTGGGCCAGGGCGGCTTCAGCTTCCTTGACCTCCGCCTGGGCTCTGGCGACCTGGCCTTCCGCAGCCGCCAGTTCAGCGGCAAGCTGCACCGTGTACTTCTTGATGGCGGCTTCGCCGGTACCGACATAGGCGGGGATTTCCCGGCGGTATTGAGCCATCTTCATGTCCATCTGCTGGGTCTCCTGCTGGATGGCCTGCACCTTGGTGTGGGTGTCTTCCGCCTCCCGCTGGAGTTTTTGAGTTTCTTCACATGAGGTCAGGCTAAGGCATCCCGCCAGGAGGAGCAGTGCATGCAGGGAAGAGCGCGGGGTGGATCGCATGGGTGTCAAAAATACAGGTGCAGGCTATCTTTCCGCCGTCTGGATGTCAATGTCACCGAACTTGCTGGAAAAGAGGTTGCTGATCCCTGGCAGATTCGTAACAATCGCCGCTCCCCGCCCCTGACTCATGGAAATTACCGGTGAAGGTCATCCCAGAACCCTGCCTTTGGATCGCAATCGCGAGCTGTTGAAGACAGCGCGTGAGGAGGTCTACAAGGTGGTGGGTGACGTGAGCCTGCCGGTCTACATCTGGGAGCCTCCGGCGGAAAAGGAGCCACCTTATCCTAAATCCGTGGCCGCCTTCTTCTTCAGCAGCGGCTGGGACAACGGCCAGGTGGCCCAGTTCGCCCCGCACTGTGTGTATTTCGCATCACGTGGCATGCTGACCATGGCCTTTGACTACCGAGTCTCCAGCCGTCACAGGGCAGGCCCCCTGGAAGCCATGGCGGACGCGTGTTCTGCGATTCGCTGGCTGCGGCTGAATGCCATCGAGCTCGGCATCAATCCCGGCAAGATCGTGGGTGTCGGCGGCAGCTGCGGAGCGCATGCCATCGCCTCCGCCGCGATGCTCAGCAAGTTTGATGACCCGTCCGAAGCCGTGGAGAGCAGTCCCGTTCCCAATGCCCTGGTGCTTTTCAATCCCGTGCTGGACACCTCCAAGAAGGGCTTCGGACTGGACCGTTTTCCGGACGCCGGGCTGGCCAAGGATGCGAACCTGATCCGTGCGATCGACAAGGGGCTTCCTCCCATGCTGATCATGCACGGCACGGCGGACCGGGTGGTGCCCTTCGGCGGCAGCTATGAGTTCGCCCGTAAAAGCTCGAAGAAGAAGAACATCTGCCGCCTGATTGAGTTCGAAGGCCAGGGCCACGGCTTCTTCAACTTCAACCTGTCCTTTGAAATGTACGAAGCCACGCTGATGGCCATGGATGAATTCCTGGTTGAGCTTGGATTCATCGAGCCTGATCCCGAGGCCGGTCTAGGCAAGATCGACTGATTGCAGCCGCCGCCTGCCTGCGGATGGGCGCCTACTCCTGAATCCCATGCTGGCCATTCCAATCCTTCTGCTGGTCGTATGCCTGGGTGTCTGCCGGTGGGCACGTGGCCGGTTTGATGAGATGTGGAGCCAGTCGGTCAAGGAAAACGCCCCCACGGCTCATACAGGAGCTGAGATCGCGCGCCTGTTCCTGAACTTCGAGGGAGTGGGCGATGTGGAAATCCTCGAACGCGAAGGTGTCGTCACCAACTGCTATGATCCGGCGCGCCGACGTCTTTTCCTCAGCCGTGAAGTGGCGCGTGGAACCCATCTGGCGGCCTGGGCGGTGAGCCTTCATGAGGCGGGTCATGCCGTTCAGGAAGGCGAAGCCCTTCATGAGTTCAAATGGCGTCTCATGGTCATCCGATGGACTCGTTATGGCCCCACGCTGGCCGTCATTTTGGCAGTCGGGGCCATGTTTCTGCTGCGGGTCCCCGGACGCTTCGCGATCCTGGCCCTGCTTGCCGCCTTCCTGGGCACACTGCTGTTGAACCTGGGAACCTTGTCCGTCGAAATGCGGGCGAACGCCTCCCTGAAACGATTTCTGGATAAGCACCTGGCCCGCTGGCCTGCCGCCCTGGAACGGCTTGAGCACTGCCTGCATCGCGTGGCCACGCGCGAGCTGGGCGACCTCCTTTCCTCCCCGCGTTACTTCCTTTTCAGCGCCATGCCGGGAACCCCCTCCGACGGGGCCGTGGCAAAGTCTGAAAATAAGCCTGAATAACTGGAAGCGTGGCAATGTCATAGCAGACGGCCATGAAAACCAAGCTCCGCCTTCTTCTGTTCGCCGCCGCCGGCGGCACCCTGCTTTCCTCCTGCGTCGTCGATCCCTACGGCATGCCCGTGGCGGGCGTCGGCTACTCCGCCCCGGCTTACTCCAACGTCAGCTACTATGACTCCGGCTACTGGGGCGGGGGATATTCCTCGCCCTTCCTGTTCCCGGCCTCGACGAGCTTCACCTATGTCCGGGGCGGATACGGTCGCAGCTGTGGACGTCCGGTCTATGCCGCCCCTTCCTGCAGCCGTCCGGTCTACATTTCCCCTTCCAGATCCTGCTCTACCGGCGGCAGCTCCTTTTTCCGCAGCGGCGGCAGCCATCATCATCGTTCCTCCTCGTTTCCAAGCATTGCGCCGAAGCCTTCGTTTCAAGCGCCCGGACACGGGGCTCCGTCCGCAAGGCCTTCCCTGCCTTCACATGGAGTGAGCCCGTTCTTCTCGCAGGGCGGCTCCGCCTCCCATGGCGGCGGACGTCCGTCCTTTGCCACCCTTTCAAGCAGCGGGGGGCATCACCCGGGCTCCGGCTCAAGCTCGCACGGCCACGGCCGTCGGCACTGAGAGGCTGCGAGAGGAAGGTGGGCGCACGAATGCCGGGCAGGTGGGAGCCGGAGAACGTTGCGCAAACGTTGGTTCGTCCTGCGTAATGGTTGGACTATGCCGCTCAACCCTGTCATCTCCGCCCTTGTGTGCGCCCTGCTCCCCGCCCTGGTGCTGGCAGCCCCGGTCAGTTATGAGAAGGAGATCCTGCCCTTCCTGAAGGACAACTGCGTCGCCTGCCATAACAAGACGACCACCAAGGCGGGCCTGAACATGGAGACTCCCGAACTGATGCGCAAAGGCGGTGAGAATGGCGAGGGGCTGGTGGCTGGAGATGGAGGAAAAAGCCTGGTCTGGCAGGCGGCCGCAGGCAAGTGGGACTCCGAGATGCCGCCGAAGGGCAACAAGGTGGGGGCCGTGCCGCTTGACGAGGCTGAGCTCGCCCTTCTGAAACAGTGGATCGACGAGGGCGCTCATCACTCCGGAAAGGTGGAGCGCAAGATCGCCTGGGAGCCTCTGCCCGCCGCATTTGCCCCCATCTTCGCCAGCGCTGTCTCGCCGGATGGAAGCCTCGCCGCCGCCGCCCGCGGCAATCAAGTGTCCGTTTACCATGTTCCAACCGGCACCCTGGTCACAAGGCTCACCGATCCGGCCCTGATCAAGTCGGGCCTCTACAAGAATCCAGGCGTGGCTCACCGTGACATCGTGCCGGTTCTGGCCTTCACCCGCGACGGCCAACGTCTGCTCAGCGGCAGCTTCCGGGAGGTGAAGGTCTGGAAGCAGGCCGCGCTAACGCCCAGGCCGGTGGCGGTGCCCGCCGCCCCCACCCCCGGCAAGTTCAAGCTCGACATGCAGGCTGCCGCCGCCGGTTCCGTTTCCCTGGTGGAAACTTCCACCGGCAGAAAGCTGCGTGACTTCAATCATGGGGCGAAGCTGTCGGCGGCGGTGTTGAGCCCCGATGAAAGGCTGGCGGCCACCGCCGGTGAAGATCACAGGATCAAGATCTGGGACGCCGCCGACGGCAAGATGATGGTCGAAATCAGCGGCGACATCGAGACCGCCCGCAGGCTGGCCGCGAAGGCGGACGAACTGGCGCGCGCCACGGTCGAAAGCGCATGGCGCAATGAAATGATCAAAAAGACGGAGAAGGAGGAGGCCGATCTCAAGGCTCGGCTGAAGAAGGCCGGTGAACTGGAAGGCGTGGCGAAGAAGTCGCTTGAGGAAAAAAAGAAGGACCTCCAGGCGAAGGCTGACGCCAAGGCGGCAGCCGACAAGGCTCTCAAGGAAGTGGATGACCAGGTGGCTGCTGTGGCTGCTCCGGCCAAGCCTGACGCCTCCCTGCTCAAGAAGCAGGCCGACGCCCGTGAAAAGGCGGGCAAGGCGGACGCCGAACTGAAGACGGCGCAGGAAGGGATTCAGCGTGCCGAGGCCGCCGTTGCGGATGCCGCAGAGGAGATCCAGGTGGTCACCCGGGCGCAGGCAAAGGCCGGTGAAGCCGTTGCTTCGGCCAAGGCAGCCGCCGCAGCAGCACAGAAGGCCCAGGATGCCGCTGCATCCACCAGGACTGCGGATGAAAAGGCCCTGGCCGCCTCGCTGCCTGGGGTTCAGGCCCTGTCCTTTTCTCCGGATGGATCACAGGTCGCCGCCCTTGTTTCAGGTTCGACATTGCAGGTCTGGTCGGCCATCACAGGCTCTGCCGCCGCTTCCGTGACGCTGCCCGCAGCGGCTGCCGTCACGGAACTGGCCTGGCCGACGACGGAAGGCTGCGTGGCTTATGGAGCCGTGGGGGGGCTTCTGATTCCCGATGCATCGAAGGCGGGATGGACGCTGGAGCGTGTCCTTGGCGGTGACGGCGCCGATTCGCCCATCACCGACCGGGTGAACGCCCTGGCACTGTCTCCGGATGGCCAGACCCTGGCGGCGGGATCCGGCGAACCTTCGCGAAGCGGTGACATCAGCCTCTGGGAGATGGCTTCCGGGAAGCTGAAGGCGGAGTTCAATGAACGGCATCTCGACACGGTTCTGGCGCTGGACTTTTCGCCCGACGGGAAGCTGCTGGCGTCGGGCGGCGCCGACAAGGCGGTGCGTGTCACGGAGCTGGCAGGTGGAAGGATGGTGAAGCTTTTCGAAGGTCATACGCATCATGTGTTAGGCCTTTCATGGCGTGCCGACGGACGGCTGCTGGCCAGCTCGGGTGCGGACAACGTGGTGAAAGTCTGGGACTGGACGACCGGGGACCGGCGCAAGAACATCGACGGCTGGGACAAGGAGGTCAGCGCGCTTCGCTACCTGGGGGGTGGCGATGTCGCCGCAACCAGTTCGGGCGACGGCAAGGTGCGCCTGATCAGCAGTGATGGCGCGCAGGTGAAGCTGCTTCCGGGCGTCACGGCCTTCATGAACACACTGTCTGCATCCCGCATCGGCGGCCTGGTGGCGGCCGGGGGGGATGATGGCGTGCTGCATGTCTGGAACGTCGCGTCAGGAAAGACCGTGCAGCGTTTTGAAGCGGTCACGAAATAGCCGGAGAGGCGGGTGGTGCCCGCCTGGAACCACCAAACGATGATTGCTCATTCCTGCGCGGGTCGCTTGGGTAGACGTTCACCTTCATGCCATCCCTCCGCCCCTCCCGCATCCTCCGCGAACTCCGCGCCGGCCAGAACAGCACCGTGCTCAAGCTCAACCTCGGCGACCCACGCATCGTGGAGCTGGCAGGGCTTGCCGGGGCAAGCGCAGTCTGGCTCTGCAACGAGCATGTGCCCAATGACTGGCTCAACCTGGAGCACCAGGTCAGGGCGGCCAAGCTTTATGACATGGACACGATCGTCCGTGTCAACAAGGGTGGCTACAGTGAGTATGTGAAGCCCTTCGAGTGCGACGCCACGGGCATCATGGTGCCGCATGTCACCAGCGCGGACGAGGCGCGCGGCGTGGTCGACATGGTCCGCTGTCGGCCGCTGGGCAGCAAGGCTCTGGACGCGGGCAACATGGACGGACTGTTCTGCCAGGTGCCGCTCGCGGACTACGCGCATCACTGCAACACGGAGAAGTTCATCATCCTCCAGATTGAAAGCCCCGAGGCATTGGAAAAGGTGGACGAAATCGCCGCTGTGCCGGGCTTCGACATGCTGCTGTTCGGCGCGGGTGACTTCAGTCATCGCATTGGAAGGCTCGGTCAGGCCACCCATCCTGAAGTGGTCGCCGCCCGCAAGAAGGTGGCCGCCGCAGCGCTCAAGCACGGCAAGTATCCGGCCGTCGCCTCACTCTACGGCCAGAAGGAGGAGGTCATCGCCGAAGGCACGCGTGTCTTCACCCTGGGTGCGGATGTGCTGGAGCTTGGCAACGGCTTCCACAAGCTTGTCGGCGATTTCGCCGGGGCTGGTGCGGCCTCCGCAAGCGATTCGATCTACAAGTCCAAGTAACGCCATGATCGCTGATCTCTTCTCCCTTCAAGGCCGCACCCTGCTTCTCACAGGTGGTGCTGGGTTGTACGGCCGCGGTCTTGCGGCGATGCTGGCGGCGACTGGCGCCCGGCTGATCCTGGCGGCGCGTGACGTGGCGAAGCTGCGGAAGGTGGCTGATGAGGAAACGGCGCTTGGTCACACGGTCATTGCCGAGCAGCTCGACCAGGGCGATGAAGCGTCGATTGCTGCGCTGGCGGAGCGGGTTCATGAAAGGTTCGGCGCCCTCGACGGCCTGGTGAACAACGCCGTGCTGAGGCCGATGAAGGGCACGAACGGTGCTGCGGAGCAGTTTGCCGAATCCATGAAGGTGAATGCGACCGGCCTGATGCTGATGCACCGGCACTTCGGCCGGAAGATGGCCGATGCCGGACGTGGCAGCATCGTCAACATCGGCAGCATCCAGGGCATGATCGGTCCCAGCTACGAGCTTTATCAGGGCACCGGCATGGGCGACCTGCCGCCGGATTATTTCTTCCACAAGGGCGGCATGGAGAACCTGACGCGCTTCTATGCCGCGCTCTACGGCCCTGCGAGCGTGCGGGTGAACTGCCTGGCGCCCGGCGGCTTCTTCAACAACCAGCCGGAGCCGTTCCTTCAGCGCTACTGCGAGCACACGATGCTGGGCCGCATGGCGGACGAGACGGACCTGGGTGGCGCGGTGATCTTCCTGCTCAGTGACGCCTCCCGCTACATCACCGGCGTGAACCTGCCCGTGGACGGCGGCTACACGGCCAAATAACACCAGCCTCCATCCTTCCGCCGATGACCCATTTCTCCTGGCTCGACTACACGATCTTCGGCGTTTATCTCGCGGCCTCCGTGGGCGTTGGGCTGCTTTCTGCGCGTGGCTCGAAGTCGCTGGGCGACTACTTCCTGGCCGGACGAGGCATGAACAGCCTTCTGGTGGCGATGTCGATCCTGGCGGCGCTGTTCTCCGGCATCAGCTACCTGGCCGGGCCGGCTGACGTCTACAAGAACGGCTTCGCCTTTGCCTACGTGGTCCTGGCCTTCTTCATCGCCACGCCGTTCACGACGCTGTTCATGCTGCCGAAGTTCTACCAGTCGAGGTACTTCACGGCCTACCAAATTTTGGAGGAACGTTTTTCGCTGTCCACGCGGCTGCTTGCCTCCGGGCTGTTCATCTTTCGCGTGGCGCTCTGGCTGGCGGCGGCGACCTACGCGCCGGCGCTGGCCCTGGAGAAGGTCACCGGCCTGCCGCTGTGGGTCACGATCCTGGCCACGGGCACGCTGACGACTCTCTACACGGCGCTTGGCGGCATGAGAGCGGTGATCTGGACGGACGTGATGCAGCTGGTCGTGCTGTTTGGCGGGCAGCTTCTGATCGTGCTTGTGGCGCTGGGCAGGATTCCGGGCGGGCTCTCAGGCATGTGGGACACCGTGGTGGCCGACGGCCGCATGGACCTGAAGCTGTCCTTCGCCCTGTCCGACCGCGTCAACCTTGGCGCCGTGCTGATCGCGGGCGCCTTTTTGCATCTCGTGCAGATGTCCACCGACCAGGTCTCCGTGCAGCGCTATCTCAGCGCCGGCAGCCTGAAGGAGTCGCAGCGTTCGCTGTGGATCAAGCTCTGGTTCATCCTGCCGGTGCTGGTGTTGTTCTATGGCACCGGGCTGGTGCTTTACGCCTTCTACAAGCAGCACGGTGATCCGCTGGCGGCGGGCCTGATTGAAAAGGAGGACCAGATCCTGCCTTACTTTGTGGTGACGCAGCTTCCCGCCGGGCTGCCAGGCCTGCTCATCGCGGCGATCTACGCGGCCAGCATGTCGACGATCTCCGCAGGGCTGAACTCGCTTGCCTCGGCCACGGTGGTGGACTTTCAGCAGCGGCTGGCCGGGGGCGGGGAGGGGGCGGCCTCGACCAAGGTCAGCAATGCACGCTGGATCACCGTGGGGTATGGCGTGCTGGTCATGGCACTGGCCTTCGCGGTGTCGAGGATGCCGGGCAACCTGGTGGAGTCGGTGAACACGGTGATCGGCCTGGTCGGCGGTCCGCTGCTCGGACTGTTCTTCCTGGGCATGTTCACGAAGCGAGCGGATGCAAAGGGGGCGCTGACGGGATGCCTTGCCGGCTTTGCCGTGCTGCTGACCCTCTTCCTCTATCAAAACGGCGTCTTCACGGCCGCGAAGCCCGCGCAGATGGTGTCCTTCATCTGGTTCAGCCTGCTGGGGGTCATGGTCACCCTTTCCGTCGGGCTGCTCGCCTCGGGGCGTGGAAGAACACAAGGTTAGGCCGGTTCAGATTTCAAAGCTGACCGCCGTGCGCCTCTCTCGTTCCAGCACCTGGGCGAGCGTCGTGGAGGCCAGCCATTCATCCACCTGCTGCTTGAGAATGGAGAAGGTCTGGCCAAGCCCGCAGCCGCCGGAGATGCCGCACTCGCAGCTGCCTCCATGCTTGCCGGGAGAGGCGCAGGTGATCGGCTCAAAGGGGCCGTCGATGAGCGTGACCACCTCGCCGAGGGTGATGCGCGCGGGATTTTTCTGAAACTGATAGCCGCCGCCGACGCCGCGCTTGCTTTTCAGCAGCCCGCCGTTCTTCAGGGCCAGGAGGATCTGCTCCAGGAACTTGAGGGGGATCTTCTCCCGAGTGGCGATGTCCTGGATGGAAAAGGTCGAGGTTTCCGTGTCGCGCGCCATTGAGAGAAGCGCGCGCATGGCGTATTCGGCCTTTTTGGAAAGTTTCATGGCGTCCTGCTTAGTCACCTGAGGGGCTGGATCAAGCCGGATTGCCAGCAACTTCGAACGAATCACGGGGTGGTTCGACGTTGCCTCTGCGCGAATCCGGCGTTTGGGTGGCTTCATGTGGGATTTCCTGATCAAGTTCCAGCCCCTGCTTCAGAAGCGCCTCTGGGGCGGTCATGCGCTGGAGATGCGGTTTGGAAAGCAGCCGGCTGAAAGCGGTGCATTGTTCGGGGAGTCCTGGGAAATCTGCGACCGTGATCCCGAGCAGAGCGTCTCCAGGCTCAAGGACGGCAGGCCGGTCACGCTTCATGAGCTGTGGACGCGGCACCGTGAGGCGGTTTTCGGGCCGGGGCTGGCCGGGCATGCCTCGCCCAGGTATCCGCTGCTGATGAAGATCCTGGACGCCTGCGACGACCTGTCAATCCAGGTGCATCCTCCGGCCTCCGTCGCGGCGGAGCTGGGCGGAGAGCCGAAGACGGAGATGTGGTATGTGGCGGCTGCGGCGCCCGGGTCAAAGGTTTACGCGGGCCTTCGGGAAGGCGTGGGCAGGGTGGAACTGGAGCATGCGGTGGACACGGGCAATGTGGCCGGCTGCGTGCAGGTGCTGGAGCCGCGGGCTGGCGACTGCCTGTTCATTCCAAGCGGGCTCATTCATGCCATCGGGGCCGGACTGGTGATCTACGAGATACAGCAGAACAGCGACACCACCTTCCGTCTCTTTGACTGGAACAGGGTTGGTGCGGATGGAAGGCCCCGCGAACTGCACGTGGCGCAGTCGCTTGGTTGCATCGATGGTTCGGCGGGCGCGCCGGTGCTGACCCGCGGCCGGGAGGTGGCCTGTGAGTTTTTCCGGGTCCGGCCGACATGCGCGGCGGAGGGCTGCCGCCTGGAGGCCTGGACGGGCGGGAACCTGACCCTGGCCGTGGTCCAAGGCACGATTCGGCTGGGCGCTCAGCAGCTGAAGGCGGGTGACTTTGCCATCGTTCCCGCCGCCATGAGCCTTGAGCACCGGCGGGCTGTCGTGGTCTCCGAGGATGCGGAGTGGCTGGAGATCTCCATCCCCTGGAACGAGGCATCCGCCGCCGGAGCCGGCTTTGACAAACAGTCGGTTCGGCGCACATAGAACGGCCAACCTCAGTGGACGCCCCCCATCCGACCCAACGCGGCAGGCTTGCCCTGCTGTTCTTCTGCACCGCCATGCCGATGGGCATCTGGAGCGTGCCGCTGGCGAATGTTTTTGCCGCGCATGGCAAGGGGCACCTGGTTCCCTGGGTGCTTTCCACGACGGCGGTGGCGGCGTTCATCTCGCCGTTGTTTGTCGGGGCGCTGGCCGACCAGCGAATGGCTCCGACGCGCCTGTTCCGCTGGCTCGCCTGCCTGACCTCTTTCACCCTCATGCTCACCTGCCTGTCCCTGCGCTGGCGGTTGGGAGACTCCCTGGTGCTGCTGTGCGCGCAGGTCCAGGCGCTGGTGGCGACGCCCGTGTGGAGCATCGCCAGCAGCATCGTCTTTTCACGGCTCCAGGATGCGAAGCGGGAGTTCGGCCCGCTGCGTGCCTGCGCCACCTTCGGATGGATGGCCGGGTGCTGGCTCCTCAGCTTTGTGCTGCACTCGGACGCCTCCCTGCGAGGTGGCTTCGCGGCCTCCGGGCTCTGGCTGCTGGCGGCGCTGGTGAGCCGGATGCTGCCGGACGTGACTCCCACCGATGCTCCCGCCCACCGCAGCTGGCTGCAGATCCTCGGCCTGGACGCGCTGGACCTGCTCAGGAACCGCGATCATCGCGTGGTGTTTGTCACCGCGGCGCTCTACTGCATGCCGCTGGCGGCGTTCTACCCCTACACGGCCCTGCAGTTGAAGGACCTGGGCGTGAAGAACATCTCAGCGGTGATGTCGCTCGCCCAGACGACGGAGATCCTGGTCATGCTGGTGCTGTCGCGGGTGATGAACCGCTACAGGCTGAAGTGGATCTTCCTCACGGGCATTGCGATCTGCGTGGTTCGTTATTCGCTGAACGCCATGAACGGCCTGGAATGGATCGTGACCGGGACGATCATGCACGGGCTGGCCTTCACGCTCTACTTCATCACCACGCAGATCTACCTGGAGGAGCGGATCGACCCGCGCTGGCGTGTGCGGGCGCAGGCGCTGCTGGCCCTGCTGATGAGCGGGGTGGGAAACCTCTGCGGCTACCTGGGCGGAGGCTGGTGGCATGACGTCTGCATGACCGCCGCCGGGACGGACTGGCGGAAGTTTTGGTTGGGCGAGACCGCCTTGACGGCCGCCGTCTGCCTGTTCTTCGCCCTGGCCTACCGGGGGCGTCAGGCCCGCGCCTGACAGGGGACGCCGGACGTAATTCAAGATGGACACAGGGTTTGACAAATGTCAGGCAGGGAAAAGTCGGCCCGTGCCCGATCGTACCCTTTTACCCCCATGCCCCGTTCCCTTCAATTCCTCCTGCTTCTGCCCCTGACCGTCCTGGGGGCTGACGATGTCGCCACGCGCGGCCAGGCCGCCTTTGAACAGAAGATCCGGCCGCTGCTGGAGCAGTACTGCTACGACTGCCACGCCGATGGTGTGGACAAGGGCAGCTTCCTGCTCGACGAGCACAAGGACTATCCAACAATGCGTTCGGACTTCGTCCTGTGGGACCATGTGCGCCAGCAGCTGGTCACCCACGTGATGCCGCCGGAGAAGAAGGACAAGCCCAGCCTGCAGCAGCGGGACGAGATCGTGGCGTGGATTGATGACGCGGTGTTCTGGTTCGATCCGGCGAAGCCCGACCCGGGGCATGTCACGGCGCGCCGCCTGAACCGGACCGAGTACAACAACACGGTCCGAGACCTCCTTTTTGTCGATTCGCGCCCGGCCAGGGAGTTTCCGCCGGACGACAGCGGCTACGGCTTCGACAACATCGGGGACGTGCTGAGCGTGTCGCCGATGCTCATGGAAAAGTACCTTCGTGCCTCGCGGGAGGTGGCGGAGGACGCCTTTGATGTCTCCATTCCGGATCACGCCGACGTGGAGCTGGGCGCCGGCAAGCTCTGGAGCAGCAAGGGCAGGACGGACGAATCCAACGGCGTGCGCTGGTTTCACAACGCGGCCGAGGCCACGGGCAAGTTCAATGCTCCTGCGGCCGGCAGCTATCTGGTGACGCTGCATGTGGCCGCGACTGAGTCCGGTGCCGAGCCGGCGAAGGTGGCCCTGCGTGTGAACGGCAAGGACGTGTCCGCCTATGATGTGACGACGCGCTGGAAGGATGACAAGGGGCCCTGGCAGAAGATCACCAAGACCGTGCAGCTCAACGGCGGGGAGTCGAAGATCTCCGTGGCGTATCTGAACGATCATTCTGATCCTGCGAATCCGGATCCGGCGAAGCGTGACCGTAATGTTGCGCTCGACAAGATCACCATCCAGGGGCCCTCCGGCCTGCTGGCGCCGCGTGGCAGCCGGTTCCTGCGCTGGCTGCTGAATGACAAGCCGGTGGGCCTGCCCGCCGCGCTGTATACCGGCGAGGATTTTTCAAAAGGCGAGGGGGACGCGGCACCGGATACGGGTGGCATCGTCCTGGCAAGTGGCGGCTATGTGAAACGTGCCGTAGAGCTGGTGGAGGCTGGACGCTACAAGTTCACCCTGAAGGCCGGGGCGCAGCAGGCGGGTGACGAGCCTGCGAAGGCCGAGCTGCGCATCGCCGGCAAGACCATCGGAGCCTTTTCAGTGACCGCGAAGAACCAGGCGCCGCAGTGGTTTCACGTCGAGGCGGACCTGCCGGCCGGTGCGCATGAACTGCAGGTCTGGTTCACGAATGACTTCTGGGATCCCGAGACCAAGCAGGACCGCAACCTCTGGGTGCACCAGGTGAAGATTGAGGGGCCGATGGGCAGGGTGGGCGCCATCCAGCCCGCTGATCTTCCCGCCCTGGTGGAGAAAATGGGCACGCGCCTGTTCCGCCGCCCGCTTCGCGGGGATGAGAAGTCGCATTGGCAGTCCTTGGCCGAACTCGCCATCAAGGAGGGAGAGTCGCCGCTGGGCGCCCTCCGGTATGTGCTCGAAGGCATGATGGTGTCGCCTTCGTTCCTATTCCGTGTTTCGCCACAGCCGACCGGTCCGGTGCAGAACGGCATCGCGGACATTGATGAGTTCAGCCTTGCCAGCCGCCTGTCCTACTTCATCTGGTCCTCGCCGCCGGATGAACGCCTGCTGCAGCTTGCCTCGAAGAACGAGCTCAGGAAAAACCTGGCTGACGAGGTTGCCCGCATGATGAGCGACTGGCGCGCCTATTCCCTGACGGAGGACTTCGCCGGGCAGTGGCTGCAACTGAGGGACATGGACATTGTTGCACCTGACACGCGCCGTTTCCCTGAGTGGAACGGCAGGATTGCCGGCGCGATGAAGCGTGAGAGCCAGACCTTCTTCCAGCACATCCTGAACGAGAACCGCAGCGTGCTTGAGTTCCTGAACGCCGACTACAGCTTCATGGACAGGCGGCTGGCCGCCTATTACGGAGTCAAGGACGGGCCGAAAGGTGACAAGTTTGAAAAGGTGTCGCTCCAGGGGACTCCGCGTGGCGGCATCCTGACCCATGGCAGCATCCTGACGCTGACTTCGGAGCAGACACGCACGTCACCGGTGAAGCGTGGCAAGTATCTGCTGGAGAACATCCTGGGCACGCCTCCTCCGCCGGCGCCCGGCGGCGTGCCACCCCTGGACGATAAGAAGATGCGCTCCTCGAACATGACCCTGCGCGAGCAGCTTGCGGAGCATCGCAGCAACGCCTCCTGCGCGGGTTGTCACGCCTTCCTGGACCCGATTGGATTCGCCTTTGAAAACTACGATGCTGTCGGACGCTACCGGACGGAGGAGAAGAAGCACCCGATTGATGCATCGGGTCAGCTGGTTCGCGGCCAGCAATTCAAGGACCTGGTCGAACTGCGCGGCATCCTGGTGCGTGACCTGGCGGATGAGTTTACGCGCAACCTTGCCGAGAACCTCATGACCTACGCCCTTGGACGTGGTCTGGGATACAGCGACAAGCCTGCGGTGCAGGAGGTTGTCCGGCGCACGAAGGCCGGCGGCTACAAGTTCAGGGACATGTTCACCGCCGTCTGTGAAAGCGTGCCGTTCCAGAAAATGCGCGTGGAACAGGGGGCCGAATAGCAAATAGCAGGGCAGGGGCCTGGCTTGCGCTGCGCTCAGGCGGCAGCCTCCGCCGGGCTGCTCTTCACCATGGCCCTGCCGCCGGGCTGCTCACCCGTGAGCGTGCAGCGGAGGAAGTCCTCGGCCTCACGGCAGTTCTTTTCGGGATCCAGTGGCAGGCGCAGGCAGAGCTCCAGTCCCTGGGGGTCGAGCCTGCGTGCGGAGATGGAGCCGCCGTGCAGGTGCATGGTGACGTAGCAGGCCATCATGTTGACACCGAAGTCGTCGGGCTTGCGGCTGCGAGTGTAGAAGGGGTCGAACAAATTTTGCGCACTGTCGTGCGGCCCTCCCCAGGCGCCTGTGTCCTCGAGTGTGATGACGGCGAAGGAGTCGCCGAAGGCGTCGGTTTCGACCCTTGCGGAGAAGCGGATGTCATCACCGGGCTGCAGGTGGGTGATCTCCTCGATGAAGAGCAGGCTGATGAGCTGGCGGAAGCGGTCGCCATGCACGAGCAGGTCCGGGAAGTCCGCAGGCACCTCCAGGGTCAGCCGCAGCCTGCGTTCCTGAAGGTGGCTCGCATACAGGGCCTGGGCCTCGGTGAGGAGGTCGGAGAGCCGCACCCTGTCATGACGGTTGAGCTTCCGGGCATGGGAGGCGTGGGCGAGGTGGGTGAGCAGGTTTTGAATCCGCTCGATCTGATGGGTGGCCTGGCCCTGGGTCTCGATCCAGAAGGCGGGGTCACGCGGATGGCGGCCCTCGATCTCCTCCATGAGCTTCATGGGGGCTAGGTCGATGAAGGCACGCACCACGGTCAGGGCGTTGCGCAGGTGGTGGTTGAGGCCCTCCGCAAGGATGGCCATGCCGCTGACGCGGTCCGCCATGAGCTGGCCACGTAGGTCATCTGCCCTGTCGGTGAGCAGCCGTTCACGGCTGACTGCGGACTGATAGGCCTCCATGGCCTCCTGCAGCACCACGCCAAGGTTTTCAGGGTTGAGGGGCTTGTGCAGGTAGCGCCAGGCGCGGCCTTCGTTGACGGCCTTCACGGCGCTGTCGTAGTCGGTGTAGGCGGTGACCAGGATGCGGATGATGCCGGGCTGCAGCCTGCTCACACGCTCCAGCAGCTCGACACCGCTTTCTCCCGGCATCCGCTGGTCGGTCATCAGCACACCGATGCGTGAACCATGCTGATCGAGGATCCGCCAGGCGTCGGTGGCGCTGGCGGCCGTGTGAATGACATAATCATCCTCAAAGCAGCGCTCAAAATAATGCAGGGAGCGCTCCTCGTCGTCCACATACAGAATGTGAAAGGGAGATTTGCCTGGGGATGTCATTCGATGTCGGTGGACCTGAAGGTGAGGGTGAATTCGGTGTGTTGGCCGGGCTGGCTGGTGGCGGAGATCGAGCCGTTCATGCCCTGCATCATGCGGTAGCACAGGCTCAGCCCCAGGCCCATGCCCTTGCCGACGTCCTTGGTGGTGAAGAAAGGGTCGAAGATCTTCTGGAGCACGTCGTCGGAGATGCCCTCCCCGTTGTCGCGGATCCTGACCTCCACGCCGCCTCCTGTCTGAGCGGCGCTGAGGATGATCTTCGGGGCCTTCTGTCCGGACATGGCGTCGAAGCTGTTCTGCAGCAGGTTGATGAGGATCTGGATGATGTGGTTTTCGTCGCCCAGGACGAGGAGCTTTGGCGGCAGGTTGATGACGAGCTCCGCGTTCAGTTCGGTCAGCTGCTTGTTCATCAGGCGGATGGTTTTCCGCACCGCAGTGCCGAGGTCGACGGGAGAGGACCCGCGGCTTTCCGGATGGGCGAAGATCCTCAGGTCGGAGACGATGGACGCCACCCTGCCGACGCCCTCGCTGATGTCGGTGAGGATCTCATTCAGGGGCTCACCCTGCTCGGCAGTCATGGCCTTCGCCTTCTTCTTGAGCAGGAAGACCGCCGTCTGGACGAAGTTGAGCGGGTTGTTGATCTCATGAACAATACCCGCGCTGAGGCGGCCGATCGAGGCCAGCTTTTCACTCTGCACAAGCTGGGCCTCGGTTTCGCGCAGCAGGCGCAGGGTGCTGGTCAGCTCTTCATTGCGGCTGCTCAGCTCCTCTCGCTGGGCCTCCACCTTGCAGCGATTGACGAACTCCCTCAGCCGGATGCCGTGATGCTGTCGGCTGCCAAAATAGAGCACGAGGCAGGTGAGCAGGGTGAAGATCGTGTTGTTGAAGAAATGGGCGTTGCCGTGTACTCCCGCCGCATAATCCACGTTGGGCAGCGTGGAGGCAAAATAGCAGGTGAGCACCAGTCCGACCGTGAGGCCGATCTCCTGGAAGGTCCAATGGAACACAAACGAGGTCCCCACCAGGCAGAGCAGCAGGCCGGCGTAATAGCCCGAGCCCGCATCGCCGCTGAGGTAGATCATGAAGCTGATGGCGAGAGCCGGCAGCAGGGGCAGGATGACGGGGTAAACGCGGTGATACCTGGCCGCCCAGCTTTGATCCAAGGCGAGCAGCAGGGGCACGCAGAGAAGCGAGCACAGCAGTCTGAGCAGGAGGAAGTCCCAGAAAAATTCGGGGTAGGCCAACCAGTCCAACACGGCGCAAAAGGGTACCAGCACCATGACAAACCAGGCGCCCAGCCGGGCGTTTCGGAGGTTAAGCAGCTGAATTTCACCAGCAAAACGGGCTGAGCCCTCCGCCTTTGCCAGAACTTTGGGGTCCAGCTTCGGAGCCGCCTGGGGAGTTACCTCAACAGTTCCCGCAGCTGCACCAAAGTGCAGCGGAGTCGTCGCGGGAGGGTGAGAGGCGAGGGAAGTCACAGTATATAGTATTTACAAAAATTACACTGAATTTACAAAAATCGCAAACACGAAGCTGTAAATTTCAGCAATTTTCTAACTTTGGGCAAAGCTCTGCGACACAAGCCCTGCGGCACCTCCAGAGGTCCTATTTTCTCAGTGAAAAGAAAAGGCGGGCGCTTTCCGCGACACCGTAGGCGCTTTCCTCCTGGGAAAGTTCATCGGTCTGGATGCGCAGGTCGGCCATGGCCTTGTAAATGGGGCCGCGCTCCTGAATGAGGCGTTCCAGTTTGACCCTGGGCGGCTCCTCTCCCCGCAGCAGCGGGCGGTCGTTGTTGGACGAGGTGCGCCTGACGAGAAGGTCGGTGCCTGCCTCGAGCCAGGTGATGAAGCCGAGGTGTCGGAGCAGGGGAAGGTTTACAGGCTGGGTGATGATGCCTCCTCCGGTGGCGATGACGCTGTGTCTCGTGCCCAGGAGTTCCCGCAACACGGCGCTTTCCCGCCTGCGGAAACCTGCCTCGCCTTCTCGGGCGAAGATTTCAGGGATGCTGCATCCCGCGCGGTCAACGATCATGTGGTCGGTGTCCACGAACTGAAAGCCGAGCAGGCGGGCGACAATCCTGCCGACGCTGGACTTGCCGCTGCCCATCAGGCCGATGAGGACGATGTTGGCGTTTCGAGGCAGGGGGACTTCGCCGGCTTCATCCACCAGGGCCAGGATTGAGGACACCAGCTGCGGGTCGTGGCGCAGGGCATCGAAGTAGGAGGGAAAGGCGGGGGACCAGCCGGTGGCCCGAAGCCTGGCATTGGAAACGGACTTGTGACTCCAGCCACGCTTGCGCAGCGGGTCGGGCGGCCGCGTTTCAGGAACCGGCAGAGCGAAAAGGGTGGCCAGTTTTTCCAGGCAGGCACGCTGGGTGAGCTGGGCGTCGTCCACCACGTTGAAGATGCCAGCCTGCTTTGTCGTGACGAGATGGACCAGGGCGGCTGCGGCGTCATCGGCATGGATCTGGTTGAGCAGACGTCCCTCCGGCGCTTCCGGGCTGACCTCGATTCCGCTGCGACCTTCAAGCAGGTTTTTCAGCACGAAGGATCTGCCGGGCCCATAGATGCCGGCCAGCCTTGCCACGACGCCGTTACGGCCGAGGGCGATGTTTTCAGCCGCTCTCAGGAGCCGGCCTGTTTCGCGATCTGGATCAGCGTGACTTTCTTCATCGACCAGGCTGCCGTCGGTCTGCGGATAGACGCTGGTGCTGCTGGTGAAGAGCGGCCGGGCTTCTGGATAAGCTGAGGCCAGGTGATTCATGCCGTTCACATAAACGGCCTGGTAGGCATCCGCGCCTCCGCGTCCGGAGCTGGCGCAGTGAATGAAGGCATCCACCGGGCCTGTCCGGGTGCGCAGGGCCTGCACGGCTTCCGCGGATGCAACATCGCCGCTGAGAACCGTCCAGGGTTTGACGGCGCTCAGTCGTTCCGCCGAGGCCTGGGAATGCGTGACGCCAAGTATTTCGTGGCCGTTGGTATGGAGCAGGTCGGCGGCGCGTTCGCCGACATAGCCGCAGCCGATCAAAAGGATCTTCATGAGTTGCGGCGATGTTTTTGGTAATGCTTCACGAGGCCGTCCACGACGCCGCGTGCATAGTCCTCAATGGCGCTGCTGACGAGCCTGCCGCCGATAAGGGTGCGGCCGTGATAATGCCCGGCAAGCAGCCTTCGGTAGGTTTCCTCATGGTTCATGACATAGGGCTCCAGATAGACGACCGGGCAGAGATAAAGGCGGTTGGCGAGCAGGTTCCGTGCATAGACGAAGGGGTTGTCGTTCACGCGCCTGGCGTTGGGCGTGGTGTAGACATAGGGCGTCAGGCCGGTGCTGCGTGCCATGCCTTCGGCGACGGCGCTGGCAAGCGGCAGTTCCTCTTCGTGCACGCGTCCGAAGAGCCGCATCAGCATTTCAAAACGTACATCCTGCTGCATCAGCTCCGAGTTGGCGTAGCAGCCGTTGACGAGCGTGTGCAGGTGGTTCACGGGCGAAAACTGGGGGGCGGAGGCATCTCCCCAGGACTCGGCGTTGAAGTGCAGGCAGAGCACGATGTCCGGCCTGATCTGCTGGTTCACTTTCTCTCCCCGCGCATGGATTTCACTGACGCGGTAGAACAGCTTTTCCCGCTGCCACTGCACGGTCAGCAGCTTGGCGTCACCAGTCAGGCCGAGATAGCTTTCCGTGGGGCTGGCGAATCCGGATTCCGTCAGGAGCTGGCGGGCGTCCTGGTCGAAGTCCTGCGGGCGTCGGGAAGTCACGGGTTCGGCATTTTCACGGACCAGGTGCACAATGGCGCCGAGATCAGATAGGTATTGCTTCAGCACCCGGGCGGTGAGCAGGGAAAGGTCGCCTTCCCGGATGTCTTCGCCCGGTTGAAAGCTCAGCAGCCTTTCCTCCATCGCAGCCCACTGGCCTCCAAGGTGGCCGGGGTCGAGGGCGATGACCAGATCGCTCAAGACAGGGCGGCCTTGCAGCGGCGGCAGCCGGCTGGCGCTCCGCCAGAAGCCTGGTGGCGCAGGGTGGTCGGCCGAATTGCCCGGCGATTGAAAGCGGATGCGCCGAGGAGGTTCTCCCGTCTGGCCGCCGGGAACGAGCAGGGCGTCCTGGGTGATTTCAAACGGTGGCGGCAGGCTGTTGGGCTGCGAGTAAATCTCCTTCCAGGCCTTCTCAAACTCTGCCCGTGACATGGATGGTGCGAGTCCGTCCAGAAGGGTCCAGTCCGGCTTGCTGCCAAGAGGGCTGAGCTTCACCAGTTGCGCCGGATCCTGGGTGGCAGGCGGGGTCGGCGGAGTCGAAGGCGTGGCAGCAGGTTCCGGGGTTGGAGGCGGAGCCTGAGCGCTCAGCATCGAGGCGCTGGCGAGGGCAAGCGCGTACGAAGTCAAACACCTCATGAATTTCATGCTTTGATGATTAGGCCGCGTTTGGATGCCTGTCATATCCCAAAAACATGAAACTCAGCGTGCATGTCCGGATGCTGGCACAAAAAACCTCCAGCCTTTTGAGGGCTGGAGGTTTTGAAGACAGGCCTTGCGGGCGGGGCTTACTTCGCCTTGGCAAAGAGGTCGGCCACGGCGGCCCAGTTGACCACGTTCCACCAGGCGGAGATGTAGTCGGGGCGCTTGTTCTGATATTTCAGGTAGTAGGCGTGCTCCCAGACATCGCAGCCGAGGATGGGCGTGCCGCTGCCATCCATCAGGGGGTTGTCCTGATTCGGCGTGGAGGTCACGGCGAGCTTGCCGTCCTTCACCACGAGCCAGGCCCATCCGGAGCCGAAGCGGGTGGCGCCAGCCTTGGCGAAGGCTTCCTTGAAGGCGTCGAAGCTGCCAAAGGCGGCGTTGATGGCGTCGGCGAGTTCACCGGAGGGTGCGCCGCCGGCGTTCGGGCCCATGATGTTCCAGAAGAGGGTGTGGTTGTAATGACCGCCACCGTTGTTGCGGACGGCGCCGCGGATGCCTTCCGGGACGCTGTTGATGTTCTTGCAGAGGTCCTCAATGGACTTCGCTTCAAGCTCGGCGTTGCCGGCGATGGCGTTGTTGAGGTTGGTCACATAGGCGTTGTGATGGCGGCCATGATGGATCTCCATGGTCATCGCGTCGATGTGGGGCTCAAGAGCGGTCTTGTCGTAGGGAAGGGCGGGGAGGGTGTGGGCCATAATGGTTTGTTGAGTTCGGACTGGGTAGGTAGCTGGGATACGCGGTGCGGCAAGAGCCAGCTGCCATCACTTTTGAAGCCAGCCCGGGCTTGATTCCGGGGACGGCTTCCGGCAATGCTTGCCTAACCACTCCTCCCCCCATGCCCACCTACGTCTACGAAACCATCCCCCAGCATGACCTCGAGCAGCCACGGCGCTTCGAGGTCCGTCAAAGCATGAAGGATGCGCCGCTCACCCGTCATCCGGACAGCGGCGAGCCGGTGCGCCGTGTGCCCGTGGGTGGCACGGGCCTGATGGGAGGTGCCTCCAGCCCGCGCCCATCCGGAGCCGGTTCCTGTGGCTCCGGCTGCGGCTGTCATTGATCCGCGCCGCTGCCGCCGATGAAACGTGTCGCCATTTATTGTGGATCCAGCCGGGGCCAGGACCCTGCGTTTCAGTCCGCCGCCGTCGATCTGGCCCGGCATCTGGCGGGTCATGGGCTGGGCATCGTCTATGGTGGAGGCAATGTCGGCCTGATGGGCGTCATTGCCGACGCCGCGCTGGCCGTCGGCGGCGAGGTGATCGGGGTGATTCCCGAATCACTGCTGGCAAAGGAGCTG
>JBIJBP010000150.1:0-11923 GCA_044345155.1 Prosthecobacter sp. | reverse complement strand
GGTGTCACGGACACTTTCCGCAATCTCCGGCTTCTCCTGGGCCATGACGGCGTTCTTTGCCAGATTCCCCTCATGCTCGGCGGCCTTGATGATGTCCGGGACCAGCGGCTCCACGGCCTCGTCCAGCGCTTTCTCCAGGGAGGCTTTCTTCTCCTTCAGCGACTCCAGGGCCTCCTCCTTCTTTTTATGAAGCTCCTCGTGCGTGCCGTCACCACGCAGTCCGCGCAGACGGTCGCCCAGTGTGGGTTTCTGATCACGACGGTCATATTCGGCGATCTTCTTTTCGAGCGAGGCGATGTCGTTGTTGAGATGCCGGACCTCCTGGGCCTTGGCGGAGTGTTCAATCAGGGAGGGGTTGTCCTTCAGGCCCTGCCTGGCCTGGTTGAGAAGTGTGTCAAAACGTTCCGCCGCCACCTTGTTGTAGGTGCCTTCCCCCACGTTTCGTGCAGCCGCCCTGGCGGTGTCGGGCGGGCGCACGCCAAACTGGTCGCCCATGGACACCGCGTTGACGGTGATCTGACGCTTCTGGGCCTCGATCGCCCCCAGGTAGCTGGTGCGGTTGAAGGTGCCCAGGTCGGTGGGGTTGTTGGATTCTCCGAGGGTGGTGCCCGTGGCCGCCTTGAAGCGCAGGTTCTGATAATCCATGGCCTGGGCATAAGTGTCAGGCGTGAACTGGTCCACCACCTGGAAGGGCGGCAGCTCGGCAAGCCGGGACTTGTCAGCCGCCGACAGGTCCGGGTTGGGCTTGGACTCCCAGTCCGGACGCTGGACGGACTGTGGATCACGGATGGCGGCCTGCAGCTGCTCCAGACGCTGCACGGCGCCATCAATCTCGGCATCGCTCAGGGTCTCGCCCGTTCGTGGCTTGGTGACTCCCTTCAGGGTTTCGCGCAAATCCTCCGGCCTGACCGCCATGATCTTGTCCGCCGTGCTGCGGTCAATGATGCGCGGAAGGGATTCCGTGCCCTTGAACTCCCGCTCCGCCGCCATCAGGAAACGGTCCTTTTCCGGGAAAGCCATATCGTTGTCGATGCCCGTGACCTTGCCCGAGGCCGGCTCCACAAAGATGTTGCCGCAGTGCCGGTCCACCTGGCCGGTGATGTAATCCACCACCTCAAGATCGGACAGCCCCTTCTGGATCTTTGCATTGTCGTACCGTGCGTCCAGGTAGCACTCTCTTTTGACGCCGTCCTCCCCCCTGTAGTCGCCCTTCACCCCGGCACCGTCCGCCTGCACGCTGACGCCCAGCACGTTGCCCTGCTCGTCCATGCCGAACTTTTCCTCCGCCAGGACATGGGTGTCCAGCAGCCGGTCCACAGCAGTGGATGCCACCGCCCTCGTCAGCAGGTTTCGGTCGCCCCCCAGGTCCGGGTTGGTCTCGTAATCGGCATTGTTGAACAGCCCGCCCGTTTCCTTGGCCAGCTTCAAGTCGGCCTCCTTGGCCTTCTGAGTGTTCATGGCCTGCACCACCTCCCTGTCCAGCCCCTCCATCTGCACGCCGGCAATGCGGCCGGCCTTCAGCTCCTCCAGCGTCCAGGCGGCCTCCGCAGCCTGCTGCTGTAGTGCGGCGATCTTGGCATTCCCGTCCTGCACGTCCTTCGCAAGGGCGTCATAATTCTCGGCGTTGGCCGCCGTGCGCTCCCCCAGCCTGTCCAGGAATCCCTGGTCGCGAAGCAGGTCCTTCCGCGCCTGGGCCACGCCGGCCTGCCCTGCCCGGACTTTTCCCTCCAGGTCCTGCACCACCTTGATCAGGTCGGCGTGGCTCTTCAGGTCGGCGTTCATCTGGGGGCGGGTGCTGCCAAATTCCTTTTTGGCAAACGCCACCTGTTCACCCCCAAGCCCAAGGGCGCCCCCTTCGTCGGCATGGAGAACAAAAGTCTCGTTCGCCTGCACGCCAAGCTGGGCATGTTCATTGGCCTGGAGATCCTCCTGGTTGATGTCCAGGACGCTGTTGAGGAAGGGGTTTCGAGGCATGGAAGGGAATGATTTCAAGGCGATACCGCCACCCTCAACTAGACCGTCTCCAGGAAAGTGTGACCGCCTGATGGCATTCCTTCAGAGAACTTTTGCGGTGGCTGTTAAGGGATGCGCTGCGGCTCAGGGTTGTGTCAAAGGACGGCAGGGGCTGTTTCAGCCTGTTGCACAACCTTGCCGCGTCCTGTTGACTGATCCGCTCTCATGGACTGCTCACGCGCCAAAACTCATGATCCGGACACCTGGATCGACCAGGCTCCGGCTTTCTCAAAGCCTCTCGCGGAGCAGGTGCGCGAGTGGATCCTGCGCTGGCAGCCGGACCTGACGGAGTCGATCAAATGGAACATGCTCTGCTTCAGCGGCCACCGTCTGGTCTGCGGCCTGAGCGCCTGCAAGCATCACCTGGGCATCAGCTTTTTCCGAGGCACGGAGCTGCGTGAGTCCACATCGCTCTTCACCGGCGGCGAGGGCAACACCCGCATCCAGAGCATCCGACTGACCTCACTGGAAACCTGGGATGCGCGTGCCTTCCGTCAGCTTGTTCAGGCGGCGGTCCGGCTCGATGCCTCACCGCAGCTGCCGCCTCCCCCCAAGGTGCGGCGAGAGGAATGGCCGATGCCCGAGCTGCTGGCGAAGGCCCTCAAGTCGAACAAGGCTGCGGCGGCGAACTTTGAAACCCTGAGCCGGACCTGTCAGCGCGAATACAAGGTCTGGATCAGCACGGCCAAACAGCCGGAGACCCTCACACGACGTCTGAAGGAAACCCTGGCCACCCTGGCCGCAGGCCGGAAATGGGCGCAGCGCAGGGGCTGAGCCCATGATGCACAGGAGCACTTTGTCACTTGTGCCCCAGGGACTTCCACCGCATAGCGCGCCCGGCATGTCCGACCGCATCCCCGTCATCCTGAACCCCGCCGCACGCAGCACCCAGGCTGCGGCGCGTGAGCAGGCCATCCGGTCCCTGTCGCCCGCACCGGAGCTGATTCTCACCTCGTATCCCGGCGAGGCCACGGAGATCGCCGAACGGCTGGCGCGTGAAAACCATCCCCTGGTGGTGGCGGCGGGCGGTGACGGCACCATGAACGAGGTGCTGCAGGGCATCTGCCGCGTGAATGAAAAACGCCCTCCTGGCGAACCTCACACCGCCCTCGGCGTGCTGCCGGTGGGCACCATGAACGTCTTCGCCCTGGAGCTCGGCCTGCCCTCCGCCGACATCGCGGCCTGCTGGCAGCGTCTCAGCAGCCATCGCCTGCGTCAGATCGACCTGTGGATGGCGAACGAACTTTACTTCGTGCAGCTCGCCGGCGTGGGTCTCGATGCCGAGATCATCCAGGAGACGCCCTGGGAGCGCAAAAAGCGCCTGGGGCCGCTCAGCTATGTCGTTTCCGCCGTGCAGGTGCTGGGTCGCCGGCCGCCCGTGCTGACGGTGAAGATTGCCGGAAGGCCGGACATGCTCGGCAGCGTCGTGCTCATCGGCGCCGGCAGGCATTATGGCGGCCCGGTGAAGATCTTCCCGAAGGCCGACAATCAGGACGGCCTGCTTGATGTGCTCGTCTTCCGCCAGCTTGGCGGCTGGGAGTTTGCGCAGATGATCCGCGCCATCCTGGAGCGCGGCTACGAGACAGCCCTGGATCTCGACTACCTCCAGGTCTCCGAATTCACCGTGACCGCCGAACCCGCCGCCCCCTACGAGCTCGATGGAGAGCTTATCCAGGCCACCACGCCCGTGCATTTCAAAAAGGCGCCGTTCGCCTTGCAGATCGCCGTTTGAAGATTCGGGTTGGTCTGCGAGGAAATCCCTGTCCTGGCGTTTTAGGGATTGCCCGTTGTTCCGGGCGCATTGCATCCTCCCCTCCTCATGAAGTTCCTCGCCACCGTCCTCCTCGCCCTTGCCTCTGCCGCCGCAGGCTCCGTCTCCGCGGCCGATGCCGTCAAGCTCGCCCGCGTCTATGAAAAGATCGAAACCAAGTGGCCGATCGCCGTGGTGGTCCCGCCGGACGGTTCCAACCGCGAGTTCCTGGCGCTGCAGCGCGGCCAGGTGCTGATCCTGCCGAAGGACGAGCAGGCTGGTGAGGCCAAGACCTTTCTCGACCTCAGCCCGCGCGGCATGGAGGCCGCCAACGGCAAGTTTGAAGAGGGCCTGAACGGCCTCGCCTTCCATCCGAAGTTTGCAGAGAACCAGCTCTTCTACCTTTCTTACACCCAGCAGAAGCCGAAGCGCCTCGTCATCAGCGAGATGAAGGCCTCCGGCGACAAGGCGGACGAATCCAGCGAGCGCGTGTTGCTTGAGATCCCGCTCATCAACTGGAACCATCATGGCGGTAACATCGTCTTCGGCCCCGAAGGCTACCTCTACATCGGCGTCGGCGACACCTCGAAGCGCAACGACGAGAAGCGCATGGCGCAGCTCAACGCGGTGCTGGTCGGCAAGATCCTGCGCATCGATGTCAACGGCCGCGACCATCACAACGCCTACTGCATCCCCGCCGACAACCCCTTCGCCGACGGTGTGGACGCCCTGCCGCAGATCTACGCCTATGGCATCCGCAACCCCTGGGGCATGAGCTTTGACGACAAGGGCCGCCTCTGGGTCGCCGATGTCGGCCAGGACCTCTGGGAGGAGATCAACTGGATCGAAAAGGGCGGCAACTATGGCTGGAGCTTCCGTGAAGGCGCGCGTCCGTTCCCGCTGCGCACCGACAAGCCCTCCGAGGACGCCAAGCTGATCGACCCCGTCTTTGAATACCATCATGGCGAAGGCCTGAGCATCACCGGCGGCCTGGTTTACAAGGGCAAGGCCATGCCGGATCTCGCCGGCGCCTACATCTACGGCGACTTCGTGCTCGGCAAGATCTGGGCGCTGCGCGTCGATGACAGCGGCAAGCTGCGCAACAACACCCTCCTTTACACCAGCCCGCAGACACCGGCCAACGATCCGAAGAAAAAGCCGGCCGTTCTGGTGAAGCCCACCGCCTTCTGCGCCAACGCCGCCGGGGAGATCCTGGTGCTCGACTGGAACGGCGCGGTCTACCGCATCGCCAAGTAAGCAGGCGCGGCTCAGGCTTTCACCGCGGTCATGAAGCCGCGGTCGGCGACGGTGTCCTGATACGGCCCGGGCTCCAGGCCCAGGCCGTCCATCAGGTCCGCATACTCGGCCGGGCTGTAGCACTTGCCCTGCGTGATGTTCATCAGCAGCGCCGAGTATTCCGCCACGGCCATCGGCCCCGTCTTGTCATCGCGGATGAAGGCGTCGTGAATGATCAGCAGCCCGCCGCTCGGCAGCGTGGCCGCCGCCTTGACCAGCAGCGCCCGCGCCTCGGCCACGTCCCAGTCATGCAGGACGTTCGACAGCAGCACGATGTCCGCCTGCGGCCAGGTGACGCTGAACATGTCCCCGGCGAAAACCTGCACGCGCTCGCTGAGCCCATGCCTGGCGACCTCCTGGCGCACCAGGGCGTCGACCGGAGGCTGCTCCAGCACCGTGGCGTGAAGCTGCGGATGCGCGGCCACCATCGTCGATGAATAGATGCCGGAGCCTCCGCCGACATCGAGCAGATGACTGCGCTGCCCCAGAAGCGGCGTCACGGCGCGGGCAAGATGCTGCCCGAAGAGCATGCCGCGGCAGTTCATCAGCTCGGTGAAGCCGCGTGCAAACTCAGGATCGAACATCGACTCGTGCCAGTCCTTCGCGTCGGACTTGGCCTGCCAGCTTCCCGGCCGGCCGGTGGTCAGCACCTGCACAAAGCCCTTCGTGATCGGCGTGTCCCTGACTGGCGCATAATAGGGCCCGAGATACCAGGGCGAACCCTTGACGAAATGCTCACGACCCTGCGCGGTGAGATGATGGCCGCCCTGGTCATCCGTGTGGATCAGAGCGGAGGCGCGGCAGAGCGTAAGCAGCACGTCGAGCGGCCGCGCGATGAAGCCGAAGTGGCTGGCGATGGCTCCGCTGCCCGCCCCGTCGTTTTCCTGAAGCCAGGTGAAGAAGTCAAAGTGCAGCAGCGCCGCGGCGATAAGCTCGGCGGAGTACTGCCGGTCGCGAAAACGCAGCAGCAGGGCGGGATCCGTGGAGGGAAGGAGGGTGAGGGCCGGGTTCATGCAGCGGGACGGAGGATCGGTCACTTCTGCCCCTCACGCTGGATGCGCGCAGGGACGTCGTTGATCGAAAATCCGGCGGCGCGCAGGGCATCCCAGATGCTCACCAGCATGCCCAGCGGTGTCTCGGTATCCGCCTCCAGCTCCAGCTTGGAGTCTGGCTGGCTGGTCTTCAGCCGGGTCAGCGCGGCGGCCAGTTCCTCCACCTTCACCGGATTGCCGTCGAGAAACAGCTCCTTGGTCGGCGTCACCAGGATGGACTTGCGCACCTCTTCGGAAGGCGCGCTCGCGCCCATCGACTTTGACTGCGGCAGGTTGATCTTCACCTGCACCTTCTTTTCACGGAACGTCGTGGTGGCGATGAAGAAGATCAGCAGGATCACCATGATGTCGATGAGCGACACGATGGGGATCGCGGGCACCGGGCGGCGGCGGGGGCGGAGGTTGAGCTGCATGGCGCGTGCCGGATTCGTAGTAAGGAGGGATTAATGACGCTCCGGCGACCCGGCGCGCTGCACCTCGAAGTGGGCGAAGAAGGTCTGGATCGTCTCATGCATGATGGACTCCAGGCGCACGCCGATGGCGTCGAGGCGGCGGACGAAATAGGTGTGCGCCACCACGGAGGGCACGGCGACAAACAGGCCGGCGATGGTGCAGCGCAGCGCCACGCCGATCTCGCGCGCCACGGCGGTGGTGTCCGGCCCGGCGTCGCTGCCGAAGGCGGAGAACATGCCAACGAGGCCGGCGGTGGTGCCCAGCAGGCCCAGGAGCGGCGCCACGGTGACCATGACCTCCAGCATCGGGATGCCGCGCTCCAGGTGGTGCAGCTCCTCCTTGGCGCGGGCGGTCAGGGTGTCCACGCACTCCTGGCGTGAGGAAAACGTGCCGCTGATCGCCAGCGCGCCCAGCTTGGCCAGCAGCGAGGAGTCGCGCTCCAGGAACTCCTGCAGCGGCTTGATGTCACCCTTGGCCGCATAGCTGGGCAGGGAACGCAACTGGCTCATCACGTTCGCCGGCAGCACCAGGTGGTCACGCAGGCGCAGCCAGGCGGAGATCATCACCGTCACCGCCAGGAAGGAGCAGAGGACGATGAAAAGCATCACATAGCCGCCTGTGGCCAGGAACTCTCCCAGGGAACCCATGCCGGCGGGTGGGGTGGTCGCATTGGCAAGCAGGGAGAAGGCGTCGTTCATAGGCGGTTTGCAGGCCGGAGGTATTCCGCATCCTGGCGGGCGTGCAAGGTTAATTCAGCCGCCGCAAAGACGCGCCCGCTCCTGTTCACAGGCTTCGATAGGCCTTCTGCAGCTCCTCGACGCTGCGCTCCCAGCACAGTTCCTTGTTCAGCCGCTCGCGCCCCAGCCGCCCCATGCGCTCCCGGCGCTCCGGATCATCCAGCAGCTCCAGGATGGCGTCACCCAGCTTCAAGGCGCTGTTTTCCATGACATACAAGCCGGCCTCACCGGCGGAGAAGCGGCCCTCACGTGTGCCAAACAGCACCTGCGCCCTGCCAAACGCCATGTACTCCAGGGTCTTGTTCATCGTGCAGTGATCGTTGTAGTCGTTGATCGGGTCGCAGGCGACGCCGAGATCCATGGTCTGCAGGCCGGTGAAAAGGAACTCGTTGGTAACCCGCCCCGGCATGTCGATGAAGTCGGTCAGGCCCAGGGAGTCGCGCAGCCGCACGAGGTCGGCATGCTCCGGGCCGCTGCCCATGAGCAGGAACTGCACATCCTGCCTGCCGCGGCTCTGGACGATGTGCCGCGCGGCCTCGACCAGGTACTGCACGCCGTCGGCGTCGCCCATGACGCCGATGTAGCCGACCAGGTGCCTGCGGCCCTTTTTAAGGGAGATGTCGGCAGGCGCCGAGGTGTCGAGCCGGTTGGGCGCGGTGCGCACGATGAAGACCTCGTCATCGCGCTTGCGGCCTCGGTGTTGCACGGCGGCGAGCACGCTCTGGTTCGTGGCGATCACGGCGTCGGCGAGAGCCAGCGTGCAGCGTTCGGCCAGCAGCACGGCGCCGTGCAGCAGCCGCCGGACCAGGCCGCGCCTGCCAAATTTTGCTTCAAACATCTCGGGCCAGAGATCATGCACGTCAAAGACCACCCTCACCCCGGCCAGCAGCTTGAAGGGCAGCGCCACGAGGAAGAGCAAATCGGGCGGATTGCAGAGGTGGATGACATCAAACCCGCAGCGCCGCCAGGCCTTCAGCGCGCAGCGCATCTCGCCGAACAGGGCGCTGGCATATTCGAGCAGGAAGCCGCGGATGCCCCGCGCCTCGTCGCTGATCCAGTGACGGAAGATCTGGATGCCCTCCAGCACCTCCTCGGCCTGGGTGAAGCCGCGCATCTGCGGGCAGATGACCGTCACCTCATGGCCCGCATCCCTGAGGGCGCAGGCCTCCTGCCAGACCCTCCGGTCGAGCGGCACGGGCAGGTTTTCGACAAGGATCAGCACACGGAGCCTGCCTGGCTCCCCGGCAAGTTCGGAACGCATCCCCCGCGTTTAGTCAAACAAAGCCGCCTGCGCAAGACCGGGCTCCTGAAGCTCCTGCAATCCGCTCTCACCTGCCATCGATCTTCTCGCCTTCGCTGCGGGCGATGAGGATGGCGCCGACCGTGTCGCCGAAGACGTTCACGGTGGTGCGTGCCATGTCGAGCGGCCGGTCGATTGTGAGGATGAGGCCAAGGCTGGCCTTGATCGCGTCCTCGCTGAAGCCGGCGTTCTGCATGATGATGATGATTGCCACCAGGCTCGCCGCCGGGATGCCGGCGACGCCGATGCTCGACACCAGCGCCAGCAGCACGACGATGAACTGCTGGCTGAGGCTGAGGTCGATGCCCAGCACCTGGGCGGCGAAAACCACCACGACGCACTCATAAAGCGCGGTGCCGTTCATGTTCACCGTGGCCCCCAGAGGAATGACAAAGCTGGCGACACGCTCGCTGACCTTCGACTCATCCTGGATACAGCGCATGGTCACGGGAATCGTTGCCGTCGAGGAGGCCGTCGAGAAGGACATGAGCAGGGAGTCCTGCATGTTCCGGAAATGCCGGAGCGGCGAGATGCCGCCGAGAAAACGGATGGCCAGGGGCAGCAGGACGAGCGTGTGGAAAAGCAGCGCGCCCATGACGGTGAGCACGTAGGGCACGAGGTTCTTCAACACGCTGACACCGACCGTGGCGATGGCGGGAATGACCAGGCAGAACACGGCGTAAGGCGTCAGCTTCATGACCCAGGTGGTGATGAGGGTCATGACGTTCGTCAGCTCGTTGAACAGGTTTTGCAGCGTCCTGGGCGGGCCGCCGGGCACGAGCACCATGGCGACGGCGAAGAGGATGCTGAAGACGATGATGGCGAGCAGGTCACCCCTGGCGCAGGCGTCAATGACGTTGGTCGGCACGGCGCGCCGCACGATGTCGAGCAGCGAGGCGGCGCCGCCGCTGGCGTCCTTCATGGCTTCGCCGACCTCGCCGGCGTTCTTGCTCTCCAGGGCGGCGTCCATCGCGGCCTTGAGCGTCGGGTTGGGCCGTCCGTCCACGAGGCCGGGCTGGATGATGTTGACAAAGAACAGCCCGACACAGACGGCGACGAGGCTGCCGATGACATAATAGGCCCAGGTCTTCAGGCCCATGCGGGCGAAGCCTTCGAGTGACTTCAGCCCGGCGATGCCGCTGATGATGCTGGCGACGACCAGGGGCACGATGACCATCTTCAGAGCCCGCAGGAACAGGTCGGAGACAAAGCGACAGGCCTCGAGGATCATGCCGACCCACTCCGGCACCGGGCCTTCGGCGGGCGTGGCAAAGGGCTGGAGCACGACTCCGGCCACGATGCCTGCGACGAGGGCGATGACAATGGGCCAGTGGTGGCCGTGAGAGGTCTTGCTGGAGGGCATGGCGATGCTTATGCCGGGAAGGGCTTTCCACGGCAAGAGCAGAATCAGGGCCGGAACCCGGTTCAACCCATCTCCACGCGGCCGTCGGCCCGCTTGGTGAAGCGGTGCAGCAGCGCACCGTCCACGCCGTGGTGGGCGAAGATGAGCGCATCCGCCTTCACCGTGAGGTGGGTGAAGCCATGGGTGTCGAGGCCGTACGGCATTTTTCGTTCGGGCGTCTCGAGCTTGCGGGTGCGGGCGCCGCCGCCGCCGGAGAGGATGTGGGAGGTGAAACGGCCCTCCAGCTCCAGGTGCTGGAGGTCATGGTCGTGGCCGCAGAGATAGGCGTGGACCTTCTGCTCCTGAAGCAGCGGCTCCCACTTCTCCACCAGCTCCCGGGTGTCGCCGTGGTCGCCGTTGGAATAAACGGGGTGATGGCCGATGACGAGGGTGAAGGCGCCCCGGGGCTTCGCCAGCTCCGCCTTGAACCAGGCCAGCTGCGCGGCGCCCTCCTCCTCGGTGAGCGAGGCGCGGGTGAACTTCTTCGTCTTCGAATCCCTGCCGCTGACCTCGCGCAGGTTGGTGTCGAGGAAGAGCACGGTGAGCAGCGGGCCGAAGTCCTGACGGTACCATTTGGCTGGCAGCCTCCAGCGGACGCCGGGCTTCTTCGCGTAGGCAAGCTGAGCGTTCTCGCCGCCCTTGTTGTCATGGTAGTCGTGGTTGCCCAGCACGGCGTACATCGGGCAGCCGAACGAACTTTGCGGATACATGTCCTCGATCTCCCGCTGCCAGCGCCGGGACTCCGCCGTGAAGGGCGCCGGTTCCCCGGGCACGGTCTTGCCGTCCTTTTTGGGCTTCGGATTCGACGGGCCGTAGAAGTTGTCGCCCAGCAGCAGCAGGCCCTCGGGCCGGAGGCTGTTCTTCGCGATGAAGTCCTGCATGGCCTTCGCCACGGTCTGCTGGTCCTTGCCGCCGGTGCCGAAGTCGCCGATGGCCAGAAAATGCATTCCGTCCGCCTCCACAGCAGCGGCGGATCGGCGGGTGAGGTTGAGCGCCATGGCGACGCTGGAGCAAAACAGGGTCTGAAGGGTGCGGCGGCGGGTCAGTGGAAGCGGGGCATGCATGGGGCAGGCAGAACGGCCGCCGCAGGATCATCTTGCGAAGTCACGGGCGATGCATGGCAGATGCGGGAAGTGTCTTGTCGGCCTCCGGCACTCATGGCAGAAAGGAGCGTCCCGTCGCCATGTCCTCCATCCGCCCAAGCCGCCGTCGTTTTCTACAGGCCACCGCCTCCGCTGCTGTCGCTGCCTTTCCCTGGTTGCGCTCCCGGGCGGCCGAACCTGTTTTTGGTCAAGGCGACTTCCGCTTCCGCGTCGTCCCCGGCTGGGGCGTGCTGGATGAGAAGACACCGGTGAAGAACTGCCATGGCATCGTCTGCGACCGTGAAGGCCATGTCATCCTGCTCACCGACCACACGGCCAACAACGTCATCATCTACGACCGGGCGGGCCAGCTGGTGAACAAGTGGGGCACGCAGTTTCCGGGCGCTCACGGGCTGTCCATCGTCGATGAAGGCACACGTCAGGTGCTCTTCATCACCTGCCTGCAGACGCATCGTGTCGTCAAGGCGACCCTGGACGGCGAGATCCTCCAGGAATGGCGCTGGCCGGAGGCCTCCGGCAAGTACACGAAGGAGGCCGAATACAAGCCCTCCTGGACCCTGCATGCCGCGGACGGATCGTTCTTCGTGCTCGACGGCTACGGCCGTGACTACATTCTTCGTTATGACGTCCAGGGTCGGCCGGCCGGCGTCTTCGGCGGCCAGGAGGGCGGAATCGTCCACTGGGGTCCGCATGGCGGCATGGCCGACCTTCATCAGCCGGACGCACCGAGCCTGCTCATCGCCATGAGCGACCAGCAGCATCTGCTCCGTCTCTCCTATGACGGCAGGAAGCTCGCCCAGGTGGACCTGCCCGGCGG
>JBIJBP010000151.1:0-11923 GCA_044345155.1 Prosthecobacter sp. | reverse complement strand
CTGAAGAAGATGTTCGCCGAAGGCCTGGAAAACCGCTACGCCCGCCACGCCCGCCTCAACGACATGGTTCACGCCTGGGTGCGCCGCAACGGCTTCGAGTTCTTCGCCCCCGAGGGCTACCGCTCCAGGTCGCTCACCTGCGTGGCAAACAACAAAAACATCGACGTCGCCGCCTTCATCGCCAACCTGAAGAAGGACCACAGCCTCATCATCGACGGCGGCTACGGCAAGCTGAAGGGCAAGACCTTCCGCGTCAGCAACATGGGCGATGAGTCCGACGCCAGCATCACCGCCCTCATCGCGGCGCTGGACGACGCCCTGGCGAAGCTGTAAGCCGCAGGCCGGGCAGCCTTCCAGGAATGATTTGGGGCCAGGAGCGTGCCAGCCGCACTCCTGGCCCTTTTTCATTGTCAAAGCCGCCGCCCGCACCGCCCATACCTTCCACTTTCCATGCCCCGCGAATACAAGCTGCATCCCGCCCACGCCCCGGCCCCGCGCATCGACTACAAGGCGGAGCTGAACGAGCAGCAGCATGCCGCCGTCACCGCACCGCCGGGGCAGACGCTCGTCATCGCCGGGGCAGGCTCCGGCAAGACCCGCACGCTCACCTACCGGGTGGCCTGGCTGCTCGACAACGGCGTCCTGCCCGAACAAATTCTGCTGCTGACCTTCACCAACAAGGCCGCCCGCGAGATGCTGGAGCGCGTCGGACTGCTCGTCGAATCCGACACCGCACGCCTGTGGGGCGGCACCTTCCACAGCATCGGCAACAAGTTCCTGCGCTGGAACGCCGAGCGACTCGGCTACCGCAAGGGCTTCTCCATCATGGACCGCGAGGACCAGAAGGACCTTCTCGAAACCGTGGTCGCCAACAGCGGCATCGACACCACCGGCTTCCGCTTTCCCAAGGCCGAGGTGCTGGGAGACATCTTCTCGATGGCCGACAACACCTGCACGTCCATCGAGGATGTCATCACCACCCGCTATCCCTACTTCGACAAGATCATCGAGCCCGTCCGCCGCATCCGCGAGCTCTACCAGGAGAAGAAGGTGGAGACCAACTGCATGGACTTCGACGACCTGCTGACGCAGTCCGTCCGCCTGCTGAAGGAACACCCCGACCTGCTCGGGCGCTACCAGCGCCAGTTCGAGTTCGTGCTCGTCGACGAATACCAGGACACCAACCGCCTCCAGTGTGAATTCATCGAGATGCTCACCGGTCCGGACGGCAACCTCATGGTGGTCGGTGATGACGCCCAGAGCATTTACTCCTGGCGCGGAGCGGACGTCTCCAACATCCTGCACTTCCACGAGCACTGGCCGAAGGCCCGCGTCTTCAAGATCGAGGTCAACTACCGCAGCGTGCCCGAGGTCCTGAACCTTGCCAACGCCAGCATCGGCCACAACCGCGCCCAGATCCGCAAAAACCTCCAGGCCTCCCGCACCGGCAAGGACATGCTGCCCGCCTATGTGCCTCTCGACAGCGGCAGCGCCCAGGCCGCCTTTGTTGCGCAGCGCATCCTCGAGCTTCAGGATGAGGACGGCGTGTCCCTGAACGACCTCGCCATCCTCTACCGTGCGCACTTCCACAGCATGGAGCTGCAGATGGAGCTCACCAGCCGCGGCATCCCCTTCCAGATCACTAGCGGTCTGCGCTTCTTTGAGCAGGCCCATGTGAAGGACGTCGCCGCATTCATGAAGTTCGCAGTGAACCGCCGGGACGAGGTCAGCTTCATGCGCATGGTCAAGCTCATTCCCGGCGTCGGCGGCGCCAGCGCGAACAAACTATGGAATGCCTGGCTGAAGACCGAAGCGGCCTCGGCCGAGGTGATGCCTGGAAAGTTCAGCGACCTGCTCATCCCCATGAGCGTGCCCAAGAAGGCCCGCGAAACCTGGGACCAGCTGGCCTACACGCTCGATGAACTCATCGTCGATGGCAAAACCGCCACGCCGCCGGAGATGATCCGCAGCATCTACGAGGGCGTTTACCAGGACTACATGCGCGCCAAGTTCAAGAACGCCGACCAGCGCGAGCAGGACCTGGAGCAGCTCAGCAACTACTCCAGCCGCTTCACCGACCCGCTGGAGTTTCTCAGCCAGCTCAGCCTGCTCAGCGGCGTGGACACCGGCGACAACCCCGACCCACAGCAGGACAAGGAGGCCGTGACGCTCACCACCGCCCACCAGGCCAAGGGGCTCGAATGGCACACCGTCTTCGCCATCTGGCTGGCCGACGGCATGTTCCCTCATGCCCGCGCCGTGGAGGAAAGCGATCTCGGCATCGAGGAGGAGCGCCGCCTCTTCTATGTCACCGTCACCCGCGCCAAGGATGAACTCTACCTTTGCTATCCCCTGGTCAACCACCAGGCCCGCGACGGCGACATCCTCATGAAGCCCAGCCGCTTCATCACCGAGCTGTCCCCCGATCTCATGGAAAAATGGAATGTCCGAGGCGGCTGGTAAGCACCTTCAACTCATCCATCCACCCGCCGAGCCAGCCCATCTGTGCCGCCCTTGGGATTGTTGAGCAATTGATCCCGCCACCTCACCTCAGCTTTTCCACCGGGATCACCGCCATCTCGGCGCTGTTGAGATTGCCGCGGCGCCCGCCGTTGTTGGAGAAGCCCACATAGAGGCGGCCTTCGTGCTCGATGGCGCAGGGATAGCTGAGCGAGGCGTTCGGGGCGGATTCGCCGGGACCGCCGTGCTCGGCATGGCGGATCACAAACACCCTGCTGAAGACCTCCCGGCCAGGCTCGCTCACGGCGATGGTGAGCGGATAACGACGCCCGCCGTTGTCGGCGGCGTTCGTGCAGACAAGGTAACGCTGCCCCGTGCTGAGCATGCCCGCCGCCGGTTTGGATGTCGTCATGGGCAGGTTGCTTTCCCCCATCGTTGACCAGGTGCGGCCGTGGTCGCTGCTTCTGGCCGCCAGCGCCAGCGGCCTGCCGCCGTAGCGGGCGATGTTCATCACGTTCGGCCCGTCCACGATGACTGCTGACTCCCCCCAGAGCCGCAGTCCGTCATGCACCGGAATGGCCACAAAGTCCCACTTGGTGAAGTCATCGCCATGGCTGATGGCCACCGCCGCCGGGAAGACACCGCTGTTGGAATACGGCCCCGCACTGATGCCTGCCATGATCCAGTTGCCGTCCGTCATCTTCACCGGCTGGTTGAGCGCCCAGAAGCCGTCCGCCACCACGGCACCATGCTTCACCCATCGGCCCGTGGCTTCATCCAGCGAATAGGCACGGGTATGGATGCTCTCCATGTGGTTTGAATAGGCGCCATGGAAGGCCCAGAGCCTGCCTGCATGCGAAAGAAACACGCCATGGCTCACCGCAAGGTCCTTCTCCTCCCCGGCGTCGATGACCTGTAGCGGACCCCAGTTCCGGCCGCCGTCGTCGCTCACCCGGTACTGCGCCTCCTCGGTGACCGTGTTTTCATCTCCTTGGTTATGCCCGATGGACGCGTAGAGCCGTCCCTTGTGCCAGGCAAGGCCGACCCCGTGCAGGAAGGTGTAACCGTCGCCCGGCTTGTCCCACTTCTTGATGACATGAAACTCCACGCCCTCCAGCACGGGCAGCTCCCCCGCCCTGCCGAGCTTCCTGGCCGGGTCCCAGAGCGGATAATCCACGGTCTTCGGCTCCGGCAGCTCATGCATGGCCATGACCGGCTGATAGGCCGAGGCGATGTCCTCAGCTCTGAGCGCCCCGGGCTCGATCCGCAGATCATCCAGTGCTCCAGCAAAGGCCTGGCGGACACGACCCTCGTCAAAGATGCCGCCCAGGGTGATCGGAGCCGCCGTGGCCGCCACGGCCCTGGCGAGCTTCGTCTCTCCCACCGGAAGGCCGTTCAGGAACAAGGCAGCCCGGTCAGGCTCGACCACCACGGCCGCCCGATGCCAGGCACCGGGTTTCAACGGCTGCGCACATTCGATCGTCCTCCAGCCATCCTGCTGGAAATAGGCTTTGAGACGGCCGTCCGGCTCGATGAGCAGACCCCACTGGCGCTCGTCCCGGGAATAACGATTTTTTCCGACCAGCATCTGCTGCCGACCCTCCGGCTCATACGGATTGAACCAGAGGGAGAGCGAGAACGTGCCTGCGGTGAGGGAGGCGCTGTCCTTGAGTTCCAGAAGCGAGCCCCCATCAAAGACAAGGCTGCCATTCACCGCCCCGGCTGCCGGTTTGACGGAACCACGCAGCACCCAGGATTCATCAAGGCGATCCAACGCCCATGGGGAGGCCGGAAGGGCTGAGGTGAGAACCAGTAGGAATAGCAGCACGGATTTCATCGGGACGAGGCAGGACAAACGAGAAGACAAGGCATTCAAAATCATTCCGGCAACCTCAACGTGGAACCTCCTTCAGTTTAACCAGCTTTAGCACAGCACGGAGTTTTTGCCTGATGGCGCGGCACCACGTGCCTGATTTCGCCTATTCCGCCCTTCGTCCGCTGATCACCAGGCCCTCTTTCCACGCCAGCAACGGGGCGCGGATTTCCAAATCCGCAGCAAGAAGGTTCGCCCAAGCCAGACCGAAAGTTCACAGCATCCACATCAACAAGATGAAGGAGCGCCCCTGGGGTTCGAACAAGGCTGAAGCAGCTCCACACCACCCCTGCGCTCCACACCGCTGCGGAATCGGAGTTCCGCGCTCCATGCTGATCCCCGCGCCAGCACCAGAACCGAATCAATCAGGCACGCTGACCCATCGCCTTCAGCTTCTCCAGGCTTTCGCCCCAGGTGATGTCATGCGGCATTCTCTTAGACAGGGCGGCAAGGGCAGCCGTGACCCCCGCCGCCTCGCCCATGGCCACGGCGTTGCCGGTGACGCGATAACTTGAGTGCGCGATGAAGTCTCCGCTGATGCACCTGCCGGCCATCATGAGTCCGTCCACATCCTTCGCGATCAAGGCACGAAGCGGGATGTCGTAGGGCTTCATGTCTATCGGCTTGGGCATGATCGAATGCTTCTTGTTATGCTCGGCGCTCAGGGCGTGTACGTCGATGCCGAAGGTCACTCGCGTCACGGCATCCTCATGGCGCGCCCCCTTCGCGAGATCGTCCTGGAGAACCGTGTAGCGCCCCTTGATGCGGCGGCCGTCGCGCACGCCAATCTGCTCGGCCGTGGCGACGATTTGAATGCCCTCCCAGGGCCCGCCGAGCTGACGCAGGTTGGCCACCATCTTGTTCATCTCCGCCCTCGCCCGTATGGTGGCGGCGGTGATTTCCGCAGCGTCCCAGGCCTTGATGCCGTATTCGTGATTCATCATCGCAAAGATCAAGTTGTCGCGCACATGCCACATCGTCGGACTGGCGTAGCTGGGGAAATGGCCGGTGCTCACAAGCAGCTCCTTGATGCGTTTCTTCTTCTCGCCGTCGGTGTTCTCGCCCTTCATCGGCTGGCCGAAGCGGATGAACTCACGCAGTGCCTCAACGTCCTTGACCACCAGCAGTGCGTTGAGTGACATCGGCTGGCAGGGGCAGTCCTCGGCCATGCCCGTTTCAAAGGCACAGCCCGCCTGGAAACCCAGGTCGCCGTCGCCCGTGGTGTCGATAAAGACAGGCGCCTTCCAGGCCTGGCGGCCTGACTTGGATTCCGTGACGATGGTGGAGAGACGGCCGCCTTCCCTGAAGGCCGCGCAGACCTTCGTGTGAAGCTGGAACTTCACGCCGGCTTCCACGCAGAGCTCCTCCAGCAGCAGCTTGAGCGCCTCGGGATCATAGCAGAAGCGGCTCGTGCTGGTGGATTTGGCCCGCGCATCGCGGGCATCGAGCCTGTCGCGCAGCTCCCTGGCAAAACCAGGCTTGTTGAAATCAAGGAAATAGCCGAGCAGGCCCGCCGTCCAGACGCCACCCAGGCAGCCACGCCACTCAAACAGGCGCACCTTTGCACCGGCACGGGCCGCCGTGATGGCGGCGGTCACCCCGGCGGGCCCGGCACCGCAGACGATGACATCAGCATCCGCCGTGAGGGGGATCTCACGGGAGGGTTCGCTGAAGCTCCCGGGATTCACAGCGGACGCTGCCGCCGACAGGCCCGGCCGACCCACAGCTCCTCCAGCAAGGGAGGAGCTGATGAAATGACGACGGGAGACGGAGGCGGCGGATGAAGGCATGAAGCGAACACGAACCCAGGCCTCCCCGGCTTTCAGCAAATGCGGCCGGCGGTTCAGCGAAGCTTCTCCGCCAACCAGCAGGCGAACGCGAACAGCTGCGCATCCCGGAGCATTGCCGGCCATCCATGCCGCTCCCTCTGGCGACTAGTCACCTGAACCCCGCGCCCCGGCTCGCAGGCCTTCTGGAGCCTCAGCGGATGAAGATGAACTGCTGCGTGTTCAGCAGCGCGAAGACCAGGTCCTCGATGCTGTCGAGCCCGGAGCTGCGCCAGGCCCTCCGCTCGGCCTCCGTCGGCATGCGTGAAAGCAACGTTAGATAGGCCGCCCGAAGCTTGTCCTCCGGGGACGCCGCCGCATCCAGGCTGAGGCGTAGCTGGGTGCAGGGTCCAAGCACGGCGGCAAACAGGCCGCTGTTCATCAGCACGAGCGCCTGCGGCATCGAGGCGTCGGAGCTGGCGTTGTCGATCAGGTCGCGGTCGCTCTGCCCGAACTCGCGCAGGTAGTGGCCTCGCGGCGCCGGAGACTCGAGGTCGGCCGCACGCGGCCAGTCACGGGCATGGATCCGGCGTTCCTTCACAAAAGCCTCGGCGTCGGCGACCTTGAAACGCGCGGCCTCACTGCGGAACAGCGCATCACGGGCCTCGGCAGCCGCCTGCTCCTCCCGGGGAATCGCCTGGTCGATGTCATAACCGGGCACATGAATGTAGGCGCGGTTCTGCCCCGCCTTCCTGAGTTCATCCTCCGAAGGCAGGCGTACCGGGATCGGCGGCGGCGCGGGCCTGCCGGTCCTGGTTTCATAAAGCCGGGCGACGGCGGGCACGACGACATGATCGTGAATGCCGGTGCGCGCCACGAACTCGACGGAGCGGATTTCAAGGTTCAGCTTTTCCATGAGCGGCCTGTCCTTGGCCTTCTGGGCTGCGGTGTAGGCCTCACGCAGAGGACCGGCACGCATGAAAACGTTCTCATAGACCTCCGAGGCCTTCATGGAGCCGTCAAAGACCTCCTGGGGAGTCATCAGGTCGAGGGCGTCGCTGAGCTTGCCGCGATAGACCAGCTTCTGCGCCATCTCGGCGTCGATACCACGCCTGCGCGGAAGGTCGGGCGTGGGATGCACCAGGGTGACGAAGCTGTCGTAGATCTGCTCCGCCGTCATGCGCCGCAGCAACGGCCCGGTGAAGTGGCAGACCTCCCCAGGAACGGGCTCGGCGCGGATCACCTCCCGCTGATAGGCCTCAGTGTTGAAAAGCATGCGCAGAAAGCCCTTCAGGTCATAGCGCAGCCGAACCATTTGTTTTTCAAGATGATCCATGAGGGCCGGGTTGCAGGCTGCGGTGGCGTCGAACATCTCATCGACGGGCTCGATCAGGCCGAGGCCGAACACGCGCCGCCACATGCGGTTGGCGATCACCCGGGTGAAGCGCGGATTGTCCGGCGAGGTCATCCAGGCGGCGAACTCCTGGAGACCGCCCGACAACTGCTCCCCCATCAGGGTGGCGGGCTGCACGGCATCCCCGGGCCTGGCGTCAGTGTACGCATAATCATGAGGCAGCCGGAGCACCCGGGACGGCAGGGCCTGCACCTTGCTGTAGCGAACGAAGTCACCCAGGTTTTCAAAAACCCGCCCCAGGTGACGGGTTCGATCCGCCTGGCCCGGCTGGCGTTCCGCGGCACGCTTCAGGTCCATCAGGGCGCCCTTGTCGGACACGCCGGTGAAGTTGGTCTCCAGGGGATAGGTGAATGCCGCGAGACGGTAAAACTGCATCTGCGTCCATTTGTCGAAGGGATGGTTGTGGCACTGGGCGCATTCGATGCGCGTGCCAAGAAAAACCCGGACGGTGCTGGCCAGGTTGTCCAGCGGCATGCCGAGGTCACGCATGTAATAGCCGATGGCCGGGTTGTCCCAGACCTTGCCCTGGGCGGTGAGCAGCTCACGCACCAAGGCGTCGTAGGGCATGTTTTCGCGGATGCGCCGCCTCACATGCTCAAGGTACGGCTTCGAGGTCATCTCCCCCTGCCCTCCGTTGGCTCGGCTCTGGATGCGCAGCAGGTCGGCCCAGAAATGAAACATGTGCTGGTTGAACCCGTCGCTGGCGAGCAGGTTGTCGATCAACCTTGCTCGCTTGTCCCTGTCCGTGCTGGACAGGAAGGCCTGCGTCTCCGCCAGCGTCGGGATCCTCCCGATGATGTCGAGATGGATCCGACGGACAAAGGTCTCGTCATTGGCCGGGGGGTTCGGCGACAGCCCGTTCCTGCGCCAGTCCTCGGCCAGCAGCGTGTCGATGCGTCGTGCAGCCTCGTCAGCCAGCACTGGTGTGAGCAGGGCCAGCACAGCCAGCAGCATCGACAAAAATGCGGAAACGGTCATGGAAGGTCAGCCAAACGGCAGGCCTTTCCGGCTTCTTTCCTCAGCCCAGGGCCTCATACGCCACAAGTGACGGCTCCATCGCCCTCAGGGCGCGGGACCAGAAGCCGGGGCTGGTGAGGTCTTCGCCCAGCGTGCGGAGGACCACCTCCTCGCAGGTCGCTGAGCCGGTAAGCTGGAGAAAGGCCTCATAACGCGGCAGAAAGCCGGCCCCCTCCTCCTTGAACCGGGCAAAGAGCGCCTGGCTGAGCAGATAACCAAAAACGTAGGGGAAATTGTAGAAACTGATGCCGCTGATGAAGAAATGCATCTTCGAGGCCCAGAACATGGGGTCCGCCCCGTCATCAAGCAGGGTGTCGCCATACAGCTTGCGCTGCGCATCCGTCATCAGCTCCGCCAGCCGACCGACGCCCACCTCCCCTGCGGCACGTTCGGTGTAGAAGGCCTTCTCGAACTCATAGCGCATCGGGATGTTCACGAGATAGGCATGGGCCCGGAGCATCTCCTGGTCCAGAAGATAGGCCTTGGTCGCCGCCGTGATTCCCGGATCGTTCATGAGACCGGAAAGCAGGATCATCTCGCCAAAGTTCGAGGCAGTCTCGGCAAGCGTCATCGGATAGTTCGAGGCGAGGGACCGGGCCGGGCGCAGCACGCAGGAGTGCCAGGCATGACCGACCTCGTGGGCCAGCGTCACCATGTCATGAACCGTGCGGTGGAAGGTCATGTAGACGCGTTCCTCGCGCCTCAGGGGCGACCCCGTGCAGAAGGCGCCCGGGCGCTTGCCGGAGCGCGGCTGGGCTTCAATCCAGCGGTCCTCAAGCATCCGCCGGAAGTATTGTCCAAGTTTTGGATAGGCCGCGCTGAAGGCCAGGTCCACCGTCCGGCAGGCCTCGTCCCAGGTGAGGGGCTTTTCATCGGGCGCGGAGACCTGCGGCGCCTCCAGGTCAAAGAAATGCAGGGCCGTCGTGCCCTGGAGCTTCGCCGCCTTGCGCAGCGCTCGGCGCGGCAGCTCGATGTTCGCATGGATCGCCTCCAACATGGCGTCGAGCGACCTTCGGCTCATGGCGCCGTCAAAGAGCGGCGTATCGAGAAAATGCGGCAGCGACCGGCGGCCATACAGGCTAAGGCGGGTTCCTGCGATGCCGTTCAGTGCCGCCGCAAGCGTCACAGCATGTTCGTTCCAGGGCTTCTGGCCGTCATAAAAGGCCGCCTCGCGCAGCCTGCGGTCAGGCTCAGACATCAGGGCGCGGCGGCGCGACATCGGCACGGTTTCACGATGGCCGTCGGGAAAGGTCATCTCGAACTCCATCCGGCCCGTGAGCGTGTCATAGAGACGTCCCCAGGCGTGAAGGCCGTTGACGTTCAAATCAGCGGCCAGGGCCTCCATCTCGGCACTCATCTGATGACGGCCTTCATGGCGGAGGCGCTTCACGGCATGACCGGCATCCTTCAGGGAGGCCTCCAGCAGCAGGGCATCAAAGTCCGCATCATTCAGGGCCGCAAGCGCGGCGCGCAACGGGGCGAGCAGCTTGGAGTATTCGGCCTCAAGGGTCGAGATCCAGGCTTCGTCCGCCTTCACCGACTCATCGTTGGCATCATCCGCCGAAAGGCAGCCGAGGTAGGCCGAAAGATGGCCGAGACGATCCCCCAGCGCCTCGATCTCATTCACCGCCCGGGCCAGTTCCTGGAGTTCGCCGCCAAGCGCGGCCATGCAGGGTTTCAACACCTCCACATCGCGCACCAGCGCCGACTTGAACTCGACATAATCAAGCCCGCCAAAGCCGGGGAACCAGGATTCAAGGGTCCAACGATCAGAGTAATCAGATGCCATGCCGGTTCCTTTAAAAGAAAGCCGCCGGGCCGCAAGCCCCATGAATCCAGACCACCCTGCTTCTTGCCAGGAACGGTTCTTCCGTGCTACAAACAGGCATGAAAGGCCGATGGGTGCTGCGGACTCTAGCCGCCGGAGCCTTGCTCTGGCTGGTCTGGCGTTGCTGGAAACTGGTGGGCGACGACCCCATCCTGCTGCTGATCTTCTTCCTCTTTGCAGGTGCGGGCGGCGGATTGTTCTTTGTGAAGGTCGTGCTGCCCAGGCTGGCCGACGCCATCGGCACCTCCATCTTCCTTTCCGGAGAACGCCTGCCGCCCGAAGGGGAGGCGGACAAGGAAGAGACCGGCGAAGAAGAAGCGGAGAAAATCGGTGTCACGGAGCAGGCTCCGTCAGAGCCGCAGAATGACAAGTGATGGAAACAGCAGCCGCACCTGACCTGACTTCTTCCATCTGGCAGCGGCTGGCCGCAGGCATCAACGCCATCGGACAGAAGCGGCCGCTGCTCGTGCTGGCCCTGGCCGCCGTGGCGGGCATCCTCATTGCCGATCACCCCCGCACAGCCACCGGCTTCCTGGCCTGCACACTGGCCTTTGCGGCGGTGATGCTTGCCATGAGGCGCCAAAGGCGGGCCGCCTGCTGCCTGCTCACCACCCTCTTTTTCATGGTTCATCATGCCGGGCAGGTTCGCCAGACCCGGCAGAATCCCGTCCGCCAGCACCTGCTGGACCATCAGGGCGAGGAGGTGTTCGCCGACTTTCGCGGCACGCTCCATCCGTTTCAAAGCGGCACCAGCCTGGATCCCACGCGTGCCCTCTGTTCGGTGCGGGAAGTCCGCTGGAATCAAGCGGCAGGCTGGCAGCCTGTGACGGTCGGGGTCCAGGTCTTTCTGCCCCGGGGATTTGTCTTGAAACAAGCCGGAACCTACGAGCTGTCAGGCCGGCTGGCCCTGCCGCGCCAGGCGATGAACCCAGGTGAGTTTGACGAGGTCGACCATGGATTGCGGAACGGCTGGGTGGCGGTGCTGATGGCGGATGAAGCCAGGCTCAGGCAGGCGCAGCATTGGGCTCCAGGCTTTCATCTGCAAAGACTGGCGGAATCTTCCAGACAATGGATGAGCCAGGCCATCGCCCTTGGCATGGAGGACAGGCCGGAGGAGCTGTCCGTATTGCTGGCCATGGCCTTGGGCGCCTCGGGCCAGGCAGGCGAGGAGATCGAAGACGCCTTCCGCAACAGCGGCACGCTGCATGTGTTTGCCGTCAGCGGTCTGCATGTGGTCATGCTGGCAGGCGTGGCCTCACTGGTATTGCAATGCCTGGGAGTCGGACGTTCACGCAGCATCCCCGCCATCCTGGTCATCGTCTTCGCCTACGCCTTCATCACCGGATGGAGGCCGTCGGCAGCACGCGCCGCCTTCATGATCGCCATCGTCCTCGCAGGCATTCGCTGGAACCGTCGTGGCGAGCTGCAGAACAGCCTGGGCCTGGCGGCGCTGGTGCTGCTTGCCATGGACACCCAGCAGCTTTTCCAACCCGGTTTTCAACTTTCGTTCGGCGTGCTCTGGGCCATCGCCGCACTCGCCACACCACTGATGCAGAAGCTGCGCG
>JBIJBP010000040.1:0-37241 GCA_044345155.1 Prosthecobacter sp. | reverse complement strand
TGAAGTTCGCCACATCGAGGAGGTCCTTGCCCTCCACAAGGATGGCGAGGTCATAACCGCCGCTCATGAGGAAGCATTCGCGTACCTGGTCGAACTTGGCGATGCGGCGGGCAAGGCGGTCAAAGCCACCTTCCTTCTCCGGGGTGATCTTCACCTCCACCAGCGCCGTGACGCCTCGATGACCGGCCTTCTGGCGGTCCACGACGGCGTTGTAACCCAGGATCGTGCCATCGGCCTCGGCGGCGGCGATGCGGGCGCGCACTTCGTCTTCCGTGAGGCTGAGGATTCCAGACAGCTCCGAGGTGGAACGGTTGGAGTTGATGGCGAGAAGTTGAATCAATGGGTCCATGGTGATGGGGTGTGGAGTTAAGCACGCTTCCGCCAGGACGCACGTTTTTTGCTGAACCTGCCTTTCATGGAAAGCACAGCCGTTCCAAGGGGTTGCCTGCCTCAGGCTTGTTTCCGGCCAAAGGCGCTGGTCCATTTGCCCCTGGTGACGATCCGCTCCCAGCGGATGCCGCAGGATTCGGCAACCTTCAGGCAGGGGCCCGCCTGGGTCTTGAGAATGCCCGAGGCCAGCAGTACGCCACCCGGTTTCACCGCCCGGACGATCTGGGGAAAGCCCTGCTCCAGGATGTCGGCAAAGATGTTCGCCGCCACAATGTCCCACTGTTCCTTCGGCTCCCAGGCCAGCACGTCCGTCTTGGTGAACTTGATGCCCGGAGCCTCATTGCGTTCAGCGTTCTCCTTGGAAACCTGCACCGCCTTGGCATCGAAGTCGCAGCCCCAGATTTTGGCGGCACCAAGTTTCCGGGCCGCGATGGCCAGGATGCCGCTGCCGCAGCCGAGGTCGGCCATGGTCCAGCGACTGTCCTGCACCTTGTCCACGGCATCCACCAACATCCGCAGGACGGTGGCGGTGGTCGCGTGGTGACCCGTGCCAAAGGCCATGTCGGCGGGGATGGCGATGACTTGGCGGCCATCATGAGCGCGCCTTTCCTTCTTGAGTTCCGCCTCGGTCCGGGCGCTGACGATCACCAGGCGGTCACGCACCGCGATGGCGGGCATGGGCTCCTTGGAAAGCGCAGCCCAGTTCTGCCGCTTCACCTCACGCACGCTGCCGCCCCACTCCTTGCGGATCGTTTCGACGTCCTTTCTTTTCACCGCATAAACCTCCACGCGGATCGTGGTCCTGCCAGGGACGGTGGTGATGACGAGATTCAGGGCGGGGTTCCCGGAAAACCGCTCTTCCCAGGCATCGGACCACTTTTCAGAGGATAACTTGGACCAGACAAACATGTGGTGATGATGCGGCGGCCGGGATGTCATTCCAGCTTTTTGTGGATGAATGAGCCCTGGCGCACGAATCCCCCCTCACGGCAAGGGCGAAAGCGGGCCACCGCCAGGCACCTCCACGCCCTCAGGCCAGCCACCAGCAGTAGCTGCCGCTGGGAACGGGCAGCACTGTCTCCTCACCACGAAGCAGCATCTCCCCGGATTCCAGCTTACCCCTGCCTCCGAATTCCTGGATGAGCAGGTGATGAAGGGACACGGGAGTCAGTTCAGGGGTGTGGCATGACAGCAGCACTCCAAGGGGCTGATCGGACATGAGGGAGGCAATCCTTTTCAGCAGCATCGGCAGGTCGTTTTCAATCTTGAACACCTCGCCCTTCGCACCGCGACCATAGCTCGGCGGGTCCAGGATGATCAGGTCGTAGGTGCGTTCGCGGCGGATTTCGCGATCCAAAAACTTGTTCACGTCATCCACGATCCAGCGGACAGGACGATCATCAAGCCTGTTGAGGGAGGCGTTCTTCCGCGCCCAGTCCACCATGCCTTTGGAGGCGTCCACATGACAGACCTCGGCCCCGGCCCTCGCCGCCGCCAGGGTGCTGCCGCCCGAGTAAGCGAAAAGGTTCAGCACGCGCGCGACCCTCTGGTGCCGGGTTGAGTAATCCGCGCAAAGGTCACGGATGCGCCTCCACTGGTCCCGCTGCTCGGGAAAGATGCCCAGATGACCAAAATCGGTCGAGCTCAGCAGGAAACGGGTGCCATCGACGTCAATCTCCCAGTTTTCAGGCAGCCGGTCCCTGCCACGCCACTGGTTGCCGCCATCCCGGAAAAACGTGGCCGTGGCGGCGCGCCATTCGGACTCCGGTCGCGTTTTGCGCCACACGGCCTGGGCGCAGGGACGTGACAGCACGACGGAGCCAAAACGCTCCAGTTTTTGAAAGGAGCCGCTGTCGAGAAGTTCGTAGCCGTTTGCCATGCAGGCCTCATAAAGGCTTGCCCAGGGGCTGGCAAGCAGACTGAGCAGGAGCTTGTCGCCCGCAGGAGAAATCCGGCCACCTGCGGCAAAATGAAGTTTCAGCTCACCTCCAGCACACCGTTGCTGTCCCCAACCTTCTCCGCCCTGACGCCCATGCGGTCGAGCATCGACAGATAAAGGTTGGTCATGGGGGTTTCACCGGGGAGCACGACACGCTTGCCCGGCGTCCAGGTGCCGCCGGCACGACCAGCGATCAGGATCGGCAGATTATCGTGATTGTGGCGGTCCGGATCCGCAATGCCACCGCCCCACACAATCATGCTGTTGTCGAGAAGCGTGCCGTTTTCGCCGTCCTTGATGCTCTTCAGCTTGTCGAGGAAGTAGCCGAACTGACGCAGGTAGAATCGGTCGATCTTGCCCAGCTTGGCCAGTTTCTGGGCGTCGCGCTGGTGGTGCGAGATGCCGTGGTGAGCGTCCGGCACGCCGATGTCGGGGAAGCTGCGGTTGCTGCCGTCATGGGCGAGCATGAAGGTCGCGATGCGGGTGGTGTCGGTCTGGAAGGCCAGGGTCAGGAGGTCAAACATCACGCGGATGTGATCCTCGTAATTGTCGGGCACCCCTTCGGGAATCGGCATGTCCTTGGGCAGCTGGGCCGTAAACTTTTCCGCGCGTTCGATGCGCATCTCAATGTCGCGGACGGACTCGAAATATTCGTCAATCTTGCGCCGGTCGTTGCCATTGACACGACCCTGGAGGGACTTCGCCTCGGCAAGCACGGTGTCGAGGATGCTCTTCTGCAGACGCTGGCGGCGGGCGCCGTCGGCACCACGGGCTCCTGATGCGCCGTAACCAAAAAGGCGTTCGAAAACGAGCCTGGGGTCCATCTCCGGGGCCATCGGCATCGACTCGTTCTTCCAGGCCAGGTTGAACTGATAGGCGCAGGAGTAGCCGCTGTCGCACCTGCCGGCGCTGCGCTGCCCGTCGGTGCTGAGCTCGAGGGAGGGCAGGCGAGTGAGATGCCCGATCTTCTGGGCCGCGATCTGGTCCACGGAAATGCCGAGCTGGATGTCGGAACCGGCCGTCTTCTTCGGCATGCAGCCGGTGAGGAAGGTGGCCGTGGCACGGGCATGGTCGCCGCCGCCGTTGCCATGGGAACGGGCAAAGTCCTGCGCCAGGCCCGAAACCACCATGAAGTCGTTCCTGTGCTTTTCGAGCTCCTTGAGCGAGGTGCTGAGCTGATAGCCAGCCCCCTCCCCCGTGGGATACCATTCATCCACGTTGACTCCGTTTGGAACGTACAACCACGCTGCCCGAAGCGGGGCCTTCTTCACCGGGGCGGGTGCGGCAAAAGCACGATGCCCGAGAGATTCCAGAAAGGGCAGGGTCAACAGGGACCCGACACCACGCAGGACGTGGCGACGGCTGAGCTGATGCGAAGCGGCGGCGGTTTCGTGAAAAGGGCTCATAACGGGGGGGGTGATTGGCATACGAATCGAAGTCCTGCCACCTTTCCCTTCTTCGCCACTCGGCTGCTGGTGCCCAGATTTTTTTCCGAAGAGCTTACCATCTTCTTTCTTGTCAGCCGCTGCACATTTTCGCCCTGTGACTAGCTGCTGCCGAGTCGGCCCCAATTTCAGCTTTACGACCACCGGGCTTCAGGTCGGCAGCCCATTTCGGGCAGCCTGGAAACCACCTCCACCCGAATTCAGCCCTGCATCGAACGGACTCCCATGGACAGCCAGAAGCTGGCCAGGAGACGGCGTTCACCCAAAGGGGCAGCTTCGGGAGCAAGAGCGGCGATAATTTCGTTGGCGCGGCTCTTGGGAAGCTGGCTACCCCAGGCTCCCATCGCATCCCAGCCCAGTTCTGCCTCAATAGGCGTCACCAATTCGGCATTTGTGAATGAGGTCATTTCATTCCAGCCCAGCTCATTTCCAGAAGACGGGTTTTTGGCTGTCGAAATCTGAGAAGCATTGCTGAGGGAGAAGGGCTGGGTGTTCATAAAATTGAGAAAGTCAGGTTTTTGATTTTGAGAAGGCTTCCGTTTTGAATGCGTCGGTTCTTTTTATTCAGTATCGTAAAATTGAAAATAACTCGTAGTGCGTCGCATTTTTGCGAATTACAGGCCAAAAGGATGACGAGGGGAGAAGCCAGCGTAGCTACGGCCCTTGGTGCGCCAGCGGGGACCTTCGCCCACCTTGCCACCGCTCGTGTCCAGACGAAGACCACAGATGGTCATGAAAACATGCTCTCCAGGCTTCACCCAGATGGTGATGAAGCGGCCCTCACCAGGCTGGCCATAATTCGCAAAACCGATAGAAGTCAGGGGAGCCTTCAGCAGGCCAGCCTTGATCAGGGTGTAAGAAGTCGAGCTGGAGCAGTCATAGGCGCGATCTTCAACACGGCCATGGCCGGCACCGCGGACATAAGGGCTGTCCTGGAGGTGGTTCGCAGCATTGATCAGATACTGAACCTGGAGAGGCAGGCTGGCGGAGCAAGCAGCCTGGTTGCCGTTCAGGCGGATCAGGTTGTTTGCAGCACTGACGCGGGCCACAGGGCGGGCGACCGGAACGGCAGTAGCCTGCTGGGCGCGGTAGGCCGCCATCTGCTGATTGTAGGCGGCAAGCTGCTGCTGATAAACCGCCACCTGCTGCTGATACTGGGCCCACTGCTGCTGGCGAATCATGGCGACCTGCTGAGCAGTCTGGGCGTTGGCGTTCGCGGAAAAGATCACCAGGGCGGTGAGTGTCGTGCGAAGGAGGGTGGCGAAGGCGTTGCTCATATCAGTGATTTTTAATGTTATGGTATTTATATCAAAAACCAGAATCACTGCAACTACCAAATCCGAATTATGTCAAATTTCTGTAAATTATGATTCTCACTTTTGTGAAAGTTTTGTCGTCTTTTTGTAACAAAAAGCCCTCAATTACCTGTATATCAACTATTTGAGCGACATTTAAAAACTCTCACCAAACAACTCATTCCGATCGCTTGGTCTGAATTTTTTCAGGTTTAGCGGGATTCTTGATATAAATTTCGATTAAATATCAATATCGATACTCACTCAATTTGACTCTTCCTACACAGGAGCAACCACAAGCTCCACTTTCACGCATTTGTGGAGCCTGTCCTCCTTGGGGGCGCCGAGTGAATAACCAAAGCCGAAAGTCGATAGAAGGAGAGCCGATGGGATGAACAACGTCTAAATTGGCTCCTCCCTTCTCAGGCTTGCCCCTCCATTGAGGTTTCCTAGAATGCCCGGATGGAAAACACTCCCAAAGGCCCTCGTCGTGTCCTGAAGAGCCGAAATGCGGCGTGGGCGCAGTCCATGGCAAGAACAGTGGGCTCAACGGGAATCCGCCCGAACAGCATTTCAGTCCTCAGCGTGCTTTTTGCCGCACTCGCCATGGCCGCCTATTTGCTGGCCCCTGACATGGCGACCTCGTCCTCCTGCGCCCTTTGCTGGCTGGCCGCGGCCGCCTGCATCCAGCTTCGCCTGCTCTGCAACTTGCTCGATGGCATGGTCGCTGTGGAAGGCGGCAGAGCATCACCCACCGGACCGCTTTACAATGAGGCTCCGGACCGTCTTGCGGATGTGTTCATCCTGGTGGGAGCAGGCTACAGTACCCACGTTGAACCAGGTGTGATCAAGCTGTTCGACAGCCTGCCGCTGGGCTGGACCTGCGCCGTCCTGGCCATGGGCACGGCCTACATCAGGCTGCTGCAGGGTACGCTGACGGGTGAACAGAGCTTCATCGGTCCGATGGCCAAGCAGCACCGCATGGCGGTGATGACCGGAGGCACGCTGCTCGCCGCTGCCGAACAAATGCTGCGTTCAAGCCATCCTGCGGACGAACATGTCAGCGGCATCTGGCTGGCGCTGGTTGTCATCGCCCTGGGAAGCACGTTCACCTGCATCCGTCGGCTGAGGCGGATCACCTCAGCCCTGGACCGGCCGCATGAACAGCCTCACTGACGACGCAGCACGCCGCTGGTGAGAATGCGGGCACGCAGACCGCCATTGCCCCGCATGGCCTCCTCCGCCCCCTCGGCAAAAGCCTGGTTCATCCAGTAGCAGGGCTTGCTTTCCTCGACGCCGGCGAACCGGACACCCTGAACCTCGAACTCCTGGCCGATCAGCGCATTCAAGTCCACGCCGCAGCTGATGATGTTCCGCCGAAACACGGAGGGCGCCACGTCACTGACCTGAAACTGCCGGCACAAACTCTCATAAACCTCCTGGGCAAAGAAGGTGACCTGGCCCTTGTAGTTTTCCTTCCAGCCAAAGAAGCGGTCGCCCATCAACCCCTTCCCCGCCACGCACTCAACCGAATCCACCTCGATGACCGGCGCACGCCCCGCAGGCTGGCCGTGATGACCGAAGAAGTTGTGTTCCGGAGAAATGTAGAGGTGGAGGATCTGCACGGACTGCATCTTGGCAGGACCTCACGGATTGCAAGGACCGTTCACATAAGCGCCTGCCTCAGGGAGCGCACCTGCGCCTCCTGATGCGCCGCCGTACAAGTAATGCGCAGACGAGCGGCACCACGTGCCACGGTCGGATATCGGATCGCAGGCACGAGGAAGCCGGCCTCGGCCAGCGCTCTGCTGCGCTCCACCGCCGCCGCCTCATCCCCGATGATCCAGGGCAGGATGGCGCTCTCAGGCCTGCGCCCCGCCATCAGTTCCAGGTTCTGCCAGAGCTGACGGCGAAGCTGGCCGCCCTCGGTCCCTGCCACCCTTTGCAGTGATGCCAGGGCGGCATGGGCAAGGGCCGGGGCGGGGGCCGTGGAATACACCAGGCTGCGCGCCTTGTTGACCAGCCAGGAGATGACCTCGCACCGGGCGGCGACATAGCCGCCATTCAATCCAAACGCCTTGCTCAACGTGCCCATCTGCAGGTCCACCTTGGATTCCAGCCCGGCCTCGGCCGCAAGCCCCCTGCCCTGGGGTCCGATGACCCCGACCGCATGAGCTTCATCGAGCAGCAGCCAGGCGCCATGCCTGTCCTTCAGCCCGACGATCTCCTCCAGCGGGCAGCGGTCGCCATCCATGCTGAAAACCGACTCTGTCACCACGAGCACTCGGCCGCTGGCGCCCTGAAGCAGCTTTTCAAGCCTGCCGAGATGATTGTGCGGAAAGACCCGGATCGTCGCACCGCTCAAGCGGGCGGCATCAACCAGGCTGGCATGAACCAGCTTGTCGAGGATGACCGTGTCCCCGCTTCCAAGCAGAGCGGGCAGGATTCCAACCGCAGCAGCATAACCACTGGTGAAGGCAAGCGCGGCCTCGGCGCCTTTGAACTCCGCCAGGGCCTCCTCCAGCTTCACATGAGGAGACTGCGTCCCACAAACCAGTCGCGACGCACCGGCTCCGGCTCCATGCAGGTCCACGCCTTCGTGCATGGCCTGCTTCAAAAACTCCGAACCCGCCAGTCCCAGGTAGTCATTGGAGGAGAAGTTCACCATCTCCCTGCCACCCAACCTCACGACCGGTCCCTGGGCGGACTCGAGTTCTCTCAAATTCCGCCACAATCCCCGGCTCCGCCATTCCTCGATGTCGGACTGGAGATCCCAGCTCATTCCTTCAGCCTCCGCTCCAGGATGTCATCCTTCTCCACCCCCAGCGAAAGCGCGGTTTGATAATGACGCTTGGCAAGCTCGATGCTGGGCGGCTTCTGATCGACGTAGAGAAGCGCCAGGTTAAAGTGGGCGATGCCATACCTGGGATTGAGCTGGATGGCGCGCAGCAGCTCCGATTCCGCCGCCGTATTCCATCCCAGGTTGCGCATGGTAATGGCGAGGTAGTTGTGCGCCCTCGCGTCGGTGGGATCCTCATGCACCGCCCGGGTGAACATGGAGATCGCCAGGTAGCTGTCACCCTTTTCCGAATGGAGAAGCCCCAGCGCGTTCCAGGAGGTCACCAGCGTGGGGTTGAAACGTACGGACTTTTCGAAGCATTCAATGGCGGCACCGGCCTGCCCGGCCTGCTGCTCCACGGCGCCGAGGTTTGCCCACACAAGCGCATTTTCACCATCCAGCGTCAGCATCTCCTTGTAGGCGGCGCGGGCGGAATCCCAGTCACCCTTGCCGAAGGCCGCAGCCGCCTTTTGGGACAGGACCTTTGTATCGGGCGGCAGCGGATCGGCGGCGCCGACGGGCAGCTGCTGGATGGACGCCGCCCCGTCCTGCGCCCGCAGCACCGGCAGCCCGGCCAGAAGGATGGCAAGCATCACCTGGGTTTTCATGAACGGCATCAGGGGTCAGGACTTCGCCAGGCCGAGGAAGGCCTTCGCATTGGCGTAACAAATGTTGCGTACCATGCCGCCGGCGAGCTCGAAGTCCGCGGGCAGCAGGCCTGCCTCCATATCGGCCCCGAGCAGGTTGCAGAGCGTGCGGCGGAAGTACTCGTGGCGGGGGAAGGACATGAAGCTGCGGCTGTCGGTGAGCATGCCGATGAAGCGGCTGAGCAGGCCGAGGTTGCTGAGGGCGTTGATCTGCCACTCCATGCCCTCCTTCTGGTCGAGGAACCACCAGCCGGAGCCGAACTGCACCTTCCCGGGCGTCGTGCCGTCGGCAAAGTTCCCGGCCATCGTGCCGAATACGTAGTTGTCCGCCGGGTTGACGTTGTACAGCACCGTCTTGGGCAGCGCGTTTTCAGAATCGAGGGCGTTCAGGAAGGCCGAGAGTGTCTCGGCCTGCGGGTAGTCGCCGATGCTGTCGCAACCGACGTCCGCGCCGATTTCACGGGCGAGGCGGGCGTTGTTGTTGCGGATCGGGCCGAGGTGAAGCTGCATCGTCCAACCGCGGCGGGCGTTCATCCGGCCGACGTGCATCATCACATGCGTGGCGAGCACCTCAAGCTCCTCGGCGCTGGCGGCGCCCCTGCCTCCGCCTCGATAACGCTCAAACACACGCCGGGCCTCATCCTCCCCCCGGGGCGAGGCAAAGGCACGGTTCAGGCCGTGGTCGCTGAGCCGGCCTCCGACCGCATGAAACGCCTCATGGCGGCGGTCCAGTGCCTCGATCAGCTTGTCGAAGGAGTTCACATCGACATTCGCCTGGCTGCCCAGCCTTTCACACCAGGCGTTCCAGGAAACCGGATCCGTGATGGCATAGGCCTTGTCAGGCCGAAAGGTCGGATACACACCCGTTTCGAATCCATCCGCCGCACACTTCTCATGCCAGGGAAGGCCGTCCGCAGGATCATCCGTGGTACAAAGGGCGCGCACCTTCTGGCTGCGCAGGATGCCGCGCGCACTCATCTCCGGCCGTGCCAGCATCGCCTCGGTCTGCTCCCAGATGGCCGGGGCCGTTTTTTCATTCAGCAGCTCATCGATGCCAAAATAGCGCTTCAGTTCAAGATGGGTCCAGTGGTAGAGCGGATTGCGCAGGGTATGCGGCACGGTGGCCGCCCAGGCGAGGAACTTGTCACGCGGCGAGGCGTCACCGGTGATGAGGCGCTCCGGCACGCCGTTGCAGCGCATCGCGCGCCATTTGTAATGATCCCCCTCGAGCCAGATTTCATGCAGGTTCCGAAACTGGCGGTCCTGGGCGATGTCCCGGGGCGGCAGATGGTTGTGGTAGTCGATGATCGGCTCCTCCCTGGCAAACTCATGGTAAAGGCGCCGTGCGGCAGCCGTGGCGAGGAGGAAGTCATCGTGGATGAAGGACATGGTCGGAGGGGTGAAAGGGCGTTCAGAATGGGCGGAAATGCCGCTTCGGGCAAGGATTCTTGTCCGGCTGAAGACCGCTTGCCGCGCCACTGACGCCCGGCATTTTGGCGCATGAGCCAGCTCCATGTCATCGCCACCCTCAAAACTTGTTATACCGGCAAGTTTGGGGTGCCGCGGCAGTCAGGCCTGGCCCCGGCGGCCTGGGGCGTGGTCGAGTTTGAACCGGCCTACCGGCGGGCCGAGGCGGTCAGGGGCATCGAGGACTTCAGCCATCTCTGGCTCATCACGCGCTTTCACCGGGTGGAGGAGGAGCCGCAGTCGCTGACCGTGCGTCCGCCCAAGCTCGGTGGAAATGAACGGCGCGGAGTCTTCGCCACACGCTCACCCTTCCGCCCCAACCGTCTGGCTCTGACCGTGGTGAAGCTGGACAGGGTCGAGCTGGACGGCCCGGAATCCCCCAGGCTCTGGGTCTCAGGCGTGGATCTCGTGGACGGGACACCGGTGATCGACATCAAGCCCTACGTTCGTTACGCCGATTCCATTCCGGAGGCGTCGAGCAGCTTTGCCAACATGCCTCCCGCAACCCTGCCGGTGGAGTGGCGTTGCAGGAAACCGTCGTCCGACCAGGCCTTGTCCGTGATCGAGCAGTCTCTCGCAGGCCAGCCGCAGCCCGCCTATCACCAGGATGCCGAAAGAGAGTACGCCACTGAGATCGACGGCTGGCACATACGCTGGCAGACCCTGGAAGACCTCGTCTTGATCATGGCCTGTGACCCGGTGCGCTGACCTCTCACCAGTTCAGCCACTGGCGCAGCCAGCCGACCGCCGCCACAAGCACGCCGCAAACGACAAGCAGTTCAATCAGCTTGGCCATGCGGGCCTTCTGCATCGCACGCTTTTGAACCAGGGGAATCTTGCTGGCCGCAGGCCTGCCCTTGGAGGCGGAAGGACGGATCGCCGGCAGCGTGTCCCGGGTGGCCAGACGGTGCTGCCTCATCGCGACCGGTGCTGCGGCGATGGTGCATTCAAGCCGTGAAATCTCCTCCTCAAGCTCACGTGAACGTGACTCCAGGTGGCGGATCTGCCTTCTCGAGGGCTTCGCGGAGGGCAGAGGGGCCGCCAGCATGTCGGAGGCGTAGCGGAGGCGCTGGGTGCGGACTTTTTGGTTCATGGCGTGGCGGGAGCGGACCAGGGTTGAACTTTCGGTTAGGTCTAGAACATCATCCGGGCGAGGATGAGCAGCAGCACGAGGGCGGTGATCAGGGCGGCGTTGAAGGCCAGGCCGCGGCGTGCCCAGGAAACCAGATCATCACGGCCGCCGGTGTGGCTGGAATGCAGGATGGAGCCGGCAGGAGCCGACTCCTCAGCCTCATGATGGGGGGCGATGGCGGCATGAATGGGAGACATCACCACAGGCTCGGCCTGGGCAACCGCCCGGTGCTGCATGAGGCGGTGAACGCCCTTCTCATAACTGACTTCGGCATCCTCAAGCGAGGACAGGGCGCGGTCCAGCTCATGGTCAAGATGGCTGCGCTGCCAGCGTTCCGGCAGGTAGGTCTTCAGGTCGTCCAGGCGGTCCTCGAAATCCTTCTGGGTCACCGCCAGGTCCTCCACCCGGCGCCGTGCCTCCTCCAGTTCATCCACGATGGAGCGCAGGGCACGTTCGAGCCTGTCCGTAATCTCCTTCTTGCCGCTGACAAAGCGTTCCTGCTTCTGGCGCAGCGCCTCCAGGATCTGCTTCTGCCGCTCCACCTCCTCCTGCTGGGCGCGAAGGTCGGCAAGCCGACGCTGTGCCTCCTTCACCTGCTGCTCCATGTCTTCCATGGAGTCATCGTCACGTTGACGAAAGGAAAACTCAGGCGCGTCATCGAAGCGGATCACATTGTCCTCTGCGGTGGCGGAACCCGTGGTGGGAGTGTCGAGGGTAGAGGCGGGACGGCGAGGCATGGCTATCTCGAAAAAAAATTGATTTAGCTGTATAAGTACTACAGGAATCTTAAATAATCTAGCCTTTTCACGCTGCTTCCAGCCTTTATTAAATGTATTCTTCTGAACAGCATCATTCAAAAACCCTGGGAACTTGGCGTGGTCGTCTGTCGTCATCGGTGTGGCCGAAGTCCCGCCTTTCCGGCGACTTTTCAGCAGCATCCGGTGGCGGGAAGTACTAACAATAAGCAAGACCTGATTCGATGAGCCTGCGCCTTCTGACGTTTCTCCCTCTCTCAGCCCTCTTTCCACAGGCCGCCGCCCAGCCAGCCTCGGCGGAGGAGGTCCGCAGGCCTGCGGCGGTCAGCACGATGGACGAGGCCGGCCTGGCAGAGTTCAGCGCCCAGCCGCAGAAGGTTCAGTCCCTCATCCGTTCCGCGCTGGCCCTGACCCGGATGAACCTCACCTACCTCTATGGATCCAACGATCCCGGACGTGGAGGCATGGATTGTTCGGGCGCCGTTCATCACCTGCTCAGCAGTTCGGGAATCCAGGATGTGCCCAGGCAGTCCGACGAGATGTGTGAGTGGATTGCAGGGAAGGGTCGTCTTCACAGGATCAAACAGGCCGCCTCGCTCGATCATCCGGAGCTCGCCCATTTAAAGCCCGGTGACCTCGTCTTCTGGTCAGGCACCTACGAATCCGCCAGGCGCAGCACCCCGGTCACCCATGTGATGCTCTACCTGGGAACGAACCAAAAGAGCGGCAAGCCGGTCGTCTTCGGAGCCAGCGACGGCCGTCGGTATGAAGGCCAGCGTCGCACAGGTGTCAGCATTTTTGACCTGGTCCTGCCAGGGCCGGAATCCAAGGCGTCCCTGCATGGTTATGGCAGCGTGCCCGGCCTCGTCAACGCCGCACCGGCTTCCCTGACTGAACCCAGGCCTCAAGGCCACCCTCCAGCCAGGAAAGATCCATGAAGCCCTTTGCCGCCAGCCTGACCACCGCCTGGCGCGATCGTCCGCCAAGCGCGCAGTAGACAAGGCAGGGTCTTGAACTGTCGAGCTTGGCCACGGCATCTTCAAAGCGCTGATCGTTGAGGAAGTCCGCCCACACCGCACCTGGAATTCCGCCAAACTTGCGGATTTCCCAGTCTTCGCGAACGTCCAGGATCGTCGGGGAGGAGCTGGCCTGGATCCATGCAGAGGCCTCGGATGCATCCAGGCCCCTGGCCGCCTGGGGCAGGTTGATTGCGGGAGGTTCAAGGGCTGGCCCGGCCACCGGCATGGGTTTGCAGCCGACGACAAGCCCGGTCAACGGCAGCAGGAAAAGGCAGGTTCGACGCAACATCACCGTCACTTCTGCCTGAGGTAGTCGGGAATCTCAAGCTCGCCGCTCTTCACCGGCACGCTGTCACCACGCCAGACGAATCCCGCCTTCTCAAAGCTCTCCTTGTGATTCCTCAGCCAGTCCAGCAGACGGTGTCCGAGCGCTTTGTTCGGGGAATCCTTGCGCACGGCGAAAGGCTGGATGGCCTTCGCCTTGTCCGCAGGCAGCGGCACGGCTTCAAAATGATCCGGCTGAGACTGAATGTTGGTTCGGTAGACCACGGCGGCGTCCAGCGCGCCGGTGCGCAGCTGGTTCACCAGGAAGTCGCCCGTCGGCACCTGGCTGGAGGCGTTCTTCATGACGCCGTCCAGGAGGTTCATGCTGCGCAGGATGCCTGCGGTCATGAAGCCCAGCGTGGACTGCTCGGCATTGCAAAGGCCGACCCGCAGGCCGGACTGCGCCAGGTCCGCCAGGGTGCGGATGCCCCTGGGATTGCCCTTCGGCACGGCGATCACGATCTCAGACTCCGTCAGCAGCACCGCCTCGGGAAAGTTTTCCGCCACCGGCGGCACGAAGCACACGTCGCAGGCATAATAGACATCCGGAAACTTGGGATTGGCCGTGTCCTTCATCGTCTTCATCGCCGCGCAGAGAATGCCACAGCCGTTGAACACCGTCGTCACACCCACGCCCTCATGGTCGGCGAACTGCTGAACCAATGTTTCAATCGCAGGACGGTTCACGCCGCCGCTGTAAAGGATCAGTTCCGGCTTCGCCGCCCAGCGGTCTCCACCCGCCGGCTGAAACCCTTGTGAGGCAAACACAGCGCCGCCTTTTTCAGGAGCGCTCAGGTAACGGGCGAACTTCAGCGCCTCCACCGATGAACGTGCGGTGCTCAGCACGGCCACGCTGGCCTTTTCGGCATGTCCGGAAAGCTCCGGAATCTGAACGGCCTCAAGCCCAAACTGGCTGGCGGTGCTGTCCCATACCAGCGCCGCATCACAGGCACCCAGCTTCACGTCCGCGGCGATCTCGGTCACCGTGGGCTTCATCACGGCCGCACGCTTCGCCAGAACCTCCCAGCGCTCCTTCAGCAGACGCTTCGCCACCTTGCCTGCGCTTGCTGCCTCAGAATTCGGCAGGGCCAGCTTCAGGCCGGGCTTTTCCAGATCTGCAAGCACCTTGATGCCCCTGGGGTTGCCTTGGACCACGGCGATCACCGGATGCTGCAACGCCACGGGCAGGACTTCGCGGATGGTGTCTGTTTTTCTGGCATCCGCCAGGGAGCCGTCGTCCGCCGCAATGAACAGGTCGCCCTGCTTCGCAATCTTCAGCTGGCTGAGCAGCGTGCCCGACCCGCCAAACTGCAGTTCCACCTTGGATCCCGTCTCCTTTTCATACTGAGCTGCAATCGCCTCGACCGGCTTCTTCAGGCCGGCGGCGCAATAGACGGTGAGACGACCCGAGCCACCCTCGCCGGAGGAAGGCCGAAGGGCGAGGAAGGCAAGTGCCGCGGCAGCGGCGAAGAGGAGAAGGGCGAGGACTTTGCGCATGAACTCTGAAATGACGGACAGTAGAACGTCCGTGCGGAACATTTCTCGACCCGACTTTTCAGAAACAAGGCGGACATCCTAGGATCGACCTGAGCGGAGGCGCAGCCAGGCCACACCCAGGCCAGCCAGCTTCGGGACCCCGGTTCCGACCACCAGCCCGATCAGGATCCCCAGGCCCATCGAAGGTATGACATCACTGGGCCAGTGAGCCGCGCAGTACAACCGAGAGTAGGCCACGATGAAAGCCAGGACATAGGCGAAAACGCCCCATCGCCGGTGAAAAAGGGCCGTGATGGTGGCCACGGCAAACATGTTGATGGTGTGGCTGCTGGGGAAGGAGTTTGTCCGAAACCCCGGCCGTATGCGGGTGGGGACGATTCGCAGGGGTTCGAAAAACCTTTTCCATCCAGGGATGGCCTTGCCCAGGTCACGCTCCAGCAACCCCTCGGTGGAACAGGCCGGACGTTCCCTGCCAACCATGACCTTGAAGTGCTTGGACACCAGGCCGTCACCCACCCCCAGGGCCACGGCGAGGCTCACGACGTAGATCACGCCACGGAGACGCCCCCTCCACATCACCACGAGCAGCGCGATGATGAACAGTGGCATCCAGCTGTCCACGGCCGAGACCGCCGGCATCCAGTAATCCAGGAAGGGGTGACTCCAGTCACGGTTGATCAGGTGCAGCAGCTGGTAGTCCCAGGAAATCATGGATTCAATTCTGGTTGGGCAATCGGTTTCCACTTCTTCAGGCGAATGCCCAGATGGACGTCATAGATCCGGGTCTCGTCGCCCAGCGGCACCTCCACCCGGCCTCTCTTTTCCACCGATTCGAAGCACTCGGAAACCGCCGGCGGCAGCCCCTTGGAGGTGAGGATCAGCGCATCATCCCCCATCCGCTCCTCGGCCCCCGGCCAGATCTCATATTGTGACATGGGACGGCCTGAGGATTCAAAGCGGTAAACCCGGGGGTGTTGTGGCATGTTGAACGCCATCTGGGCCGCGTTGTAACGATGCCCCAGGGCGAGGACAAACGTGTTTTCAGGTCGCGGCACCTGCTCAAGAAATTTGCCCGCCTGCTCCCCGGTCTCTCGCCAGCCACGCAGTTCAGACAGCTTCTTGTGCCCCTTCAGGCTGGTCAGCAGGACCACAGGAACGATCCCATGAGCCAGGACCACCACCACAACGGCAGAACGCAAGGCCCAGCGGCGCCACGACTGCATGCCAGGCCTTGGCAGATGTCCGGCAAACCAGGCAGCCACCAGCAGGAGCGCTGGCACCCAGAACACGGCGGGCCAGTTTGGGTTGATCCGTTGACGCAGGGCCAGCAGCGTGAACACAGCCAGCGCTGGCACCGAACTGATGAGCAGGTAGCGTTCCCGCCTGCCCATCCCTCCCCACCGGGTGATGCCAAAAACCAGGACCACCACCATCGCCGCCCAAATCACCGGCGAATACACCAGGGCCTGCACACCCGGCCATTCCAGGGTGCGTGCCAGCCAGCCGCCAAACCCCAGGCTCTTGGTGTTGAAATGATGGGCGGTATGCTCCAGGGTGATCCAATGATGCTTCTGCTGCCAGAGCAGCACGGGAATCAAAAAGGCGGCGCCCCCAAAAATGGACAGCCACAGGCCCGGACGGCGCAGCAGCGCGCGGTCCTGACTGGATGCGAAGGCGAAAAGCAGCATCAGCACCGGAAACACCAGCATCATCTGCTTGCTCAAGGCCCCCAGGCCGAGCACGACCGTCAGCGCCGCCCAGCGCCATCCGCACTCCGGCTTTTCCGCCGCAAGCCAGAACAGCAGCAGCGCCAGCGACCAGCACAGCAGCAGCGGCGCATCTATGGTCAGGAACAGGTTCAGCCCCGTGTTTGCCGGTGTCAGCAGCACGAGCAGCGCCGCCAGAAACCCCGTGCGGGCGTCATAGAGCCGGCGCATCAGCAGGAACAGTGACGCCAGTGTCAGCGAACCCAGTGTCAGCGCCGTCATCCGGATGCCGATGTCACAGGCGCCCGTGAGCCAGCCCACCAGCCCCATCAACCATCCAATCATCGGCGGCTTGCTGTAGTAGCCCCAGTCCAGTCGCCGTCCCCAGTCCCAATAGTAGGCCTCATCCCCGGAAAGGTCGGCGTAGCTGCAAAAAAACACCGTGAAGCAGACGCGGAAGATGAATACCCCGGCCAGCAGCAGCCAGAAGCGTCGGTTCCAAGTGGGGGAGGTGTCGTCAAGGAAAGTCAAACCGTTCACAGGCTAGGGTTGCAGGCAGTTCATCGCAAGCCCGGCCCACCTGCCCGCTGGAAATCGTGAGAAAAGTGACACACAATGCCACCCATGTCCGCCGATTCAGCCGCCACCCGCCTCTGCATGGCCTGCGGCCTGTGCTGCAACGGCGTGCTTTTCGAAATCGTCTGCCTCCAGCCTCAGGACGCCATGAAGCCCCTCGAGAAGCTGGGCATGAAGATCAACCGGCGCAAGACGGAGCCCTATTTCAAGCAGCCCTGCGGCTTCCTTCATGACCGGCGCTGTGGCATCTACGAACAACGCCCCAGTCGCTGCCGGCTCTTCGAATGCCGCATCCTCAAACGGCTCGAAGCTGGTGAATTCAGCGAAGATCAGGCAGCCTCCCTCATCCGGCAGGCGCTGCAGATGGTTGCAGACATCGAAACACGTCTCGCAGAACTTGGCGACAGCAACACGCAGGCAACCCTCGAATCACGGGTGGAGCAGGCCCTGGAGGCAAGACCCGACCCCGCGCTGCGCGACCTGCTGAGAAGGCTCCACCTGCTGCTCGACCGGGAATTCCGCGTGGTCGCCGTCTGAAAGCCGTCCATCACCTCCGGCGTAGCGTCTTCATGCTCCGCATCCTCTCCCTGCTCCTCTTCTCCGCCGCCCTCCAGGCCGCCGATCCCGTCGCGCTTTTCATTGAAGGTTATGCCGGAAGGCGCAGCGTCGCCCAGGGCGAGGAAATCGGCATGCACGTCAGCACCACCGCGGCGAAGTTTGACATCGAGGTCGCACGCCTGGGCCTCAAACGCGAAGTCGTCTGGAGCCGGACCGGCGTCCCTGGAGCCGAGCACCCGGTCCCGGAAGACGCCTCCGCCATGGGATGCCGCTGGCCTGAAAGCCTGCGAGTCCCCGTCGGCAAGGAATGGAAGTCCGGCTATTACGAGGTCATCCTGCGCGCAGCCGACTCCGGGGGCAAATGGACCCACTGCGGAGCTCGCACCGCACAGGGCGGCGCCTGGTTCATCGTCCGCGAGGACATGCCGGGCAGCACTTCGAAGATCCTACTGCAGCTCTGCACCAACACTTACAACGCCTACAACAACTGGGGTGGCTTCTCCGTCTACGCCTACAACAGCCTCTCCAACAACCAGGGCCACCGCGTCAGCTTCGAAAGGCCCGGCCCCTCCCAGTTCAGCCGCTGGGAGCTCCCTTTTGTCCAATGGGCCGAGGCCGCAGGCTATCCTCTCGAATTCGCCGCCAATGAGGACCTCGAGTTTCACCGCGAACTTCTGCCTGACTACAAGCTTGTCCTCAGCATCGGCCATGACGAATACTGGAGCACGCCGATGCGCGACCATCTGGAGGCCTGGATCGGCAAGGGCGGCAATGTGGCCTTCTTTAGCGGCAACACCTGCTGCTGGCAGGTGCGCACCGAGGACGAAGGCCGTGCCTTCACCTGCTGCAAGCAGAACTACCACCTCGACCCCGTCTTCGCGACCCGCGACTTCAAAACCCTCAGCACGGCCTGGAGCCACCACCTGCTCAAACGCCCTGAGAACGAGCTCACCGGGGTCGGTTTCCTCTGGGGCGGCTACCGCAAAAGCCACGGCCAGTTCATGGAGGAGCCGGCTGAGTATGAGATCCACCGTCCCGGCCACTGGATCTTTGAGGGCACCGGCCTCAAGCGTGGCGACAAGCTGGGTGGCAAGGACACCATCGTCGGTTATGAATGCGACGGCTGCGAACTGACTTGGAAGGACGGCCTGCCCTTTCCCACCTTCCAGGACGGCACGCCAAAGACCTTCGAAGTTCTGGCCACCTGCCCCGTGCGCTGGCATCCTGACGACGCCGAGTGGTATGAAAAATGGGAGATCGGCCGCACCGGCGCAGCCTGCCTCGGCATGTACACGCGCGGCGGCACGGTCTTCACCGCAGGCACGACCGACTGGGCCCACGGCCTTCAGGGCAAAGACCCCCGGGTGGAGCGAATCACCAGAAACATCCTCGACCGCCTGGGAAAATGACCTGCGTCCGGCTTTTCTGGGACAACGTAAAGCATCCCGACAGCAGACAATGACTCCCCCAGGACGGCGCGGACCGGCAGCGGTCCGCGTCTTTTTTGTGTTTGTTAGGCCGGTTCACCACTCGCCTTCACGGCTAAACCTGCTGCGGACGTTATCGCCAAACTTCATGATGGACGCCTCCAGATTCGCCAGGACCTGATCCATCGGAAGACCGGCCGAGCCACGCCCGGCCGGGATCACCGTCTCACACTCGTTCGAATCCATGAACTTCGAGGCCTCCAGCAAACGGGGCTGATCCTCCGGAGGAATCACCAGAAAGCCGTGCTTGTCGGCATGAATCAGGTCACCCGGCCTGATCTTGCGGCCAAAGACCTCCACCTCGCAGCCCCAGCGCACGGGGTGCACATGAGCGTGGCCGACGCACAGCCGGCGTGCCAGGGCCTTGAAACCGGCGTTCGTCATCTCATCCACGTCACGAATGGCCCCGTCCGTGATGGTGCCGACGCAGCCCAGCGCCCGGTGCATGTTCGCGCTCACCTCACCCCAGGCCGAGCCAAGCACGCGCGGTTTGTCCAGGTCCTGTACCACAACGATCTTCGGGCCCGGCTGGCTGGCGATGTAGCGGCGGTACTCCTCCCCGGCCTTGGGATTGGCGGCCCGGTGCGCCTTGTTGCCCGGCTCGATCACCAGCGTCACGGCATAACCCACCATCGGCCCCATCTGCGGCATGTAGTCACGCGTCTCCTCGATGTTGAAGGCGTCGGCCCCGGAGTCGCAGCGGGTGATCTGCTCCCAGCCGTTGTAAATGGTGGGCGTGTTCCAGCGCTTGAGCTGGAGGAGGTCGGCGTGGCTGAGGATGGACATGGAAGGTTCCATCATTGGATAGACACAGGGCCTGCGGGCAACCCCGGCCTCGTGGTCATGAGCAGTGACCATCCCATCCGCCCTGGATGAGGAAACGATGCATTTCGGTTCTGCTTCCCCCCTTGACCCCCGCCCCCCGCTTCGTATCAAACCGCCCACCCCTGACTCCCCCACCATGATCAAGCTCACCGGCATCGCAGATGAAGCAGGCGCGTCCCTCGACGTGCAAATCCAGGCCCACCAGGAACTCGGCTGGGACAGCATCGAGTCCCGCATCGTCGAGTTCGACGGCGTGAAAGGCAACCTGCACGAAATCCCCGACGCCGTCTTCGACAAGGTGGTCGCCCGCCTTGAGGAGAAAGGCATGAAGGTCAGCGGTTTCGGATCCCTCATCGGCAACTGGGCCAAGAAGATCACCGACGACTTCTCCATCACCGAGGCCGAGATCAGCCGCGCCATCCCGCGCATGCAGCGCCTGGGAGCCAGGCTCATCCGCGTGATGAGCTACGCCGTCTGCAAGGACGCCGACGGCAGGGACCTCGATGAACAGTTCGCCCCTGAGCGCATCCGCCGCATGAATGAGGTCAACAAGCGCTTCGCCGACGCAGGTCTCACCGTCGTTCATGAAAACTGCATGAACTGGGGCGGCATGAGCCCCACCTATGTGAAGCGCATGGCCGAGGCCGTCCCGGGCATGAAATGGGTCTTCGACACCGGCAATCCGGTCTTCATCGATGACCGCGACCGCCCCGGTCACAAACAGGATTCCTGGGAGATGTACCAGGCCATCAAACCCTTCATGGCCCACGTCCACGTCAAGGATGGCATCTGGGACAAGGCCAAGAACGACGCCGTCTACACCTTCCCAGGCGAGGGCGAAGGCCAGACTGAACGCATCATGAAGGACCTCGTGGAAACCGGCTACCAGGGCTACATCAGCATCGAGCCTCACGTCGCCGTGGTCTTCCATGGCGCCGGAGCCGCTGATGACCTCAGCCCCGAGCAAAAGGCCAGGGAGCAGTATGACAGCTATGTGAAATACGGGCGCATGCTGGAAGCCATGCTGAAAAAGCTGGGAGCCAAGCTCGGCTGATACGCCCTTCGACTTCCCCACAGATTCCAAGGCCATGGTCGGCGTTGCCGACCATGGCCTTTTGATTTTCACCCTAAGCCCAGCAATTTCTACAGCCACCTGCACCCAAATCACCGAAAACAGACCCAAAAACACACATTTTCAGACTGGTCCTGGCGAAAAATTAGTGGATTTGCCTCAAAATCACCAAACTTCACCTTGCTGATTTTCATTTTGACCGCACTTTCATCTCGAAATCGCAATTTTCACACCATAGCTCATGAACCCACCCAAAATGGACGGCGCTCAAGCCCTTATTAAAACCCTCGCCGACCTCGGCATCGAATATGTCTTCGGTTATTCCGGCGGCGCGGCCATCCCGATCTTTGACGCCCTCCAGACCGTGAAGACGGACATGAAGTTCGTCCTTGTCCGCCACGAGCAGGGCGCCGTCCACATGGCTGACGGCTACGCCCGCGCCACCGGCAAGCCGGCCGTCGTCCTCGTCACCTCTGGCCCCGGCGCTGGCAACACCGTCACCGGCATCATGACCGCCCAGATGGACAGCGTCCCGATGATCGTCCTCTGCGGCCAGCAGGTCACCTGGATGCTTGGGAAGGATGCCTTCCAGGAGGCGGACATCTTCAACATCACGTCCCCGGTCGTGAAGCACAATTTCCTGGTCAAGCAGACGAACGCCCTGCCGCGCATCGCCCGTGAGGCCTACCACATCGCCACCACCGGCCGCCCCGGCCCGGTGCTCATCGACATCCCGAAGGACATCAGCCAGGGAGCCTTCACCGGCACCTTTGACGAGCCGATGGACCTTCCCGGTTATCATCCGGAGGAAAACTTCAAAATCGACCAGGCCGGCATCAAGGAAGCCGCCCGCCTGCTCGCCGCCTCAAAGCGCCCGGTCATCCTCGCGGGTCAGGGGGCGATGATCGCCCGCGCCGACAAGGAGCTCATGACCCTCGCCGAAACCCTCGGCTGCCCGGTCACCACCACCCTGCTTGGCAAGGGCGTCTTCCCGGAAACGCACCCGCTTTCCCTCGGCATGCTCGGCATGCACGGCACCGCCTACGCCAACAAGGCCATGGTCGAGGCCGACCTCATCTTCAACGTCGGCTCCCGCTTCGATGACCGCATCATCGGCAAGCCGCACATGTTCGGCCGCAACGCCAAGATCATCCACATCGACATCGACGCCGCGGAGTTCAACAAGATGATCAAGGTGGACGTCGCGATCAAAGGCGACGCAAAGGCTGCCCTGCGCGACCTGCTTCCCCACATCGAAAAGCTGCCCACCGAGGACTGGCTGGCCCACCTCGACGGCTACAAGAAGAAGTTCCCCCTCACCTACAAGAAGCAGGGCGGCCTGCGCATGCAGCAGGTCATCGACGAGCTCTATAAGCTCACCCAGGGCAAGGCCATCGTCACCACCGATGTCGGACAGCACCAGATGTGGGCCGCGCAGTTCTACAAAAACGACGAAAGCTACCACTGGCTCAGCTCCGGCGGCGCCGGCACGATGGGCTTCGGCTTCCCCGCAGCCATCGGTGCCCAGCTCGCCTGCCCGGACAAGCTCGTTGTCTCCATCAGCGGCGACGGCGGCTTCCAGATGACCTTCTTTGAGCTTGCCACTGCCGCGATTCACAAGCTGCCCATCAAGATCCTCGTCCTCAACAACAGCTACCTCGGAATGGTCCGCCAGTGGCAGGAGCTGTTCTTTGAGAACCGCGAGAGCGGCGTCGACCTCATCGGCAACCCCGATTTCGTCAAACTCGGAGAAGCCTATGGCATCAAGGGCTGGCACATCCGCCGTCCCGCCGATGTCGAGCGCATTCTTCAGCAGGCCCTCGATTACAACGACGGCCCCTGCATCATCGAGGCCGAGTGCATCAAGGCTGAAAACGTCTTCCCGATGATCCCCGCCGGGGCCGCACTGGAAGACATGATCCTCGAGACTCCGAAGCATAAGATGGAAAAACCCACCGGTTCGACCTGATCCAAGGGGGCGCGGATTGGCTGCGCCTGTCTCGCAGGCTCGGCTCTCCTGTCCGCCTCTTTGCACGGCCCGATGAAAACCAACCGCATCATTCAAGGCGATGCCGTCGCCGAGTTGAAAAAGCTCCCCGCAGCCTGCGCACAGTCCATCATCGCCGATCCTCCGTATTTCAATGTTCTCGAAGATGAAGCCTGGGACACCCAGTGGAAGTCAGCCACCGCCTACGTCGCCTGGTGCGAAAAGTGGGTCGCTGAAGCCATGCGCGTCCTGCGTGACGACGGCCTCTGCTTCATCTTCGGCCAGCTAGGCAAGCGCGAGCACACCTTCCTCCACCTCATGTCACGCCTCGCCCTCCAGCACCAGTATCACGACCTCATCATCTGGGATCGTGCCGTGGGCTACAACGAGCGCCGCGACAGCTTCACTCCGCAGTACGAAATGATCCTCGTCCTGCGCAAGGGGGATGAGGTGAAGTTCAACAAGGACGCCGTCCGCATCCCCTACGATGCGGCCACCATCCAGGCCTACATGCGGGATCCGCGCTACAAGGACAAGAAGGCGCGCAGGACCCATCTTGAAGCCGGCAAGTTCGCCACCAACATCCTGCGCATTCCCAGCCTGAAAGGGCTTTCGAAGGAAAAGTGCGGTCATCCTTCGCAGAAACCCATCAGCCTCATCGAAAAGCTCATCGAGAGCAGCACGGATCAGGATGACCTCGTCATCGACCCCTTCCTCGGTTCCGGCACCACCGCAGCGGCCGCCCGAAATCTCCAGCGCAAGTGGCTCGGCATCGAAAAAGATTCGAACTACCTCAAAATCGCCCGAGCCCGCCTCAAGTCTGCACCATCCGCAGAACCGCCAAAGGTCGCCAAAGCAGTTCGTCCGCCCAAAATCATCAGTCACAAATCGTAAATCATCAATCCCCAACACCATGAGCGAAAAAATCAGCGCCACCACCGACAAGAAGCCCGCTCCTCAGGCGGACATCATCAACATCCACACGCTCAGCGTCATGGTGAACAACCAGCCCGGCGTCCTCGGCCGCATCTGCGCCGTCTTCAGCCGCCGCGGATTCAACATCGAGTCCCTCGTTGTCTCCCAGACCCGTGACCCGCGCTTCAGCCGCATGACCATCGGCATCAGCGGTCATCCCGAAGGCCTGCACCAGATCATCATGCAGGTGAACAAGCTCATTGATGTCATCCATTGCGTCGAGCACACCGACCGCGACGCCGTCGCCAAGGAGCTGGTGCTCATCAAGGTCGCCGCCGGCGCCGCCGAACGCACGGAGATCCTCCAGATCATCGAGCATTACGCCGGCAAGACCGTTGACCTCCAGGATGACAGCCTCATCGCCATGATCACCGGCAACACGGATAAGCTCGACGCCGCCGTCCGCCTGCTGGGCAAGTTCGACATCGTCGAGACCGTCCGCACAGGCAAGGTCGTCATGGCCCGCGGCCTCACCGAAACCTGAAAACCAGACAGGATGGGGGGCGTCGTCCGATCCCCCACCCCTCGGCGATCCCAGCCCCGTCCCATCCAGGGACGGGGCTCTTAATGCCTGGCTGACTCGGATCAAAAACCAAACAGAACGCAGACCGGCCTCAGAGCTCCTTGATCGAGATGTTGCGGAACTGGATGAGGCTGGAGGCCGGGGAAAGCTCGCCAGTCTTGGGATTCTTGCCGCCATGATGCTGAAGGCCGAGACGGCCCTTTTCAGGAACTCCTGGCAACCGGGCATTCTCAATGACGACCTTGCCGTTCAGCACCACGGTGAGGCGGTCGCCCTTCATCGTAATTTCAAAGGTGTTCCAATCTCCCACAGGGTTGTCGGCACGAACCTTCGGCGTGACTCCAGCCCGCACCTCAGGCGGCTGCGTCTTGTCCATTCGATAACCATAAACTTCACCGCTGCCCACGGGCCAGCACCAGATGTTGATCTGCGACTTGCCCTGCCCGCGCAGGTAGATCCCGGAATCCGCGTTCGGAGTCGGGATTTTGATCTCCTGGCCCTTTTCATCGAGCTTGTGGCTGCCGTCGGGAAGCACGACCGGCATGGGATACAACCCGGTGGTCTGCTTCAGCCGCCAGTCAATTTTCAGGGTGAAATCGCCATACTCCTTCTCGGTCCACAGGTTCTTGTCCTTCCCAGGCGCCTCGCTGCAGGCATCGTAGTCAATGACACCCTCCAAGACCTTCCAGTGGCCGTTGTCACCTTCGGGAACCACCCAATGAGCAAGGTCTCTGCCGTTGAAGAGCGATGTGAATTCTTCCGCGGAAAGGCCGGTGGCGATCCAGGCCGTCAGCAGGAGGGGGAGGATGGATTTCATGGCTGGATCAAAACGGCCATCCCGCCTGGATTCCTCATGGAAAATGGCCTGGATGATGCCATCAGAAGCGTTGCGGCTCCGGCTCTCCCCCTCCCATCTCCTCCCATGCGGATCTTTGTCTATGGCACCCTGAAACGCGGTCACTCCAACCACGGATGGATGCGCGGCCAGCAGTTCATTGGCGAGGCCTCCACCCGCCCCCTTTTCCGGCTCCATGACCTGGGGGGCTATCCAGGCATGGTCAGGCATGAAACCCAGGGCCTCAGCGTCCAGGGCGAGATCTGGGAAGTCGATGCCGAGGGCCTGGAACGGCTTGATGAACTGGAGGACGTCAACGGCGGGGAGTACATCCGCGAGGCCATCCCGCTCCTGCCGCCTTTCGACCAGGAACGGATCGAAGGTTATCGTTACCTGCGCGACATCAGCCATGCCCCGGACATTGGCGGCTGCTGGTGATCACAAGCCTTATTATTTCGGTTATCGATTAAGTCGAATCCGGCTGCCTTTTCGGTGGCGTGGCCCGTTTCTAGCGTTTACAAAAAAGTCCGCTACGGCGGTCACAAAAGAATTTATGTGCGGCATTGTTGGATACATCGGCAAGCGGCAGGCCAGCCCCATCCTCCTGGATGGTCTGAGCCGGCTGGAATATCGCGGTTACGACTCGGCGGGTATCGCCCTGCTCAACGGCGAACCCAGGGTCAATATCATCAAGAAGGCGGGCCGGATTGACAATCTCCGCCATGCCGTCGCCGAGGTCCCCCATGCCGGTGCGACCGGCATCGCTCACACCCGCTGGGCCACCCACGGGGCTCCGACGGATGAAAACGCCCACCCACACCGCGACCAGGGCGGCAGGCTGGTGCTCGTCCACAACGGGGTCATCGAAAACTACCAGATCCTGCGCGAGCAGCTCGCGGCGAAAGGCCACACCTTTGAATCCCAGACGGACACGGAGGTGCTCGCCCATCTGGTGGGCACCTACTTTGATGCCAGCGACGAAACCGATGGCCCCACGCGGCTGCGTTCCGCCGTGGAAAACGCCCTGCGCAAGGTCAAGGGCACCTACGGCATCGCCGCCATGCATGCCGATGTCCCCGGCGTCATCGTCGGCGCACGCCTCGGCAGCCCCCTCGTGGTCGGCCTGGGCGAAGGCGAGCACTACCTCGCCTCTGACGTCAGCGCCATCGTGGCCCACACCCGTGATGTCGTTTACCTGAATGACCATGATGTGGTCAGCCTGAGCAGCGACCGCTTTGACGTGACCAGCATGGCCGGCGGCGACGCCCAGGTGAAGGTCAGCCGCGTGGAGTTCACCGCCGATGATGCGGAGAAGGGCGACTTCCCGCATTACATGCTCAAGGAGATTTACGAGCAGCCCCAGAGCCTGCGCAACGCGATGCGCGGCCGCCTGTCACGTGACGAGGCCACCGCCATCCTCGGCGGCCTGAACATGACGCCGCAGGAGCTGCGGGGCATCGACCGCATCATCCTCAGCGGCTGCGGCACCGCCTTCCATGCGGCCATGGTCGGCGAATACCTGATTGAAACCCTCGCCCGCGTGCCGACCGAGGTCGAGATCGCCTCTGAGTTCCGCTACCGCAACGTCCCTGCCGACAAGAACACCCTGCAGTTCGTGCTCAGCCAGAGCGGCGAAACCATCGACACCCTCGCCGCCCTGCGCGAAGCGCGCCGCAAGGGCATCCGGTGCCTCGGCATCGTCAACAGCGTCGGCAGCACCATCGCCCGCGAAAGCGACGGCGGCTGCTACATCCACGCCGGCCCCGAGATCGGTGTCGCCGCCACCAAAACCTTCACGTCCACCGTCGCCGTACTGACCCTTCTCGGCATGCTCTTCGGCCGCATCCATCACCTCAGCAGCGCCGACGGCCTGGAGATGATCGACGAGCTGGAGGCCATTCCGGACAAGATCACCGCCATCCTCAGGCAGGCGGACAAGATCAAGGCGATCGCCGAGAAGCACTGCCACGCCGAGGGCATGCTCTTCATGGGCCGCCAGGCCAACTACCCCGTGGCCATGGAGGGTGCGCTGAAGATGAAGGAGATCAGCTACATCTACGCCAGCGGTCATCCGAGCGCCGAGCTCAAGCACGGCATCATCGCCCTGGTCAAGCCCGACATGCCCAGCGTCTTCATCGCCCCCGACGACGCCGTCTTCGACAAGAACGTCAGCAACATCGAGGAGGTGCTCGCGCGCAAGGGGCCGGTCATCGCCGTCACCACCGAAGGCCGTACCGAGCTCGAGCGCCTGACGGAGGACGTCATCTACGTCCCCGACTGCCCCAGCTACCTCAGCCCGCTGCTGACCGTGATCCCGCTCCAGCTCTTCAGCTACTACACCGCCGTCGCCCGCGGCTGCGACGTGGACAAGCCGAGGAACCTGGCCAAGAGCGTGACCGTCGAGTGAGGCCCGGCAGGCACCAATACATTCCCTGCACCGCAGGGCTGAAACCTGCGGACGGACCTGCGGCTTTCGTATCGCACGGAGAAAACCGGCCTATTCGGCGGATTTCCGCTCGTTCACAATGCGGTCCACCGCGTGCTTGGTGACGATGTTGCCCTGGCTGTCACGTCCCTTGATGGCGAGGGCGGCGACAGGGAACTTGAGCTGCATGTTGCGCAGATAGAGAGCCGGCTTCAGGTGCACGATGAGGTTCTGGGCATTGCTGGCCTCCTCCGTCTCATGACGGGCGAAGAACAGCACCATGGTGCCGGGCGTGCCACGGCTGATGGCGTATTGCTTGTCACGCGTGATGCCGCCGATCCGGAACCGCTTCGCCATCACCGGACCGTTTTTGCCGTCCCGGTAGATCATCGTGTAAACAGCATCCTCATCCTTCTTGAAGAGACTGATGTATTCCGGATTTTTACCAACGTGGAACTTTGGCGAGACCTTGGTCACGGTCATCATGCCCTCGCGGGTGAAGAAGATGACGTCATCCAGGGTGGAGCATTTGCAGAGCGGTTCGCCCTCCTTCTTCAGGCCCGTGCCGACAAATCCCTCCTTGGCATCCAGGTAGAGCGTTTCGTTGGCCAGGATCACCTCCGCGGCCGCCACGCGGTCAAAGCTGCTGATCACGGTCCGGCGTTCACGTCCGGGCCCGTAGGTCTTCTTCAGCCGCTCGAAGTGGGCGATGGCAAAGCGGGTGAGCTGCTTGAGGTTCTTCTGCACACCGGAGATGTCCTCCTCCAGCTCGCGGATGTAGTTGTCGGCCTCGAAGCTGTTGAACTTGGAGATTCGCTTGATGCGGATCTCGGTGAGCCGGACGATGTCGTCGTTCGTGACCTCGCGTTTGAGCTGGCCGAGGAACGGTTTCAGGCCCTTCCAGATGGCCTCGATGACGGCCTCCCAGGTCTCGCACTCCTCGATCTTCCGGTAGATGCGGTTCTCGATGAATATCTTCTCCAGGCTGGCAAAGTGCCAGCGCTCCTCCAACTCTCCAAGCACGATCTCCAGCTCCTGGCGCAGCAGCTGCTTGGTGTGTTCGGCGTTCTCCTTGAGCAGTTCATTGACGTTGATGAACCGCGGCTTGTCGTTCTGGATGACGACGGCGTTGGGAGCCAGGGAAAGCTCGCAGTCCGTGAAGGCGTACAGCGCCTGGACGGTCTGGTCGGGGTCAGCTCCGGGCGGAAGCTGGATGACGATCTCGGCGTTCTCGGCGGTGTTGTCATCCACGCGGGCGATCTTGATCTTCCCCTTCTCGTTGGCCGCGACGATGCTGTCCATGAGGCCGCCGGTGGTGGTGCCGAAGGGGATCTCGGTGATGCGCAGGATGTGCTTCTTCGCCCCGGGCTCGATCTTGGCACGCACGCGCACACGACCGCCGCGCAGGCCGCCGTTGTAATCCGTGGCGTCCATGATGCCGCCGGTGGCGAAGTCCGGCAGCAGGTTCACCTCCTCACCGCGCAGGGCCGCGATGCAGGCATCGCACAGCTCGATGAAGTTATGCGGCAGGATTCGGCAGGACAGGCCGACGGCGATGCCCTCCACTCCCTGGGCCAGCAGCAGCGGAAACTTCACCGGCAGGGTGATGGGCTCCTTGTTGCGCCCGTCATAGCTGGCGGCCCATTCGGTGACCTTGGGTGAATACACAACATCCAGGGCGAACTTGGAGAGACGAGCCTCGATGTAGCGTGGCGCGGCGGCATTGTCTCCGGTGAGCGTGTTGCCCCAGTTCCCCTGCATGTCGATGAGCAGGTCCTTCTGACCGATCTGGATCATCGCGTCCCCGATGCTTGCATCCCCGTGCGGGTGATATTTCATCGTGTTGCCGACGATGTTGGCCACCTTGTTGTACCGGCCGTCCTCCAGTTCGTCCATGGAGTGCAGGATGCGGCGCTGCACCGGCTTCAGCCCGTCATTGATGTGGGGCACGGCGCGCTCCAGGATGACATAGCTGGCATACTCGAGGAACCAGTTGCTGTAGTGCGCATCCACCGGCAGCTCCACAATCGGAGCGCTGTCGGCGAGGATGGGGGAGGTTTCTTCGGGCTTGGAGGTTGCTTTCTTGGCCACGGTCAGGAGTTCGCGTCGAGTTTCAGGAAAAGGGGAGTGCTCAAATGCGCAGTAAGCAGGCTTGCGTCAAGGGAAGAGGTTCCTCCGTCAGCCGGGCCGGTCATTCCGACGCCGGTTTTCATCACTCCAAGCCCGGTTTCAGGCTCACCATCATCGTTTCTCAAGGACCATGCGAACCGCCTCCGCCTCACGCCGTGACTTCATCCGGGGAATCCTTTCCGCCGCAGCGACCTCCGCCCTTGCCCAGGAAGGCGCCGCCGAGCCCGTCCTGGACATCCACCAGCACACACATTACCACGACCGCAGCGACGAACACCTCATCGCCCACCAACAGGCCATGGGCATCACCCGTTCCATTCTGTTGCCCGCAGGAACCCCGATGGAAAGACCCTCCACCCACAAGGGCAGGTCCAACGGCCTCGCCGCCCGCTGCGGAGACACCGAATGGTGCCGACGTGTCGCCGAAGCCAACCCGAAAAGCTACCTCTGGGGCGCCAATGAGGTGACCGACCTTGATGGCGCGCCCACCGTCATTGAAAAATGGCTGAAGCTCGGCGCATGCATCATCGGCGAGCAGAAGTTCGACGTGGAATGTGATTCCGCCGCGAGCCAGAAATTGTACGAACTGGCGGGCGCCTACCAGGTGCCCATCCTCCTGCATTTCCAGTTCCAGACCTACAACCGGGGCTATGAACGATTCCACACCATGCTGGAGAAGTTTCCCAAAACCGTCTTCATCGGACACGCCCAGACCTTCTGGGGAAACATCGACAAGACCCACGATCAAAAGGTCCTGTATCCCAAGACCAAGGTCACCGCAGGAGGCCTGACCGACCGCTACCTGGCGGATTACGCGAACATGTACGCCGACATGTCAGCCGGTTCCGGCCTGCTGGCCCTGACCCGGGACGAGGAACACACCACAGCCTTCTTCCAGAGGCATCAGGACAAAATCCTGTATGGCAGCGACTGTGCGGACCACTTTGGCCGCGGCCCAGGCTGCCAGGGGGCGCAGACCATCGCCGCCATCCGCAGGCTGGCCCCCAGCAAGGCGGTCGAACGCAAGATCCTCTGGGAAAACGCTCTGAAACTCTTCCGTCTCTGACCCTGGGGAAACCCTGCCCCTGGGGTTCGCAATGCTGCCGCTTGCATCATCGCCCGGACGCGGCAATCTCAGCTTCCCGCCCGCACATAGGCGGCCCCTTTCTCCATGTCCAAGCACACCTACAAGCAAGCCGGCGTCGATATCCATGAAGCAGCCTCCTTTGTCGATGACATCGGCGCGCTCGTGAAGGCCACCCAGAAGAAGCGCAAGCTCGCCAACGCCTTCGGCCTGTTCGCTGCAGGCTACGACCTCAGCAAATACAAGCACCCGGTCATCTTCACGGGCTGCGACGGCGTCGGCACCAAGCTTGAACTCCTGCTGAAGCACGACCTTCTCGAAAACGCCGGGAAGGACCTGGTGGCCATGAACGTGAACGACGTGCTTACCTGCGGCGCGGATCCCATCCTCTTCCTGGATTATGTCGGCGTGAACAAGATCCAGAAGCGCCAGCTCACCCGCATCATCGCCGGCATGTCAGAATACCTGCAGTCCTGCAACTGCATCCTGGCCGGTGGTGAAACCGCCGAGATGCCGGGAGCCGTGCTCGACGGCATGGTGGAGCTGTCCGGCTTCGCCATCGGCGCCGCCGAAAAGGCCAACGTGATGAACCCCGCCGAAATCAAAAAGGGCGACGTGCTTGTCGGCTGGCCGAGCGCCGGCTTCCACGCCAACGGCTTCAGCCTGGTGCGCCGCATCCTGGCGAAGGAAAACATCAGGCTGAGCAAGAAGGAGGCGGCCCAGCTACTCACCCCCACCCTGCTTTATCACGAAGTCTGCTGGGGGCTGCGCAAGGCCAGGATCAAGCCCGCCGCCATGGCCCACATCACCGGCGGAGGTCTCGTGGAAAACCTGGGGCGCATCTTCACCAGGCGTGGCTTCGGCTGCCATCTCAAGGTTCCCTTCTGGAAGAATGACGTGGTGCAAAAAGTCCTGCGCCACGCTGATCCCTCCGACGCCTGGGACACCTTCAACATGGGCATCGGCTGGGTGGCCATCCTGGATGCCAAACACGCAAAGAAGGCCCTCACTGTCGGCACCGGAGCTGTCATACTCGGCGAGATGGACAAGGGCGGCAAGGTCACCTGCGAAATTGCAGGTTGATCCGGCGCCCTCACGATAAAAAGCAGCACCTTCGGACAAGTCCCTCGACAAGGGGAGCGGAGTTGGCTTTGATCACAGGCCATGCCCCTTTCCCTGGATGACATCCTGAATGCAGCCGACGAACACAAGGCCAGCGACGTTTTTCTTCTAGAGGGTGAGGTCCCCCGGATGAAGATCAACGGACAGATCATGCTCTTCGGAGATGCAGTCATGCAGCTGAATCAGATGGCCGGACTGTGGCAGGCCTGTGGCGCCAGCCCCGAACATGACAACGACAAGGACTCCGGCCTCGTCTCATCCAGCAACACCCGTTACCGCGTCAACCTCTACAAGGCCATCGGCCGCCTCGGCGTGGTCATGCGCCGCATCCGCACCGACCTGCCCGTGCTTGGCAATCTCGGGGTGCCGGACTGGCTGCTCACCAAATGGGCCCTGAAAACCCGCGGCCTCATCCTGATCACCGGCCCCACCGGCATGGGCAAGAGCACCACCATGGCCGGCCTGCTCCAGTGGATGAACGAAAACATGGCACGCCACATCGTGACGATTGAGGACCCGATCGAGTTCATGTATCCGAACAAGTCCAGCATGTTCACCCAGAGAGAGGTCGGACGCGACACCACCACCTATGCCCGCGGCGTGCGCGCAGCCATGCGCCAGGCTCCGGACGTCATCATGGTGGGTGAGATCCGTGACCTCGAAACCGCCCTGACCACCCTGCAGGCCAGCGAAACCGGCCATCTCGTCCTGGCCTCGATCCACAGCGACAGCGCTGTCGATGCCGTGGACCGCCTGGCCCACCTTTTCCCTCCGGAACAGTCCGCGCTCGGACTTCACCTTCTCTCCCAGCAGCTCATCGGCGCACTCTGCCAGAAGCTCCTGCCACGGACTGACGGCGGCATGCACCTGCTGGTCGAGCACCTGGAAAACGGCGGTGCTGTGAAGCAGTGGATCGCCAAGCAGGACATCGAGAACATCCGCAACTACATGCAGCGCGGCAATGACCCGAACTGCTGCACCTTCCTCACCAATATCGTCCGCGCCTACGAGGCCGGCCTCATCAGCGAGACCGAGGCCATTGGAGCCTGTGGCAATGAAGTGGAGTTCCGAAGGGCTGCCAGAGGTATTTCATAATTGGCGCACAACCCTCCTGCTGCGCACCCAGGACCCGCTGAATCAAGGAAGCTGGCTCGAAGCCCAAACCGGCAGCCAGAATATGCCGTCGGCACCCTAAAATCGGTAAGGCCTGGATGCGGCGGAGGCACTGCATCACCTTCAGGCTGCGGCAGGAGCCAGGGTACAAAAAAGGACGCCTTACGGCGTCCTTTTCGAAGGTCTTGTGATCTTGCCCTGGAACTTTAACGGGAGTAAAGTTCGACCACCAGCTGTTCGTTGGCGATCGGATTGATCTCGTCGCGAATCGGGGCGCGGTTCACAACAGCGCTCATGGAGTCACGATCAACGGTCATCCAGTCCGGAGCAGGGTTGCCGAGGGTCATTTCGAGGAAGCGGCCCACAAGCTGCTGAGAGCGCGGACTGTCCTTGACGCCGATCTTGTCACCAGGCTTCACCTGATAGCTGGCGATGTTCACCACGCGGCCATTGACGGTGATGTGGCGGTGGCTGACAAGCTGGCGGGAGGCGAAGCGGGTGTTCGCGAAGCCCATGCGATAAACGACATTGTCGAGGCGAAGCTCCAGCATCTGGAGAAGGTTTTCACCGGTCACACCCTTGCGGCGCTGGGCTTCGGCGAAGAAGCGGCGGAACTGCTTTTCAAGCACGCCGTATTGGAAGCGCAGCTTCTGTTTTTCGATCAGGGCCACTCCGTATTCGGAAACCTTGCGGCGGGCGTTGCGGACGCCATGCTGTCCAGGGGGGAAATTGCGCAGCTCAAGAGCCTTGGAAGGGCCGAAAAGGGCAATGCCGAAACGGCGTGCGATCTTTTCGCGGGGACCAGTGTAACGTGCCATATGCTAAAGGAAAATAAGGGCTGAAATTAGACGCGACGAGCTTTGGGCGGACGGCAGCCGTTGTGGGGGATGGGGGTGGCGTCCTTGACGACGGTCACTTCCACACCCATGGCCTGAATGGCACGAACGGCAGATTCGCGTCCCGAACCCGGACCACGAAGGCGAACCTCAGCCTCACGAAGCCCGTGACCCATGGCCTGACGGCAGGCATCCTGGGCAACGACCTGGGCAGCGTATGCGGTGCCTTTGCGGGAACCGCGGAATCCCATCTTGCCGGAAGTGGACCAACCGATCACATTGCCAGCACGGTCAGTGATGGACACCATGGTGTTGTTGAAGGTCGCTTGAACATGAACCACGCCCGAGCTGACGTTTTTGGCACCCTTGGCCTTGATGACTTTGGGAGAGTCGGTGCCTTCGCCGCCGCCGATCTCGAGCCAGACGCTCTGGGAGACGGCACGGTCACCGGAAGTGGGTTGCTTGTCAGCGGCGGGGGCGGCAGCAGGTGCTGCAGGGGCCGGGGCGGGAGCAGCAGCTTCAGGAGCGGCTGCGGGGGGCGTCGTTTCGTCTGCCATACTAGGAGAGGGGTTTGCTTCGTTTCAATACGGCGAGGATCAGACCTTGCCCTTCTTGGCACCGGGGTTCTTCTGGGCGCCAACGGTCTTGCGGGGACCCTTGCGAGTGCGGGCATTCGTGTGGGTGCGCTGGCCACGCACAGGAAGGCCGCGACGATGACGGGTGGCACGGTAGCAGTTGATGCCGAGCAGCCGCTTCATGTGCATCTGCTGTTCACGGCGAAGGTCACCTTCAATGACGATCTTGAGAGCCTGGGCGGTCTGCGCAATCTGAGCCAACTGATCATCCGTCAACTCACCCGTACGGGTGTTCGGATCGATCGTGGTGTGGGACAGGATCTTGCGGCTGAGGGGAAGACCGATGCCGAAAATGTACGGCAGTGAGTATTCGATCTTCTTTTCGTTCGGGATTTCGACTCCAAGTAGGCGTGCCATAACAGAAGGTTCGGATAAAAGTCAGTGGATCAGCCCTGGCGCTGCTTGTGGCGAGGGTTTTTGCAGACAACACGAACCACGCCCGCGCGACGGATGACGCGGCAGAGTTCGCAAAGAGGTTTGACGGACGGACGGACTCGCATAAAAACGATGAATGCTGGACAGGGGAAACCGCCTTTGGGGCGGAGGGGGCGTGAGTCGTATCACAGAGCCCCTGCTGCGCAACGACATTTTTGAGTTTTTCACACCTCCTGTCACCCCCCTTCCGCCGGAACTGCCACCCGGCTCAACTCGGGCTGACCAGCCTCCGAATGTTCGGATGGTAGACTTCACACTCCTTCTTGTGCAGCCAGAGGCTCAGCCAGAACAACACGGTTCCTCCCAGGAAAACAACCGCCAGGGCATGGCGCCCATGACGTCCGCCCGCCATCCCCAGAGCAGCCAGACTGGCCCCTGACATGAGATAATAGGCCCAGGCGACCTGCTGCCTAAGCTGAGTCTGCTTTTCAATTTGAGGCCCCACCGCCACCGGCCGGGTCGCCAGAATGCGAGGCGTGGCGCTGAGCCGGAAGCTCAGGTACGGTCCCACACTGGCGCACGACACGCCCATCAAGACGAGCGCGAGCATCCGCGACTTCGTTTCACGGACCAGGGTTGCCACCGCCAGCAGGATCAGTCCCAGCCCAAGGCCATAGAGCGGCAGGGGCTCAAGAAGCAGGTGGGCGTATTCGGGATCGCGAATGCTTTGCCAGAGGGTGATGACTTCGCTCCACATGGTGAGGGGGCGACCCTAATCAAGACGTCAAGGATGTGCACGGATAAAATCCTTCACCGCCTTGTCCTCGGCAGGCAGGGGATGCGTCTGCAACGGCCTGATCTTCAGGTCCTCAAGTGTCGGATGAACCGGTTCACTGCCCGTGGCCGCCTGGACCACCTCCGGAAATTTGGCCGGACTGGCTGTGCTGAGCACCACGCTGACCCGCCCCTCGGCCATGCCGGTGAAGGCGCAGGCCGTGTGCGGATCAATGACATAGCCCCAGTCCCTCCAGACCTGTGCGATCACCTGCGGAATCGTTTCATCATCCATCCGCGTGCTTCTGAAACTGGAGGCTGGCTTCGGGAAGGCGAGGCGTTCACCAGCCTTCATCCGCTGCATCACCTCGCGCACCCGGCCCTGATCCCGGCCCAGCATGTAATACAGGTAACGCTCAAAATTGGACGCCGCCTGGATGTCCATGCTCGGAGCATGACTGGGCTTCACCTCGCCCTGCTGGTAGTCTCCCAGCAAGAAGAAGCGGTGCAGGATGTCATTCTGATTGGTCGCCACCCTGAAGGATCCGCAGGGCATGCCCATCTGCTGACAGAGCCAGCCGGCGAGAACGTTGCCAAAATTACCGGTGGGAACAACGAACTCGACCGTGTCCCGCGCCTCCGCCGGAAGACGCAGCCAGGCCCAGATATAATAAACACATTGAGCCAGGACCCGCGCAATGTTGATGCTGTTCACGGCCGAGAGGTTGACCTCGCGCACAAACTCCTGGTCCCCGAAGCAGTCCTTCACCACACGCTGGGCGTCATCGAAGGTTCCCGGCACCGGAATGGCGAAAACGTTTGGCGCACCGGTGCAGGCCATCTGACGCTCCTGCAGCGGCGCCACCCTGCCATGAGGGTACAGGATGAAGATCTGAATCCCCTCCTGCCCCATGCATCCGTGGATCGCCGCACTGCCGGTGTCGCCGGAGGTCGCCCCCAGCACCGCCAGCTTCTTGCCGCCCAGCCTGACCTGCCTCTTGTAAAGAAGGCCCAGAAGCTGAAGCGCAAAGTCCTTGAAAGCAAGCGTTGGGCCATGCCAGAGCTCCAGCACATAGAGCTGGTCTGAAAGCTTTTTCAGCGGCGCCACCTCCGGCGTGTCAAAACGGCGGTAGGCCTCCTTCGTGAGTTCGTGCCATTCATCCAGCGGGATCTCCGGACCAAATAGGCTGAGAAACTCCGCCGCAAGCTCTGGATAGGACAGCGTCTGCCAGCCGATCAGCCTTTCGGCAAGAGAGGGCAGGTTTTCCGGTAGGAACAAGCCTCCGTCCGAGGCGAGTCCGGCTTCAACAGCTTCACTAAAAGTATGCGGGCGCGTCTGACCGCGGGTGGAAATGAAAAACATGGCGGGGCTCGCAAGGTGGCAGGACTGGCGCGCCCCTGCAACTCCACAGCCAAACATTGACACTAAAGCGCAAAATCCTCTAAGGTGGGAA